>CABRHR010000029.1 GCA_902470835.1 uncultured Collinsella sp.
AGATAGCGTAGCGTCTCGTGGGCTCGGAGATGTGTATAAGAGACAGGGTCTGGTCGCCTACACGGGCGACGACGTGGACGAGGCTGCTGCCAAGATTCTCGAGGCTCGCGCCGAGGCCCGTGCCGCCAAGAACTGGGACCTGGCAGACGCCATCCGCGATCAGCTCAAGGACCTGGGCCTCACCATTGAGGATACCGCCGCCGGCACCCGTATCAAATCTCTCTAATCCCCGCGGGTTTCCCAAGCACCCGACCTTGCCGTTCAAACCGTCGCTCGCGTACTCAAGTACGCGTCGCTCCTCTTTCACGGCAATCTCGGGCACTTGGAAAACCCGTACCGACCGCTTGAGCTATTCGTCTTAAGCGGTCGCTTCTTTTGTCCTGTTTGAAAATTTTTTAAAGGAGGCCGTTTTATGGCCGACAATCGCAAGCGTGCACCGCGTGGAGGCAAGCAGGCTGCTTCTGGCTCGCGTCCGATTCGCCGCAACGACCGCGCTGCCACTCCCAAGGGCCAGCACGATCGCTCCCAGGCCGCACGTCCGCAGCGCGATCGCAACCGCGACGCTGTCCAGGCTCCCAAGGGTGAGTTCATCGAGGGTCGCCGTGCTGCTGCCGAGGCGCTGCGCACCGGTTTTCCCATCAAGTGCGCGCTCATTGCCGAGGGTGGGGAGCGCGATGCCGCCTTGTCGCGCCTGGTCGATGACCTCAACGCCGCGGGCGTCCGCATTAAGTATGTGCCGCGCGCGCAGCTCGATGCGCTGTCGAGCCATGGCGCTCACCAGGGCATCGCGCTCGAGGTTGGCAACTTCCCCTATGCCGATGTCGCCGATATCCTTGATCGCGCGGGTGACGGCCCGGCACTTGTCGTGGTGCTCGACCACGTGACCGACGACGGCAACTTCGGTGCCATCGTGCGCTCCGCCGAGGTTGTGGGCGCCGCGGGCGTCATCATCGCCAACAAGCGTGCCGCCGGCGTGACCGTGGGCAGCTACAAAACTTCAGCCGGCGCCGTCATGCATCTGCCTATCGCGCAGGTGCCCAACATCGCCCGTGCACTCGACGACCTTAAGGCCGCCGGCTTTTGGGTGGGCGGTGCCTCTGAGCACGCCGAAGGCAGTTGCTGGGATGCTCCCTTCGAGGGTCGCGTGGCGCTCGTCATGGGCTCCGAGGGCGACGGCATCTCGCGCCTGGTGCTCGAGAAATGCGACTTTTTGACCAAGCTTCCCCAGCGCGGCATGACTGAGAGCCTCAATGTTGCCCAGGCGACCACGGCACTGTGCTTTGAGTGGCTGCGCCGCAACGCCGGCGAGCTCATGGGGGAGGAGTAGCGCATGTCCAAAAAGAACCGTGCCAAGTCCAAGGCCAAGCGCTTTGGCGAGGGCTCGGCCAAGCCGATTGTTTCGGCCGCGACCTACGGCGTGGGCGGCAATGCGTTTGCGCAGGCTATCGCCGACCCAGTCTCGACGGTGCACTCAAATAAGCCCGAGCTGCTGGTGGTCGACGGCTACAACGTGATCCACTGCACGCCGCGCTACGAAAAGCTCGTGTACGACCATTCCGACGATCCGTATTCCAGCGACGTTCACGATATGGCGCGCACTGCCCTCATCAACGACGTGGCGGCGTTTGCCCAGGGCCGCTACGAGGCCGTAATCGTGTTTGACGGCGCGGGCAATATCTCCAGCGAACGCCCCAATCTGCCGGCCCGTGGCGTGCGCATCGAGTTTTCGCCGACGGGTGTTTCGGCCGATACCGTGGTGCAGAAGCTCTGCATCGAGGCACGTGAGGAAGGCCGCGCGTGCTCCGTGGTATCGAGCGACGGCACGATCCAGGCTGTCGTCATGGGCAAGGGCGTCACGCGCATCTCGAGCCGTATGCTGGTGGACGAGATCAAACAGATCGATAACGACGTTCACGAGGCAGAGGAAGCTCCGCAAATCAAGATGACTCTGGGCAGCCGCCTGAGTCCCGATGCCCTGGCCAAACTCAAGGCCCTGCGCGGACGGTAGGGGAGTTGGCGGGGCAATGCTGCCTTGCTAACTCCATTCAGCGATGTCGATCATTCTTTCGAGGCGCCACGTTAACGCCTCTTTTAGATAAGGCAGTCTCGCTGCTAGGGCATCGTTTTTAGACAGAATCTCGATTGCCTCGTCGACAAAACCATCGAGTTTGCCCCCGTCAAACCAGCTCATATCCTCAACAAGCAACATTTGTTTCGCGGGACTTGAATGGAACTGCGCGCTGGCAAAACTGTGCTCTCCTGCCCTAAGCTCCTCTAGAGATATGTTGCACCAGAGCGATGAGCCCGAATCGAAGATGGGGGCTGGTCTGCAGGCCAGTGAGTTGACGTTTCGCACGAGGCCGAAGTTGCGCCAATGACGATCGTAGTTGGCGATGATGTCGTCGCACGCGATCATGCGGTCAAGGGCATCCTTGACGCCTGTCACCCCGAGCTCCTCGCAGTTTGCTACGTATCGCTCGTAGTCGGTTAGTCGTTCATCTGCGTTTGCGTGCTGGTTTACATAGAACGCAGGGACATACTCTTCTTCATCAGTTAAGAAGACATCGCATATGCTCAGGGCGGAAGTGCCCGTGCCCTCGAGTGAGTAAGGCACATAATCGCAGGCGTTTAGGATGCGACGGTGGAGCGCGGTCGCCACCAGCTCGTTATAAGGTTCCTGGTTCAGGTGCGCTCCTGCCTTATGCAGAATTCGACGCCCGCCCTCGCACGTCCAGTACTTTTGAAGATTGCCGTCCGACGTGTTATCGGGCTTTGCGGCAGCCGCTTTTCCCTCTGGGGCAAAGGGCGCAATGGACAGCGAGACGTCATCAAAGGCGTTATTGAAGAAGTTAATATCTTTCCACGCGAGACCGGAACCTTGGGGTCTAATCCAATACTGGTCGGATAGGGAGAGGCCAAGATTTCGCTGTACGAGTTCATCGGGAACATCGACTGCGGCTTCTGCAAGCAGGGAGGCTAGCCCAATGCGTGCGAGCGGAATACCGCGGCCGCGCCACCAGATGCGGAAGGAGTCGAGCGATATGGGGCTATTAGGGCCAAATACTCCAATAGGGGCGTGGGCGTAATCGATGTCGGCGCCGATGTGGGTAAAGTCTTTTCGCGATGTGCTGTAGACCAGCTGAGCGACTTCGTGCGTGCGGTTCATGAGGGTGAACGCGATCTCGTTCTTACCGTGGCCGCGGCGGGGACGTCCCCCTGTTTTGGTCACGGAGCGGAGTCGCGTGTCGACGCTGTCTTTGTCGATGAGCCATACACCAGAAGCCTTGCGGGCCTCAAGTGTTCCGTTTTTTATGAGCTCCTGCACCCTGCGCGGAGTGATGCCGAGCAGCTCGGCGGCTTCCTTGGTAGTAAGCATCGCGAAACCCTTCGTTAGAACGAATAGTTTTATATATAACAATTGTAATTAAAACTATTCGTTTTAGCGAATAGTTTTGAGATGTGGTCGGGTGAAGGGCCTGTTGCGCCCCGTCCTCATTTCCTTTATTCTTAACTGGCTTCGCGCGAAAGCGCCAAGTGTGCCAGTGTGGCGCAACGGTAGCGCAACTGATTTGTAATCAGTGGGTTGCAGGTTCGATTCCTGTCACTGGCTCCATGAGAGTTTCGGGCCCTGTCCCCTTGTGGGGACAGGGCCCGTTTCTTTTTAGGTGGTGTGTCATCGGGTTGGTGCCCATCTCGTTTTCGGTTTGTCTCATTCTGTAACACGAAGAAGCTGAAAACCGTTCTTCCTGTTACAGAATGAGACGTAAGCGGAGGTCTCTGCGTAATATCTCGACCTGTAACAGATAGGGGAGAAAATGTTCTCTAAATGTTACAGATCGAGACAAAGGCCGGACCTATCCCAGTCATCCTGGTCGAGCGTGGATTATCGGACGAACGAGCGTGGAAAATCTCCTGCCTAGTGAATGAGCGTGGATAATCTGTCACTTTGGCCTTGGGGGTACGACAAAAGTGGGAGATTATCCACGCTCGACTTCAGACGGGAGATAACCACGCTCGAATCTGCCACGGAAGCCCGATCTCGACCTATATATAGGTGCAAATAGGCTGTTATCGAAGTTCGATCCTGAAGGTGTACTCTACTACACCAAAGTGTTACCTCGGGAAAAGTCACCTCAGTATCCAAAACCACCGTCCTTCATATCCAAACTCAACAAAACCGCAGGTCACGACTATATAGATACGCCCGGCACCGTGTATCTAGAGGTTTTCGTTGACAGCCCCCAAGGTTGCATCGTATTATCTTCTTCGTTCGCGGGGGCGGCGGTCCAAAAGACCAAAGGACCTGCGGATACTTGAACGATTGGGAGTTTGCCCGAGTGGTTAATGGGGACGGGCTGTAAACCCGTTGGCTCTGCCTACATAGGTTCGAATCCTATAGCTCCCACCCGTCAAGTGCCTGTATAGCTCAGTCGGTAGAGCACTTCGTTGGTAACGAAGAGGTCACCAGTTCAAGTCTGGTTGCAGGCTCCATCCGGCGGTGTAGCTCAGTTGGTTAGAGCACACGGTTCATACCCGTGGCGTCACTGGTTCGAATCCAGTCACCGCTACCATAGGTAACACGGTGGCTTCTCAATAGTATGTTGAGAGGCCACTATGGTATAAAGGCAAAGTCCCGTCCGGGGACGACCTGTTAAGAGGAGGGCTTTATGGCCAAAGAGAAGTTTGAGCGCACTAAGCCGCATGTTAACATCGGCACCATTGGTCACGTCGACCACGGCAAGACCACGCTGACCGCTGCCATCACCAAGGTTCTCTCCGAGACCGAGGGCTGCAAGGCTGACTTCACTGCGTTCGAGAACATCGACAAGGCTCCCGAGGAGCGCGAGCGCGGCATTACGATCTCCGTCTCCCACGTCGAGTACGAGACTGCTGCCCGTCACTACGCTCACGTTGACTGCCCGGGCCACGCTGACTACGTCAAGAACATGATCTCCGGTGCTGCTCAGATGGACGGCGCTATCCTGGTCATCGCCGCTACCGACGGCCCCATGGCTCAGACCCGCGAGCACATCCTGCTCGCCCGTCAGGTCGGCGTTCCCTACATCGTCGTCTTCCTGAACAAGTGCGACATGGTCGACGATGACGAGCTCATCGACCTCGTCGAGATGGAGACCCGTGAGCTCCTCTCCGAGTACGATTTCCCCGGCGACGACATCCCCGTCATCCGTGGTTCCGCTCTGGGCGCTCTCGAGGGCGACGCCAAGTGGATGGACGCTATCCGCGAGCTCATGAACGCTGTCGACGAGTACATCCCGACGCCTGCTCGTAACAACGACCTCCCGTTCCTGATGGCCGTTGAGGACGTTATGACCATCTCCGGCCGTGGTACCGTTGCTACCGGCCGTGTCGAGCGCGGTGAGCTCAAGCTCAACGAGCCCGTCGAGATCGTCGGCATCAAGGATACCCAGAACACCGTCGTTACCGGTATCGAGATGTTCCGTAAGTCCATGGACTTCTGCGAGGCTGGCGACAACGTCGGTCTGCTGCTCCGCGGCATCAAGCGTGAGGACATCGAGCGCGGCCAGGTTCTCTGCAAGCCCGGTTCGGTTACCCCGCACACCAAGTTCACCGGCGAGATCTACGTTCTGACCAAGGAGGAGGGCGGCCGTCACACCCCGTTCTTCGATGGTTATCGTCCTCAGTTCTACTTCCGTACCACCGACGTTACCGGTACGGTCAAGCTCCCCGAGGGCACCGAGATGGCTATGCCTGGTGACCACATCACCATCGAGGGCGACCTCATCCACCCGATCGCCATGGAGGAGGGCCTGCGCTTCGCTATCCGCGAGGGTGGCCACACCGTCGGTTCGGGCATCGTCTCCACGATCATTGAGTAAATTAGCTCTTTGATATAGCTGACTTAGAGAACCCGGCACTTATATGGGTGCCGGGTTCTTTTCTGCAATGGATATTGAGCCGTTGCTGGTGTCGAGAGGATCGATAATGGTCCTGGATGCACCGTCGATTAGATCTCGATGGCTTCATTGATGTGTTCCAAATATGAATGGATCCACCGAGAACCAATTGACTCGAGGTTTTCATTGACAGCACTTACGTGGAGCTGATAAAGTAACAACTCGTGCCCGTACGGGGCGGAAATGAAAGGTTCAGGATACATGCGTACTCTAGTTACTCTTGCGTGCACTGAGTGCAAGCGCCGCAACTATACGACCACCAAGAACAAGTCGACCATGCCTGATCGTATGGAGATCAAGAAGTATTGCCCCTGGTGCCGTCACCACACGCTGCACAAAGAGACTCGCTAGTCTCTAGTCACATACGCCAGTAGTTCAATTGGTAGAGCATCGGTCTCCAAAACCGAGTGTTGAGGGTTCGAGTCCTTCCTGGCGTGCCAGTCATTATTCCGTAAGCTCCCACTTGGGGGCTTACGGTTTACTCATGTATAAGCGCATTGCGCGGAGGTAACCCAAATGGCCAACAAGAAGAACAAGAAGAAGGCTCAGCAGCCGGCACCTGCCAACAACGCTGCTGCCAACTCCAAGGTTGAGGCCAAGAAGGCCGTTGCCAAGAAGAACGAGAAGGCTGCGAAGTCCAAGAAGAACGAGAAGCCTGGTTTCTTCGCCCGCACCAAGAAGTATTTCGCTTCGGTCAAGTCCGAGATGAAGCGTGTCACGTGGCCTGATAAGAAGGAGCTCGTAAACTACTCGGTCGTCGTTTGCGCTTCTCTGGTCGTCGTCGGCGTCGTCATCGCTCTGCTCGATGCTGGCTTTGGCGAGGCTCTTGCTCTGTTCTCTGGATTGAGGGGCTAAACCATGTCTAAGCGTTGGTACGTCGTTCACACTTACTCTGGATACGAGAACCGCGTAAAGTCCGATCTCGAGCATCGTATCGAGACCATGGGCATGCAGGACCGTATCTTTGATATCGAGATTCCTATGGAGCGCGTCACCGAGATCAAAGAGGGTGGCAAGCGCGAGACCAAGGATTCTAAGATCTTTCCGGGTTATGTCCTGGTTCGCATGGAGATGGATGACGATGCGTGGACGTGTGTTCGCAACACGCCCGGCGTCACCGGTTTCCTAGGCGGCAACGGCAAGCCCGCTCCGCTTTCCCGCGACGAGTATAACAAGATGACTCGTCGTCCCGGTAAGGGCGATTCGCCCAAGCGCACCTCGGTTGATATTCAGGTCGGCACGTCCGTCCGCGTCACCGATGGCCCGCTTACCGACTTTGATGGCAAGGTCTCCGAGGTTAACACCGAGGCTGGCAAGCTCAAGGTCACGCTGATGATCTTTGGCCGCGAGACGCCGGTCGAGCTCGACTTTAACCAGGTCGCTGTCATCGCTTAAGTTTTGTCCGTTCGCGCGAGCGTGCTTCTTCTGTGACTGCTCATCTCAGGAGTGCTTCTAACACGTGCGTGCTTACGATATAGCAAGTACTTCACACTCGTGATTCGAAAGGAATGACCATGGCTGAGAAGAAGGTTGCCAACGTCATTAAGCTCCAGATTCCTGCTGGTGCAGCTAACCCCGCTCCTCCCGTCGGCCCCGCCCTGGGCGCTGCTGGCGTGAACATCATGCAGTTCTGCCAGGCCTTTAACGCCGAGACGCAGGACAAGAAGGGCGACATCATCCCCGTTGAGATCTCTGTCTACGAGGATAAGTCCTTCTCCTTCATCACCAAGACCCCGCCGGCGGCTCACCTCATCAAGAAGGAGCTGAACCTTAAGTCTGGTTCCGCTAAGCCCCAGGCCGACAAGGTTGGTCAGCTCTCCCAGGAGCAGCTCACCAAGATCGCCGAGATCAAGATGCCGGACCTCAATGCCAACGACATTGACGCCGCCAAGAAGATCATCGCCGGTACCGCCCGTTCCATGGGCGTCACCATCGCTGAGTAGCGATTTCTTATGGTAACGACGGGTGCTCCGACCGGGGCGCCCGTTAAATGTGTGCAATAGGGCACACGATACGATGTGGGAGGGCTCACGCCCGTTTAACCACAGGAGGTAATGCACATGGCTAAGCATGGTAAGAGCTATAACGCCGCTGCCGAGAAGATCGACCGCGCCACGCTCTACACCCCCCTTCAGGCTGCCAAGCTCATTAAGGAGCTCGACACCGCCAAGTTCGACGAGACCGTCGAGGCCCACTTCCGTCTGGGCATCGATACTCGTAAGGCTGACCAGAACATCCGTGGTTCCATCTCCCTGCCCCACGGCACCGGCAAGACCGTTCGTGTTGCCGTCTTCGCCGAGGGCGAGAAGGCCCGCGAGGCTGAGGCTGCCGGCGCCGACATCATCGGTTCCGACGAGCTCGTCGCCCAGATTCAGAAGGGCGAGATCAACTTCGACGCCGCTATCGCTACGCCGAACATGATGGCCAAGGTTGGCCGCATCGGTAAGATCCTTGGTCCCCGTGGCCTCATGCCGAACCCCAAGCTCGGCACCGTGACCATGGACGTCGCCAAGATGGTCTCCGAGCTCAAGGCTGGCCGCGTTGAGTACCGCGCCGACCGCTACGGCATCTGCCACGTGCCCCTGGGCAAGAAGTCCTTCTCTGAGCAGCAGCTCGTCGAGAACTACGCTGCCCTGTACACCGAGATCCTGCGCGTCAAGCCCTCTTCTGCTAAGGGCAAGTACGTCAAGTCCATCTCCGTGTCTTCCACCATGGGCCCTGGCGTCAAGGTCGATCCCGCTGTCCAGCGTGACTTCCTGGCTGAGTAACTGCTAGTTACTGCCTGAGCAAAGCAAGCATTGCTAAAGAAACCCGGTTCTGCCTTGTGCAGGACCGGGTTTCTTGCTATCGCGTCAAAACCACCACAAAGGGGACGGTCTCCCCTTTGTGGTGGTTACCAGGGTGTTCTGGCTGTTGAGGACTCGATGGCATCGTGGCGTTTGAGCTCGCGGCGCATGGTTTGCGAATTGAGCCAGGCTGCTTGCCAGCCACGGATGGGGTAGCGCGTCTGGTCGAGCTCAAACTGCGTATAGCCGCAGGCGTTGATGATCGTCGTTCCACACACATGCTGCCGCTCGCGCTGAAAATCGTAACCGTAGCTTTGGTGTACATGCCCATGCACCATGTAGTCGGCCCCCCAGGACTCAAGCACCGTGTTAAAGCACTCAAACCCTCGATGCGGCAGATCGTCCAGATCACCCATACCGGCGGCGGGTGCATGGGTAAGCAGAATGTCGCACCCGCCGACCATCCTAACCTTACGCGACAGCTTACGCATGCGCTTGGACATCTCGCGTTCGGTGTACATGTTGGCGCCGTCGCGATAACGCATGGACCCGCCAAGGCCCGCAATGCGAATCCCTCGGTACGTGTACACGCTGTCTTCTACGCAGATACATCCGCCCGGTGCATGACGTGCGTAGCGGTCATCGTGATTGCCACGCACGTAGATGAGCGGTTTGTTGATGACCGTAACCAAAAACTCAAGATAGTCCGGGTCCAGATCGCCGGCGGACAAAATCAGGTCGACTCCCTCAAAGCGTTCCTTGCGAAAGCACTCCCAAAGGCATCGTTCTTCGGTATCGGCTATGGCAAGGATTTTCATAGGGCAGGGACTTTCGGCTCATCGTCGAGCTGCGGAATGGTGCCTACCACGTTATCCGCCAGCCAATTCATCTCGACAATCTGCGTGCTCGGCAGCGGAGGGAAGCCTTCGATCTGTACCACGCCGTTCTGGCTGTGGAGCTCGCCGCCAAAGGGGTTGATGGATCCCTCGACAATGCCGTTGCGGAGCAACTGCACGAGTTTGCGCGTCTGGTAGGGTAGGCCCGGAGCGTAACGGATGTCGATAACGCCGGAGCTCATGCCGTACCAGTAGTTGACGGCGCGCACTTGGTTGTCATCGCTGGTCTCGTCCCACGTGCCGTGCAGAAGGCTGCGAACGATGAGCTCGTAGTAACGGCCCCAGTTCCATACCGGCATGGCGATGCCGGAAACCTTGCCATCGACCAGGCGGTGGAGTCCGTAGGCCGTGGGGTCTTCGAGCGACTTTGATATGTCAGCGCCGGTCATGACGCTCACGCCTTCGCGGCACATGGCCTCGGCAAGACCGCCGGCGGGCACATCGCCCCAGGTGAGGATAATTTGCGCGCGGGGGTCGAGCAGCGAGGCGCCGATGGCAAAGGCATTGATCTCGCTGAGCGCGCCGGATGCGAAGACCGACGCGTGGTAGCCGATGCGATGGTTGTCCGCCATGCTGGCGGCAAGGGCGCCCAGGAGGAACTTGGCCTCGTACATCTTGCCAAAGTACGAACGAACGCTTTGGTGGGGAAGGCCGATAGAGCAGTTAAGGAACCGAACCTGGGGATACTCAACGGCAGCTCTGAGCGTGTATTCCATCAGGCGGTGCGAGGTCGAGAAGATGACGCTGTCTCCATGTTTGACAGCCGTTTCCACGGCGGCGTAGAACACGTCCGGATCGTGACAGTCCTCGAACGCCTCGGTGCGCACGATACCGTCAAAGTGCTCATCGAGATACTGACGTCCTTGGTCGTGCAGACTGTCCCAGCTCGACGCCGCACAGGGGAACTCATGGATAAAGGCGATACGCAGGGGGTTGGCCGCCGAGTAGACGGTCTTGCCCATAAAGAAGTTGAGCACACCGGAAGTGGACTTGGCGGGCGTCTCCTCCTCGTCGACGCTCGGTGCTTCGACTAGATTGACCTTGTCCTCGTCATTTTTGCCGGCAATGACCAGCTCGCGCCAAATCTTGCATAGGCGGTTTACGACGATATCCGTCGGCGTATCCAGCAGGCGGTCCTGGTTGTACACATTGAGGTAGACGAGCATGGCGTCGGCGGGCGTAATGTCCAGGTGGTCGCCGCCTGCGCGAAGGTAGGCGCGCTTAAAGAGCAGGAAGGTGTGGCGCAGGTAGTCGACCTTCTTCTGCGGCCATTTTTCGATAAGGTTCTGGCCGAGCATCTTGGCGAGCGTCTCGTAGCTTCCCTCACGCGAGAACTCGATCTCGTATAGGGGGCAGACGCGCCAAAACGCGCAGAATTCACCGTACAGGCGGCTTTCGACGGAATCCCATGTGCCGGGGTAGAGACGGGTGACCCTGGCCGAAACCGTTGGAGCGTCCAGGAATTTGAGGACACTGACGCGTTTGTTGCCTTCCTGGACATAGAACCGATGCATGAACTCGGTGACGATGATGGGGTCGCGATAGCCCTCGGTTACCTGGATGTCGTAGAGGTTGGACCACTTGCGGGCGAACTCGGTGTTAAACGGCAGCAGGGGCATAAAGTTGCATGAAAAGGCGGACTGACGGCCTTTGGTGACCGTGCCGACGACCATTTCGAGCGGAATATCCCTTAGGCCGACATTCTCTCGCTGACCTAAGGGGAGCTGAGCAACCAAACTGTCGAGGTCCGTAAGGTATGGATGCTCGCTTTGGCTAATGGCGCGTCGACATCCTTGCTCGCCGCGCTTGCGTGCTTGACGATAGGCCTCTTCCATGATGTTGCTCCCTTAGTCGTTTAAACAACTATATGAACCATGGTACCACGAATGAAAACCACCACAAAGGTGCCTGTCCCTATTTGGCGGGTTAGGCGATGATGGGGGCGATGGCACGGATGCAGGCGTCGGCTGCCGTGAAAGTAGTGCTGTCGTCGCTGACGATAAAGATGATCTTTCCTTTGATGCCAAAGTCGCCGATTTCGCTAAAGAGTACGTAGGGCTCCTTGTCAAAGCCCGAGATGGGAAGCACGGCGGCCTTGGTGGCGCTGGTCAGCTCGTCTGCCAGCACGTCAAGGGAAGCCCACTTGGACGTGTCCTTTACGGCAACGGGCACGGCCACGCGCCCAAAGGGCATCAAATGCACGAGCGTGTTCTTGGAGATGTTGGAGTTGGGCACAATGATGGTCTGTCCACAGGCATCCTCAATCGTTGTATGGCGCCAAGTGATGTCTTGGACCACGCCGGATACGCCGCCGACCTCGATATTGTCGCCGGGTTTGATGATGCCCATAAAGGTCACCTGCATGCCACCGATAAGGTTTGACAGCGTGTCCTGAAAGCCGAGCGAGATAGCGATGCCGCCGACGCCAAGAGCGGCGACGAGGGCGTTTGCGTTAATGCCAAAACAGTTGTCGAGGATAAAGCTGCCGCCGATCATCCAGATGACGGCGCGCGCGATGTTGATGAAGATACTCGATGCCGGAAGCGGGTTATCGTCTCGGTTAAGCAGATGGTTCAGGGTCTTGGATACGACCTTGGCGGCGACGGCGGTGCCTATCGCCAAGATGACGGCCCAGATGATGTTGTGGACCCATCGTTGTGCAAAGAAATGAAGAATCGGCTCAAACAATTCCATGTAGGGAAAACCTCCTAATGATCGTTCAACCATGATACCCACCAAGAAGCCCGTCCGATCAAATTCGGACGGGCTTCTGTGCTCGATATAAGGTTTACGCGGCGGGGCTGTAAGGCCCGGCGGTGTAGCTTAGCGTCGACGCTTCCAGATAATGCCGAGCATGATGACGATGATGCCGCCGATAAGGCACGCGCCAACTACTGCCAGCGTGCGGTCTCCCGTTGCGGCGAGCTTACCGCTCGTCTTCTTGGTGATGACCTTCGTGGTCGTCTTAGGCGAGGGCTTAGGCGTCGGGGCCGGTGTGGGCGTGGGGTCCACGGCTGCGGAGCCGAAGCTGATGGTGCCCGCGAGCGAGGCCATCTTGCTCTCCCAACTGTTCTGCCCGATCAGCGCCCTTAGCGCTGACTCGCAGGTACCCCACTCGGTGTGCTTGGTGGCGTTTGCGAAGGTGGGGAAGTCGATCGTGTTGGTGATGATGTAGTTGTTGGTGGCGACGGTATAGGTCTTGGCGGGGTCGAGCGTGCTGCCATCTTTGGTGAGCGTGGCACTCACGATGCGCTCGCCTTCGGGCTGCGTCCAATCAATCGTCACGTTGATGCCGCCAAAGGAGAGAACGCTGCCAGAGTCATCGCGCCACTTGTACTTGTCTTGCGCCTCCTGCTCGGTGTGGCCGGCTGCCACATAGGCTTGCTGAAGCTCGTAGCTGTGATTGCACTCGTCGCTGATCTGCAGCGAGTGCTCGAGCGCTGCCAGGAAGTCCGCACCGGTCATGGTCCAGGTCTCCACGGTGTTGCCGTAGGGCGAGATGGCGATGACGTTGCCGGCGGTCACGTTGCCCGCCGCGATGCCGCCGCGGATGCCGCCAGCGTTTTCGATAGCGAGGTCTGCGCCCGTCAAGGCAAGATAGGAGCCGCAAATCACGTGGCCGATGGTCTGGGCTTTGGTGGTGTCGTCCTCCTTGCTGGGGCGGAAATCGGTGGTGCGCACCATTTCCCAACCATGCGTGCCTGCGGCGTCCTCGCCGTAGAAATAGTTGGTGGTAGATGTGCCGAGCACCTTGTTCGATTCGTTTTCAAAGGCCTCGTCGAGCGGCTTGATCTTGTTGCGGACGGCTTCAAGGCGGCTTTGGTAGTCGGAGCCCTTGTCGGGGTCTGCCAAAAGGTCGTTGACGTTCTTGGCGGTGTAGAGCTTCTCGTCGCTGTCGTCTGCAGGGACCGTGACCGTGTCATCGTCGGTCGTCTCGGTGCCATTGGTGTCGTACTTGTACGGAATGGAAAGCAGCCCCACCTCGGCAAAGGCGCTGCCTGCCTCGACAACGTGGATTGTCTTGCCGTCGGCTCCCGTCACCTTCTCGTTAAGGTTGATGTGCTCGTGGCCTGCGATAAGGGCATCGATGCCACGGAGCCGTGTGGCAAAGGTCTTGGCGTTGAGCGTATGCGCGATACAGACGACAACGTTGCAGCCCTCCTTGCGCAGCTGCTCTGCCTCGGTATTGATGGCGTTCGTGGCACTCGAGAACGACGTGCCCGCGACCAGGTCCGCGCGCAGCGAGGATCCCAGCGACTCATCCATGGCACCCACGACGCCGACCTTGATTTTGTAGTCGAATGTGGAGTGATCCTCGCTATCCTCCCAGGTGCGATCGAGCGTCTTCGTGATGCTCGAGCTCCATACGCCGCTCGTAGACTTCGCGTTCGCGCAGAGCATGGCGAAGGGCGTGCCGGTGGTGCTGTAGCCGGTCATGGTGCGGAGTTTGTCCGCGCCGTAGCTCCAGTCGTGGTTGCCTGGCGTGGTCGCGTCGTAGCCATCGGCGTAGAAGGTGTCCATGAGCTCGGCGATGCTCTTGCCCTCGCTCATGGTGGCGAAGGACTGTCCGTGGAAGGTGTCGCCCGCATCGAGCAAAAGATCGGGGGCGCTGTTTTGGGCGCTATAGAGAACCGCCAGTCCATCAAAGCCCACAGTGCCGGTGCCCTTGCTTGCGTTGTAGCTGTACTTGTAGCTGCCGTGGATGTCGTTGGTGTGCATGACGGCCACGGAGCCGTCAATAGCGGCGGGCAGGTTCCCCGCGAAAGCGAGGCTTGGGATGCCTGCGAGCGCGCCGGCAAACAACGCGGCGGCTAACGCAAGGCGGGGGAGTCTTTTCATGGCAGTTTCCTTAGTCCTTAGCCAGAATGTCTGGTTGAATATCGGATTATCGACATAATATGCGAAAACCGCCGCAAGGGCGTCTGTCCCTTTGCGGCGGTTTTGACGTTTGCGCAGATAAAACCTACCAAAATAAACCTGTCCCTTTTTGGCAGGTTTTAGCTCAGCAGCATGCGGTCGTTGGCGAGCTCGCCGCCCGAGACCTCCTCGAACTTCTGCAGCAGGTCGGCTACGGTGAGCGACTTCTTCTCATCGCCTGCCACGTCGTAGATCACGTGGCCTTCGTGCATCATGATCAGACGGTTGCCCAGACGGATGGCGTCGTTCATGTTGTGCGTGACCATGAGCGTGGTCAGGTGGTTCTCGTCGACGATCTCCTCGGTCAGGTTGAGCACCTTAGAGGCCGTCTTGGGGTCGAGGGCCGCGGTGTGCTCGTCGAGCAGCAGCAGGCGCGGCCTGGTGAGCGTGGCCATCAGCAGGGTGAGTGCCTGGCGCTGGCCGCCCGAGAGCAGGCCGACCTTGGCGTTGAGACGCGTGTCAAGACCAAGGTCCAGGCGCTTGAGCAACTCAACGTACTCATCTTTCTCGGCCTTGGTGACGCCCCACGAAAGGCCGCGACGCTGGCCACGGCGCTTGGCGAGGGCCAGGTTCTCGGCGATTTGCATGTCGGCAGCGGTACCGCGCATGGGATCCTGAAACACGCGGCCCAGGTACTTGGCGCGCTGCGACTCGCTCAGGCGCGAGATGTCGGTGCCGTCGAGCTCAATAACGCCCGAATCGAGCGGATACACGCCGGCGATCATGTTGAGCAGCGTGGACTTGCCGGCGCCGTTGCCGCCGATCACGGTTACAAAGTCGCCGTCGTTAAGGGTGAGGTCGACACCGGTAAGAGCGCGCTTCTCGGTGACGGTGCCCTTGTTAAAGGTCTTTTTGACGTGCGAGAGCTTAAGCATCTGCCTCATCTCCCTTCGTGTAGGAGCTGCGGAGCTTATAGCGCTCCCAAACCACGGGCACGCACAGGGCCACGGCGACGATCACGGCGGAGAGCAGCTTCATGTCGTTGGCGTCCATGCCCAACTGCAGCACGATGGCGCGGATAAGGAAGTACACCACGGAGCCAAAGACGGCGGAGGCAAGACGGACGCTAAACTGCGTGAGACCGCCGGGCAACAGGCGGCCGAGCACCTCGCCGATAACAATGGCGGCAAGACCGATAACGATGGCGCCGGTGCCCATGCCAATGTCGGCATACTTCTGGCTCTGGCAGATGAGTGCGCCCGAAAGGCCGATGAGGGCGTTGGAGAGCACGAGGGCGATCATCTTGGTGGAGTTGGTGTTGACGCCCAGGGCGCGGATCATGTACTCGTTGTTGCCGGTGGCGCGCAGTGCCGAGCCGATCTCGGTGCCAAAGAACCAATACAGGATGGCAACGATAGCCACGGCGAGCAAAATACCCAGGATGATGGCGACGGTGGACTGCGGCAGGCCCGTCATGTTGCTGACGGCCGAGAACACGGTGCCCTTGGCAAGAATGGGCGTATTGGATTTGCCCATGATGCGCAGGTTGATGGACCACAGACTGATCTGGGTGAGGATTCCGGCGAGGATCGCGGGAATCTCAAAGACGGTGGTCAGAATGCCCGTGACGGCGCCCGCGATGGCGCCGGCGCACATGCCGGCCAGCACGGCGAGCAGCGGGTCGACGTTGTTATTGACGATGAGCACGGCGCAGACGCAGCCGCCGAGGGCAAAGCTGCCGTCGCAGGTCATATCGGGAATGTCGAGCAGGCGGAACGTGATAAACACGCCAAGCACCATAATGCCCCAGAGGACGCCCTGCGAAACGGCGCCCTGCAATGCAATGAGCATGCTTCATACCTCCTAGGATAGGGTGGACACGTGAGTCACCATGATAGCGGTAACAATGCATAAAAGAGCTGCGGCCGGATGTTTTGACTCATCCGAAACAAGCAGGGCGAACGCCGGTCTTTGGCGTTCGCCCCTGTGGCTCAGATATTGAATAACACGTCAACGGCGCGAGTGCGTGCCCTAGACGCGCTACCGCGCATGGCGCTACTCGTCCAGAGCGGAAAGATCGATGCCCAGAGCCTCGGCCATCTCGTCGTTCTTGACGACGACCAGGTCCTTGCTCGAGAGGTGCTTGATCGGCATGTCTTCGGGCTTGGCCTCGCCCTTCAGGATCTTAACGGCCATCTCGCCCGCGGCGTAGCCCAGGTCCTCATAGTTGATGGAGAGGGTGAACAGGCCGCCGGCCTTACACATGCCCTCCTCGCCGGTCACGAAGGGAAGCTTGTTCTCCTTGCAGATTTGGCCCACCTGCGAGGCGCCCGCGGCGATGGTGTTATCGGTGGGGGAGTACAGCGCGTCGACCTTGCCCACGGCGGACTCGACGACGGACTGGATCTCGTTGGAGCTCGAGACGGTGAAGTCAGTGTACTCCAGGCCCAGCTTGTCGAGTTCCTTCTTGGCGGCCTTGATCTGGACGTCGGAGTTGGACTCGGCGGTGCAGTAGAGCAGGCCGACCTTCTTTACGTCGGGCAGGACCTTCTGCATCATCTCGAGTTGCTCGGCGACCGGGGTGAGGTCGGAGGCGCCAGTGACGTTGGTGCCGGGCTTATCGTTGTCCTGGACCAGGCCCGAGGCGGCGTAGTCGGTGATAGCGCAGCCTACGATGGGGATATCGGCGGTGGCGCCAGCGGCGGCCTGCGCGGCGGGCGTAGCGATGGCATAAATCAGGTTGACGTTGTCGCCCACAAACTTGTCGGCAATGGACTTACACGTGGACTGGTCGTTCTGGGCGTTCTTCTGGTCGATCTTGACCTTAAGGCCGCTCTTCTTGATGGCCTTGACAAAGCCGTCGTTGGCGGCGTCGAGTGCGGAGTGCTCGGTGAGCTGCAGAACGCCGATGGTGTAGTCGGAACCGGCGGCTGCCGAGCCGGAACCAGAGTTGCCGCCGCATCCGGCGAGCGGGGCGAGCGCGAGCAGGCCGGCGGAGACCAGAAGGCTCCTGCGGCTGATGGTGATGTCCTTCATATCATTACCCCCAGTATAAAAATGGCTGGAAACACTGCACTGGGACAAAGTGCAAGTGGAACTATAGTAGCGCTGATGTCCATTTTTACAACAGCCTGGCGGGTTTTTTAATACAGAATCGGATGGGCGGTACGGGTAGTCGAATGGGCGGCGGAGGGTCTTATGCGGCGGAGGAGGCATCGTCCTCGTCCAGGACGGCGAAGAGCTTCTTGCCGTCAAGGAGACGTGTGGTGACGTTTCTCATGCGGCCGATCTCAACGGTACGCAGCGTGTCGTCGGCGCCTCGCGCGTCATAGACCGTTCCCAGCAAATACGAGATGCCGTCTCGTTGCTTGATGGCAAAGGGCCGGAGTGTCATCCGCGCCACTTCGACCTCTCCGCGTGCCGTGACACTCGAAATATCAAAACTCACCGTGGTTCCGTGGTCGATGGCCTGCTCGATGAGCTCGCAGGCATCAATGCGCTTGACGGGCGTGCGTATGGCCTTGGTGGATTTGTCGCCTGCGCTTGGAGCAGGCTCGGGTGCATCGAGGTAGCCGCGAACGTCGGCACTCGCCATGGCGACCAGGTGCTGCGCCATGCTTTTTCGAATGGCGATGGGCGTAGAGCGGTTGCGCATGACCATGCCGTGGAGCCGGATGATCTCTTCGTCGGTGAGCGGACGGGTCAAGAGCCGATACCCCACGCCGCGCTTGTATTCAATTTCGTATCCGGCATGGCGAAGTGCGGAGATGGCGGTGTAGATGCTGCGCCGCGCCGCCGAGATGGGCATGCGGGCGGGGTCGTCGGGATGGGCGAGGCGCCGGATCAACTCATCGGAAAGCATGGCCTTGTCCTCGCCGGTGTTTTCGCTTAATAGTTGCAGGATGCGAACGGCGCGATAGGCTGCCATCGAGGCGGCGCCTCTCGTCGTGGTCTCGTAAGTTTCAACAGCGGTTTCGGTCATGGCGTCCACGTCCTTTCCGTTTTGGGTGGCGACGGTATGGAGCCTAGGGCGCGGGGCTTTCCCAGGGGTGCAGGACACTCCGGGCGGTCGGTAGTCGTCGGCAAGCGGCGGGTCGAGTTTTCAACAGCCCTGCTCAACTGACCAAAATCTTGCCAAAAGCTTGACGGATACTGTTGAAAAAAGCGCCCCTCGGCTTGCCGAGAGGCGCTGGCGTGATGCGCTGGAACGCGTTCGGTGGCGCTGTGGCGATTAGAAGTCGGCGTTGCCCACGGTGCGCGGGTGCGGCAGGACGTCGCGGATGTTGCCCACGCCGGTCAGATACATGACCAAGCGCTCGAAGCCCAAGCCGTAGCCGGCGTGCTTGCAGGAACCGTAGCGGCGCAGGTCAAGGTAGTACTTGTACTGCTCGGGATTCATGCCCAGGTCCTTGATGCGGGCCTCGAGCAGATCCAGGCGCTCCTCGCGCTGGGAGCCGCCGATAATCTCGCCGATACCGGGAACCAGGCAGTCGGCGGCGGCGACGGTCTTGCCGTCCTCGTTCATGCGCATGTAGAACGCCTTGATCTCGGCCGGGTAGTCGGTTACGAAGGTCGGTCGCTTAAAGTGCTCCTCGGTCAGGAAACGCTCGTGCTCGGTCTGCAGGTCGATGCCCCAGCTGACGGGGTAATCAAACTGGTGGCCAGCAGCGACTGCCTGCTCCAGGATTTCGACAGCCTCGGTGTAGGTAACGCGGGCAAAGTCGGAGTTTGCCACATGGTCCAGGCGCTCGATCAGGCCCTTGTCCACAAACTTGTTGAGCATATTGAGCTCGTCGGGGCAGGTGGCCATAACGTCCTTAAGGACGTACTTGAGCATGGCCTCGGCGTTATCCATGTAGTCGTTCAGGTCAGCAAAGGCCATCTCGGGCTCGATCATCCAAAACTCGGCGGCGTGGCGCGTGGTGTTGGAGTTTTCGGCGCGGAAGGTGGGGCCAAAGGTGTACACGTCGCCAAAGGCCATGGCAAAGTTCTCGGCATTGAGCTGGCCGGACACGGTAAGGCTCGCGTGCTTGCCAAAGAAGTCCTGGCTCCAGTCGACCTCGCCGGACTCGGTGAGGGGCGGGTTTTTGGGGTCAAGCGTGGTCACGCGGAACATCTCGCCGGCACCCTCGCAGTCACTCGTGGTGATGATGGGGGTGTTGACGTAGACAAAGCCTTGCTCCTGGAAGAAGCGGTGGATGGCGGCAGCCGCGACAGAGCGGATGCGGAACACGGCGCGGAACAGGTTAGTGCGCGGGCGCAGGTGCTGCTGGGTGCGCAGGAACTCGACGGTTGCGCGCTTCTTCTGCAGCGGGTAATCCGGGGCGCTGACGCCCTCGACCTCGATGGAGGTGGCAGAAAGCTCGAAAGGTTGGGGCGCATCGGGGGTCAGCTTGACGGTGCCGGTGCAAATGAGTGCGGCCGAGACGTTTTGATGGGCGATCTCGTCGTAGTTGTCGAGTGCCTCGCGGTTCATGACGACTTGCAGGTCGCGGAAGCAGCTGCCGTCGTTGAGCGTAACAAAGCCAAAGTTCTTCATGTCGCGGACGGACTTAACCCAGCCGGCGACGGTGACAGTCTGGCCGCCGAGCGACTCGGCATCGGCATAGAGCTGCGCGATTTTGGTGCGGTTCACGTATCCTCCCATAACGGTTGAATGATAGTTATCCATACCTGTCTCTTATACACATCTCCGAGCCCACGAGACGCTACGCTATCT
>CABRHR010000030.1 GCA_902470835.1 uncultured Collinsella sp.
GCCGCGCGGCAAGGAGATATATTGCCAGACCGGAGGGGCCCCGTGGGCGGGAATCCCGCACTCCATATTTTGTTCACAAATGAATAGGTCCCTCAGTCGCATCACTGGGGTTAAAACTGAAGCATTGGCTTCTGATATTGGCGATGACCAGCTGTTTTATGAGTATTGAGACATCGGTCATCTCTGGAGCGCTACTTTACTCCAAAGGCATCAGCTATTTGTTTCCCATCGGTAAAAGGCTGGTTTTGTTCGCCAAGCGTTCTTACATATAGATAGATACGGGTTCGAACCCATGAAAGGGCGACAAAAAAGACGGCCAACCGAAGTTGACCGCTTTCTATTTTATGCTGGAGCATCCAGAGGGTGCTTCCGAACTCGTTTTCTCGCTGCCATTCATGCTTTCGAAGCATCTTTCGACCTTCGCAGTCTCATGTTTTGAGGATCTGCCGTGTTTATCACTGTTATCAATGAGTGTGTGGAAGTGATCCTCATACAGATTCATGCGATCCGCCAGAGAACTGAGAAGCATCTTTCTGCAGCCCTCGTTGTCTATCCTCGCATCTCTCAGGTCTTCCGGAAATTCACAAGCAGTCTTAGGGTCAATTTGTTTCTGCTTTCAGAGACTTGTTTGAGAGTTTTTAAAGACAGTTCAAAACAATAAGCGAGACACCATAAAGCAGAGCAAGATGTGCCGGATAGAAAATGTAGAAGAAATATTTCATCTTCAGCCCTCGCTTGCCATTATAAAGATTGATAAGCAACAACGAAATTATCGCGGCAGCAACATCAGGATTAAAAATATTAGCTGTAGTGAACTCAAATCCGCCGCCAATTATATGGCATGACGAAAGGAGCACTGCACATACTGCAGCAAAGAACATCTTAGCTTTGCTGTCGTGGAATAAATAGAATGCAGCCACAAGCAGAATGCCATACACACCGCCATCCAGCTTAGTGTATTCAGCTGCCAGTGCTGTCAAAACAATCAGAGCAATTTCTGCAATGTGCCTCTTCCATTTTGAAAGACTTTGTATCTTTTCCAGAATAATCAAAAAGACCAAGGAAAGCAGGAGCTCATACATAACATTCTGTTGCCGAAGGTCAAATAGCTGCCCGGTTTGAACGAAATCGTATATGGGCTCCGCAATGATTGCGAAGACAAGCATATTTCGCAGGTACTTCTTTATGTCATGAGTATGCAAAAATCCCTCAACTATCAAAAAGCAAAATAAGGGAAATGCAATTCTGCCAAGAACATGAAGCACATCCGAAGCCTCGCTTAGAATCGCCCACTGTTCGTCTGATATCCGATTGTACGATGCGTGAGTCATGATTCCATTGGTCAGGACGATCCTGCTTACATGATCGAGAACCATCGAGATGGCCGCTATTATCTTTAATGTGCTGCCGCTAATTCCGTATCTATCTGTTTTCATTTCTTTTTCCTTTCTTTGGGTGGGCCGTCAGGGGTTCAGCCTGCTCCGCAGGCGGCCGCTGCGGCGCTTTCGCGCCTTGCGCGCTGCGCTGGCAAACGCTCGCGCGTTTACTCAGCTCCTCGCCCCCCGACGGGTTCGAACCCATGAAAGGGCGACAAAAAAGACGGCCAACCGAAGTTGACCGTCTCAACAATCTTTGGGTGGGCCGTCAGGGGTTCGAACCCTGGACCTTGGGATTAAAAGTCCCCTGCTCTGCCAGCTGAGCTAACGGCCCGCGGGTGGCATTGTACCACGGTCTGGGACTATTCCCAACTCCATTGGCCGTTCTGGAAAATCACAACTTCACGTCCATCAGGCGTAATGCCCGTAATATCGATGTCGTCCGTGCCGATCATAAAATCGACGTGCGTGCTCGAGACGTTAACGCCATGCTCCAGGAGCTCCTCCTTGGACATGTCATACCCGCCCTCGATGCATTCGGGGAAACCGACACCTAGCGCGAGATGGCAGCTAGCGTTCTCGTCATAGAGCGTGTCGTAGAACAGAACGCCACTTTCGCGGATCGGCGTGTTCTTGGAGATGAGCGCGACCTCTCCCAGGTGGGCAGCGCCCTCGTCAGTATCGATGATACTTGCGAGCGTTGCCTTGCCCACGCGGGCGTCGTAGTCCACCACGCGGCCGCCCTCGAACTTAATCCAAAAATTGTCGACCTTATTGCCGTGGTGGATGAGCGGCATGGCCGAGTACACGATACCGTCGGCGCGCATGCGATCGGGTGAAGTGAAGACTTCCTCGGTGGGAATGTTGGGGAAGAAGGGGTGCCCATCGGGCGTCTTGCCCTTGCCGCCGGCCCACTCGTGACCCTTCGTCATGCCAATCGTCAGATCGGTTCCATTTGCCGCGGTGTAATGCAGGCGGTCGAAACGATTGTCGTTCAGGAAACGCAGGTTCTTTTCGAATGCGGCGTCATGGAGTTCCCAGTCGCTCTCTGGGTCCTGGCCATCGGCGCGAGCGGTGTGCAGAATCGCATTCCACAGCTTATAGATTGCAACCTCATCGGCGTCTCCCGGGAACACCTCGCGCGCCCAAGCCACGACCGGAGCGCCGGCGATGCACCACGGATTGATGTTGTAATCCAGTCCACGGCGGAAAACTTTGCACTGCGTATTCCTCGCCTCTGATGCCGCGGCCGGCTTGGCTGGATCGATGCCCTTGAGGGCCGCGGGATCCGCACCCTCGATAAAGACAAAGCAGGCACCATCCTGAGCCAAGGAATCCAGCTGCATGCGCTTCCACTCGGGTGTCTGCTCAAAATAGCTTT
The DNA here is from genome assembly GCA_902470835.1 of uncultured Collinsella sp. Classification (GTDB taxonomy): domain Bacteria; phylum Actinomycetota; class Coriobacteriia; order Coriobacteriales; family Coriobacteriaceae; genus Collinsella. The sequence continues at coordinate 2,758 of CABRHR010000030.1, forward strand.
TCTCGACATGCTCGTACGTGAGCCTCGTCACGGCATCATCGGCCCAAATGACCGTCACGTGGCCGGCGCCGGCAGCATAGGCCTCCGCGACCACCACGCGCGCAAACGGCGCGCACTCGACCGGAGACTGAACGACGACCTCCTGGCCGGGCTTGACGTTTACGCCCTTGCGGACGACCAGGCGCGCGTAGTTTTTAATCTTGGGCTCCAGGGCCTTCATGCCCTCCAGAGCCTCTTCGACCGTCAGGGCAGCTCGAATCATGTGCCACTCCATCTATCTATAGAACAGTAAAAAGGCGCGCCGCAAAAACGACGCGCCTTATATCTTAGCGATATGTATGGATACAAACGCTACTTCTTCTTGGAGTCCTTCTTGTCCTCCTCGGCAGCTGCGCGCTCGATAAGAGCGTTGAGCTTGTTCTCGGACATGCCCTCGGCCTGCGCGCGGTACATGTTGCGCAAGGGACGAATACGAGCGAAGTCGTAGATAAAGTCACCTAGGATGATGACATAGGACAAAACGATGCCGACCATCTGGACAGGGCTGGACACCATGCCAGCGGGAGCGAAGTACAGCGAGGCCCAAATTGCCACGACGAGCACCATGCCAATGGCGAGCACAATCCACCAGATGCGACGGCGCTTGGTGTAGTCCTCGTCCTGCTTGAGGAGGATATTCGACACCGTATAGATGCGGTCCTCCTTGGCGCGCTGCTTAGCCTTGCGGGCGCGCTTCTCCTCTTTAGAGAGGCCCTCGAGGTTCTCGCCCTTCTCGAGCTCTTTGCGGCGTGCCTTAGACGAAGCCGGCACGACGCGAACGGAGCCCGCTGCTTGGCGGGCGGGCTTAGCAGATGCGGCAGACTTGCGCGCAACCCCGGTAACTTCGTGGGATTGCGTGCGCTTGTTCGTGGCGCTACGGGTACTCACTTATGCGTTCTCCTTCATGCTTGTGAACTGGGAGCCCGTGATGATCTGGAAGGCCTCGCGATAGCGCTCGGACGTGCCATCGATGACCTCGGCGGGCAGGTGCGGGGTCTCCCCCGTCATATCCCAGTTGGCCTTGAGCCAATTGCGGACGAATTGCTTGTCGTAGCTAGGCTGGATCTTGCCCTCCTCGTAGCTGGCAGCAGGCCAGAAACGGCTGGAGTCGGGCGTGAGGCACTCGTCGATCAGCGTGACCTTGCCATCAATAACACCAAACTCGAACTTGGTGTCGGCAATGATGATGCCACGGGTCGCTGCATACTCGGCAGCAGCCTTGTAAATCTTGAGGGACAGGTCGCGAATCTGCGCGGCGATGTCCTCACCCACGATCTCGCAGCAACGCTCGAACGAAATGTTCTCGTCGTGGTCGCCGATCTCGGCCTTCGTGGACGGCGTGAACAGCGGCTCGGGAAGCTTGGAGGCCTCGGTCAGACCCTCGGGCAGCTGAATGCCGCAGACGGTGCCGTTCTCGTCATAGGTCTTCTTGCCCGAACCGGTCAGATAGCCGCGGACGATGCACTCGATAGGAATCGTCTGGGCCTTCTTGACCAGCATGGCGCGGCCTGCGAGGTAGTCACGATACTCGGCAAACTCCTCGGGGAAATCCGCCGGGTCGATGGAAACGAGATGGTTGGGGACGATGTCGGCAAACTTATCGAACCAGAATGCCGAGATGCGATTGAGCACCTCTCCCTTAAACGGAATCTCGTCGGGAAGAATGAAGTCGAACGCAGAAATGCGGTCGGTGGCGACCATCAGCAGGTTTTCACCGGCATCGTAAATATCACGAACCTTGCCACGGGAATCCGGACGACGCTCCATCGTTGTCACGTGAGTCACTCCTTACCTAAATACGACAGAAATGCGGGTTCTTTCCCGCATGTTTTCGCAAACTCGGAGCGGCAGGGACGCGGCCCCTCCTTCACCGAATAGCGAAAAGCTAGTGCTCCATTGTAGTAGATGCCGCGTCTGCCGTGTGCTCGCGGGGCAGATGAATCGTAAAAGTCGTACCCTTTCCAAGCTCCGACTCCACGGATATGTAGCCGTGATGACGCTCGACAATCTGCTTGGTCACGGCGAGGCCCACGCCCAGGCCACCCGCCTCGCGGGCGCGACTGGCGTCGGCACGCCAAAAACGTCCGAAAATGCGCGACAGGTCTTCCTTGGCGATACCGATGCCCGTATCCGAGACCGCAATATCGACGTGTTTGCGGTCGCTGAGCACCGACACCACGACCCATCCGCCCTCGGGGGTATAGCGCATGGCGTTGCTCATGAGGTTGATAACACATTGCGTGATCATGTCGGGATCGGCCTCGACGACATCGTCGTGACCCTGGGTCTCGTCCGCAAAACGCAGGCGCAGATCGCGGTCGACAAACAGGCGCTCCTGGGCATTGACGATGGAACGCACGAAAGGAACCATGTCCACCGGCTCAAGGTTGAGCGGAGCCGTGCTGTTTTCCATGCGCGACAGGTCGAGCATCTGCTGCACCAGACGAGCCAGGCGACGCGTCTCGGAAGCGACCGTCTCCAGGTGCTCGTCGTCGGTGGGGTACACGCCGTCTTGCATGGCCTCGACCGTTGCGAGCATGGCCATAAGCGGCGTGCGAAGCTCGTGTGCAACGTCTGAGGTCAGGCGCTTCTCGTGTTTCATATCCTTCTCGAGCGAAGTGGCCATCTCATCGAAGGTCTCACCCAGCTGATCGATCTCGTCATCACCGCGCAGTCCCGTGCGAGCCGACAGGTCGCCGTCACGGATTTGCTTTGCGGTACTGGTGATGCGATGAATCGGCTTGGTGAGCATGCGCGACACGAGCGATCCGATAACGACCGAAATGCAGATTGCAACAACCGCGGCGAGAGCCATGGCGTTAAAGGTCTTCTCCCTAAACGCAGAGTCCGCCTTGGTGAGCAGAGCGTCGGAGCCGATGGCCCACAGCTTTACCTGTCCGACATGCTCGCCGGAAGACGTTACAATCTCGACGTTAGCAACGCTATCGGAGTCGGTTGGAGCAGACGAGACCGGGCTATGCGATGCCCTCTTGCCGCTCGTGTCGTCGGTCGTAGCCTGGTTTTCGCGTACATCGGCGGTGGCGCTTGCCGAGGGCCAGGAATCGTCATAAACGATCACGCCCTTTTTATTGACGACCTGCATGCCCAGATCGTCGGAAACCAAACTCGACGTTGCGACCGTGCGCAGTTCTCCCGCGGTCCAAGAGCCGTTTTCCTCATATGAGGTCGCCAACTTCTCGGCAGCGGAATTTGCGATTTCGACGATATTGGAGCGTGTGTAATCCGAAAAGACCGTGCCCCACACAACAGAGACAACGCCCACCAGCACCAATACCGTCATGAGTGATGTCAGAGCAAAAGCAAGTGCCATGCGCGAGGGATAGCTCATCGTTGGCCGTGAATCGGAACGAGGCGTGTTCCAACTAGCCTTGGAACCCGCCTCGCTCTCCTGCTTGTGCTTTTGTCCGATTTCAAAGCGCGCAGGTGTCATATGTGATTTCCCTATTTCTCGTCCGACTTATCGGTCTTAGCCGGAGCCTCGAAGCGATAGCCGACACCATGGACGGTGTAGAGCCACTTGGGCTTCTTGGGATCATCGCCCAGCTTGGCGCGAAGGTTCTTCACGTGGCTATCGATGGTGCGCTCATAGCCCTCAAAGTCGTACCCGAGCACCTTCTCGACCAGCTCCATGCGGTTATACACACGGCCGGGATGGCGGGCAAGCGTGGTGAGCAGCTTGAACTCGGAAGCCGTCAGATCGACTTCCTTACCCTCGACCAAGATCTTGTGGCCCGAGATATCGATGACCAGATCGCCGAAGTCGAGTACCTCGACGGCGGGCTCGTCGGCCTGATGGGCACGGCGGAACAGAGCGCGAACGCGGGCGACGAGCTCGCGCGGCGAGAACGGCTTAATCAGATAGTCGTCGGCGCCGAGCTCAAGACCGATAATACGGTCCTCAATCTCGCCCTTAGCCGTCAGCATGATGATGGGGACATCCGAGGTATCGCGAATGGTGCGGCAAACGCGCTCGCCGGGGATCTTGGGGAGCATAAGGTCGAGCACGACCAGGTCGAACTGATGCTTCTCGAACTCCTCGATCGCGGACTGGCCGTCGCCGACGCCCACAACCCAGTAGCCTTCGCGCTCGAGATAGGCAGCGACGGCGTCACGGATTGCCTTCTCATCCTCGACCAGCAGAATCTTTTTTGCATCTGAAGCCATAACACGGCCCCCCTGTCTCAATTAGCTAAGAACAAGCCCATTTTAACGCACCTGAGCCCGCCGGATGCCGCTATGACGCGGCAGCTTGGCGGGCGGTACTCACAATTACAACGCGTTTATTCCCCTGTTGGCGCCTTTTTAACCCCTCTAAGCTTAAAGAGAAAATAGGCGTGCAGTGACCGTCTCTGGTATACCCTGGCTGTTGCGCACCGTGGCGTACGTAAGGAATGAGTCCGATTTTCCCGCCGTAGCTGGATAATCGCCATACTCCAAAGCGCGGTCGGGCGACAGCAGCGAGCCATAGGTCTTGGCAGAGGTGTCGATCAGGAAATGCGACGCCTGTACCTTAACAAGGTATTTATTCTTCTTGCCAGCCGCACATGCGAGCGGCTCGCGTGACAGGAAGAGGTACGGCCCTCCCTCATTACCGATATACGTGCCCATATTGCCCAGGCTGCCCACGCCACTATAGGCCGCCTCGATAGAAAACACGAAGGTATCGCCCATATACACGGCCTCGAAAGGCGAAACTGACGAAGGGAGGACCAGCTGGGCACGCTTGGTGTTGTTGCCGTCGGTCAGATCAATTGCCGTTATGCCGTAGTAGACGCCCTCGTCGTTGCGGACACGCGGCGAGATGGTCAAAATGCCGTCGCTCGCGCGCGGGGCCGATGCAAAGCGGCCCGTCGATTTCCAAATTGCCTCGGCCTTGGATTCATCAAGCGAGCGACGATAGCAAAACGAATCACTACTCGTTTTATTGCCGCCTGCCGAAGGCATTTTATACCAGATAACCGATGACCCAAACGCCGTAAACAGGGGCGGATCATAGTCCTTGCCACCTCGATCGAGCTCAACCACATCGCCAGAGAGCGAAGCGCCCGATAGATTTTGAGCGTAGAGTTTCCACGATGAATTGGCAAAGTTCATCTCAACCCACGCGAATACGCCGTCGCCGGCACGGACATCGTAGAATGCATATCCCGTGCCCTCGATAGGATCCTCGATTAATGTGGTAAGCGAGCCATCGCCCAGGTTAAGCACACCGAGTGTGTTGGCGTGCAGTGCCGATGCGGGCGCCATCATCGCCGCGGTGTAATCGCCGTCGCAGTAGTACAGCAGCGTACCCAGAGGCAGCGTCCACGACGCCGCCGGCTCAAGATCGATGTCGACTGCCTCGTACTCATCCGTAATCGAGATGATTTTGGAATCGTCCTTGATAACCTGCGGCTCGCCGGCGGCATCATCGCTGGTGCCCGTTTTTTTCGAGCATCCGGCAAGCACCGTGGCAGCGCCCGCGGCAGCCCCACCGAGTACAAAGCCGCGACGCGATATTCCGTTCTTAATGTAGTCGGTAATGCCCATTAGGCGATCTCGGCGCGGGCGGCCTCGATGGCGCGCGTGAGCTGATCGGCGCAAGAAGTCTTCTTCATACCGCAGGTGTTGCCGGCGAGAACCTCAATCACGCGATCGGAAGGAGCGCCCTCGACCAGTTTGGAGATAGCCTTGAGGTTGCCGTCGCACCCGCCGGTAAACTCGACGCCCAGCACCTTGCTGCCGTCGTCAGAAAGATTGAGGTGAATATTACGAGCACACACGCCCTGCGGCTTGTAGTCAAAACTAATCATTGCGATCCCCTCTCGGAAAGAAATTTCAGGAGTCTATTATCCCCGCCCGGAGCGACATATTGTCGCAAGCACCGATTCAACATCCTACGATGCACAGATGAGCGGGGACAAGATTAGCAGTCCGTGCCCTGCGCGTGGACCATGCGCTTCTCACGATACATATTGTGGTCAGCAGCGCGATATACATCGGCCAGCGTATTTCCAGCCGTCTCGACGGTCGCCACGCCAATCGACGCGCTGACCGTTAGGACTTCATCGCTCACCGCAGCAAGGCCGAGACGAATATCTTGTTCCAGCCCGTGCGCAGACTCGCCGTCAGTATGGGGGCAAACCAGTAAAAACTCGTCGCCGCCGAGACGCATCGGCAGGCAATCCCCACCAGCCACCCGCCGCAACACGGACGCGGTCCGTCGCAGCAGCTCGTCTCCCATCTCATGGCCACGGACGTCGTTGGTCCGCTTGAGATAATTGCAGTCCAACATAATCACACTCACTGGCAAGCCCTCGTTTACCAGGCTATCTCCGCGCGACTCAAGATAGTTGCGGTTGCGAAGCCCTGTCAGTTTATCTTGGTAGGACAGCTCCTCGGCATGCTTGACCATCGATATGTTGTGCGTCGCGACGACAACCGATTCCAGCCGGCCTTGCTCATCGCGATGCTGGGGGACAACCTGCAGCGAATACCAAGTACCCCGACAATCTCGCACCTCGGCGGCCAAGTACGGCATGCCCTCCATACGGTCCCGAAGCGTACTTATATCTACAAGCGCCATAACCGCCTCGCGGCTTTCGGGGCTCACGATATCTCGGCAGACCGTGTCCATAAAGTCATATGCCTCGCTGTGCTCGGCAAATATTTTCGCTATCGCCGGCGACATGTTGATTCCCTCGATCTTGAGGGTGTCGAGATGTAAAAGGAAGGTCGAGTCGTAGATGGCGCTTATGGCATTGATAATGCCAAGCTGCTTATCCTTTTCGGCCAAATTGCGATGGTCAACGATATTTCGCGCCAACAGCACCACGACCCAAAACGCCAGACAAACCAACACACCGGCGGCGACAAACGAAACTCTGCCGGACATGACCTCCGCTTTGGGATACAGCGCAAACAGGCGATAGTCCTTGTATGCCGCACGCACGGCGTACCATTTGCTTCCGCGATACTCGATACGCGTCAGGCCTTCGTCTTTCCACTCGATTCCAGATCCGGCAAGGAGCCGAGCGAGCGACACGTCGACATCGGGATCATTAGAGGAGACGATCTCCGCATCCTCCATAACAAGCACCGTAGGGCCCTGGTGGAAGGTGTTGTTTGCAAGCACGTCGGCTATGGCATACGAATAGTCATCCGCCGTATCGGGGACGAATGAGCGGTATGCCAGGGCAACGCCGTCGCCATACGGGGCAGCACAGACGGCAAAAACGACATCGCGGCGTTCAACGACAGTTGAGTAGGACACTTTGGAACCTTGATACATCGATGCGACCGACGAGCAAGCCAGTTCTTCTCGCCATAGCATGAGCGGATCGCGGCCATCGATGTCGTAGTGGGCGTTCATATGACCGTCGGAATCCATGACCAATAGCCCCGAAAGGTTCTCGGCATGGACATATTGCTCGATAAGATCGTCGTTAACCTCAACGCGATCAGGGGGCAAGAACGTCGCAAACGATTCGACCGCGGCATCCAAATCGTACGTCGCCTCGGTTTTTCTTCCCTGTTCGTAGCGGTCATATTTTTCGCAGGCATTTTCCAAAAACACCATGGTCTCTTGACCGAATCCAAGCGTTTTATCGAGGCAGCGATGCGTGCCAACCGTAAACAGCAGATTCAGCAAAACAATGCTGGTAACAACGCTGACGGCTATGACAACCAGGTTCTTTTTGTGCAAGAAGCGCTCATCATTTGTCATGGATCGCCCCTTGCTCACTCGTCGTCGCTCCCGCCTTGTAATTGCCCACAATACGGTCAATCGTGCCATCTCGGTCCATATCGAACAGCGCGGTATTGAGATCCTTTACGACCGGTCCTTCATAGCCGTTCTCAAACGCGACGCCCAGGTCAACCGTCATAACGTTGTCAGCAAACACACGGTAAAGGCCGGGATACTGGGCGATGAGTTGGTCAAACGATTGAACGTCCGCCATCCAACAGTCAACATACCCTTTGGCCAGAGCGGCTTTGCAGAGTTCGGCAGAGCCATATGATTTGATTTGAACGTCCGACGAGATCCCCAGATCCCCCGCAAGCAATCGACGTTCACTCACCGAGCCCGCAATCACCGCAATGGTCCTACTTCCATCGAGATGTGCCAAGGACTTGATACCACTCGCTTTCTTGGCGACAACCGAGACCGTCACGGTTAGATACGGCTCAGTCCAGTAATACTTATCCTCGCGATAACAGGGCGAATAATCGCACCATAGGCAATCGATATCACCATTTTTGAGCAGCCGGTCGCGATCGTTCCAGTCAATATCGACAAACTGCGGCTTGAGCCCCGCACGCTCACACGCCTCGCGGGCGATATCGATATCCATACCGGCGTAATCGCCCGTGGTATCGACATACACATAGGGGTCGTTATCCGTAACGCCAATTTTGAGCACAGGGAGATCCTCGTCAGCTGCATTCGGCGAGGAAGAGCTATTTCGATCGGTATACGTCAGGACGGCCGTACAGGCAGCAACAAGCACTATGAGCACGAACGAGGCGATGGCGACTCGTTTGATACGTCTGGGCACGCGCCTCTTTTCATCGAAATAGCAGTAGAGGTTCATTTTATTACCGGGGACTGCCGCAGCAACGAAGAAAGCGCCTCGCCCAAGACGGGCAAGGCGCCAATGGTTGAAATGCATCCGCAAGCGGTCGAATTGGGGCAACCCTACTCGAAGTTCAGCTGCTCCAGACGGTCGAAGACCGTATCGATACGAGTGAGGAAGTCCCACGGATCGAAGATCTCGTCGAGCTTCTCCTGGCTGACGGTGCAGCGCGGATCCGCCTCGAGGCGCTCCTTAAAGGTGGGACCGGAGACGCAATCCTGCACCTCGTGCCAGGTTGCCATAGCGTTCTCCTGCACGATGGCGTAAGCCCCCTCGCGGGTAATACCTGTGTCGACGAGAGCCAACAGCACCTTGGAAGAGAAGATGAGGCCGCGGGTCTTGTTGAGATTGGCCATCATGCGCGCCGGATACAGCTGCAGGCCATCGATAACGCGAATGAGGCACTGGAACATGTGGTCAAGGGCGATAAAGCTATCGGCCTGGGCGACGCGCTCGGCAGAGGAGTGCGAAATGTCGCGCTCGTGCCACAGGGCAACGTTGTCAAAAGCGACCTGAGCGTTGGACTTCACGACGCGCGACAGCCCGCAGACCTTCTCCATGGTGATGGGGTTGCGCTTGTGCGGCATGGCGGAGCTGCCCTTTTGTCCCTTGCGGAACGGCTCCTCGGCCTCGAGCGTATCGGTCTTCTGCAGGTTGCGAACCTCGGTTGCGATGCGCTCACAGGTGGCTGCCGTGGTAGCGAGCACACCGGCGAGGTAGGCGTGGTGGTCGCGGCTGATGACCTGCGTGGACAGCGGATCGTGAACCAGACCCAGGTGCTCGCAGACATACTCCTCCACGAACGGCTCGATGGAGCTGTACGTACCGACAGCGCCCGAGATGGCACCGAAAGCAACGTTCTTACGGGCGTCCTCAAGACGATCCAGATCGCGCTTGAGCTCCCAGGCCCAAGAGCCAAACTTCATACCGAAGGTCATCGGCTCGGCATGGATGCCATGAGTACGGCCGGCGCAGAGCGTATTACGCTCCTCGAAGGCGCGACGCTTGCAGATCTCGCCGAGCTTCTTGACGTCCTCGATGATCAGGTCGCAGGCCTGGGTGAGCTGATAGCACAGAGCCGTATCGCCCAGGTCGGAGCTGGTCATGCCGTAGTGAACCCAGCGGCTGGGCTTGGGCTCACCCTCGGGAACGTCAGCGTCGATGTACTCCTTCATGTTGGTCAGGAAGGCAATGACGTCATGGCGCGTGACCTCCTCGATCTCGTCGACCTTTGCCTTCTCAAAGTTGGCATGGTCGCGGATCCACTGGGCCTCGTCTTTGGAAATACCGATCTTGCCGAGCTCCGCCTGGGCCTCGCAGGCCAAGACCTCGATCTCCTGCCAAATGGCGTACTTGTTCTCGAGGGAGAAGATGTGTCCCATCTCCGGGCGGGTATAGCGATCGATCATAGCGGCTCCTTTTTGGTTATTGGCACGTTGGTCGTAACCCAACCATTGTACCGTGCGCAGGTGCCCGTATGAGCTACGGGCATTAACCTAACATTTTGAGATTGGAGCGGGCAACGGGACGTCCGCGTATTTGCTTCGCAAATCCGCACCGGCTGCGGTCGCCTATCGGCGATCTTGCCTGCTCGCTATAAACGCTTCGCGTTTATTTAACGCTCGCACCCTGTCGGGTTCGAGTCCCGGCACTTTATTGAAAAAAGCACGGCACCGGAACGGTGTCGTGCTTGTGCTTTTTACTGGAGCGGGCAACGGGACTCGAACCCGCGAGTGTCAGCTTGGGAAGCTGATGCCTTACCACTTGGCGATGCCCGCTTGTGTGTTGGCTAGTATAACGCGGTTGTCTTGTTCGATACAAGGGTGGTGATACTTGTTTTAGCTGTGGAGATTCGTTTGAAAATCGCGTCAATTGTGGAGACGAGGACCTTTGACTTCCTGTTCTCCCTATCTTCTACCTGCACTTTTGCTTGATTGTTGTATTTGAGCTCAATTTGTCAGGAATTGGGCAAGCTTTTGGTCAGGCTCCGGTACTTACCCGCATGAACCTCGGGGGTAGCCTCATCCTACGCGTCGCAGCCTCCCCGTGCGACGCACGAGGGATAAGGAGCAGCCATGTCCAACGCACCCACGCACTCTGTCCACAGCGCAATCGCAACAGGTCCGCTGCTCCTGCTCCTCTTCCTGCTTTTCGGCTGCCTGGCACCGGGAGCCGCATTTGCCGTCGATGGCTACGACCAGCTCGGCTTCCGCACTATTAGCGATGATTGTGGACCCTTCTTCATCGGCAAGTATGAAGCTCAAGACACCTCGATTGCCTACTGCATGAACCAGGAGCGCCCCGGCCCCACCAAACCGGGCGGCCCATGGCTCAACTTTGATCAAGGCTGGGTGTGGCTCGACGACGAGTTCGCGGCAATCGTTTGTCACGGATATCCAACCACCACGTCGTTTGGCGGTTACCATCTTTCACCCGATCGCGCCCGCGCCGCCACCCAGCTTGCCGTATGGATGCTCAACGGCACTACCCATGTCGACGGCACCTACTCCTACACGACCGCTCAGGGTAAAACCAAGAGCGGACACTTTACCGCCGACAATGAAGTCGTGGCGGCTGCGCGGTGGCTCCACGACAGCGCAAAATCAGGAAGCATCAAAGCCGCTCCGCACCGCGCGCGACGCTATCTAGGGGCCGTATCGGGCGGCAGCAAACGTCAAGACATGCTCTATGTACTGCCGGCGGTCTCTGTTTCCTTCCAAAAGCAGTCTGCTAACACCGTTATTACCAGCGGAAACAATACCTATCAGTTTACCGGGGCAACATTCGATATTTTTGAGAGCGCCAGCGGCGCGCGTGTCGGCACCATCAAGATGGACAGCAACGGTCGAGCGCAAGCAACACTTCTGTCCAACACGGCATACTACCTAGTTGAAACGAAGGCGCCGGCCGGTTATGTCCCCCGTCGTGATCGTATTGCCTTTACCACGGGGAATGACGGCGGGCGGGTCGCCATTGATGAACAGCCCGGCACCATCAACCTGCGTATCGTAAAACTCGATGCCGCAACGAATGCCGGCCCCCAGGTGGGATCTTCACTCGCAGGAGCAGAGTTCACGTGTGTGTCGCAATCAACCCCTGGATGGGCACAAATCCTCACGACCGACGAAAGCGGTCGGGCCACCCTCGCCGATGTCCCCTTAGGAACCTTTACCATCTACGAATCAAAAGCCCCCGAGGGCTACCTGCCATCCAACGACAGCTGGACCTATACCGTTGGAGCCGACCAGCTCGGCGATTCAGGCGTGGTCGAGATCGAATCCCGCATTTCCGATATCCCCATTGCGTTTGACCTTGAGATTTCCAAATTCAAGGATTACGGCAATAGCGACCAATCCGGCCTGGAGCAGCCGGCGGGTGGTGTTGTCTTTGAGGTTGTCAGCAACAGCTCTCAGCAGGTTGTTGGCACACTGACCACAAACATCTATGGCTTTGCCTCCACCAAAGATCAGCCCGAAGCATGGTTCGGCACAGGCAAGCGACCCGCCGGCGTCCACGGAGCTGTCCCATACGACCGTGCCGGCTACACGATTCGCGAGGTTCCGGAAACCGTCCCCGAGGGTTTTAAACGTGCAGGGGAATGGACCGTCGGGGCCAATCAGATTTCCGACGGGGTCGAGCTTCAATATATTGTGGACAACCACGCGCTGTCGACGCATCTCCAGATTGTAAAACGCGATGCCCAAACAGGCGCTTCTGTTCCCCTAGCCGGATTCACCTTCCAACTCCTCGACAGCAATCACGAACCTGTCTCACAAACTTGCTGGTATCCAGCACATAACGTAATGGACACCTTTACGACTGACGCGACCGGCACCGTCACACTGCCCGAATCGCTCGTGCCGGGCACCTATTATGTACGCGAAACCTCGGCCAAAGAGCCCTATCTTGTCGGCGAAGAGATCGAGGTAAACATACCCGCCGACATGAACCTAACGCCCGTTGCAATCGCCTCGTATTATGACCACGCCGCGACCGGAAACATCAGGATCGTTAAAACCGATGCCATAGACGGCAGCAGCCTCGCGGGCGCCGTCTTTGAGATCCGTGCCTCGGGTGATATCGTGCGCCCCGACGGTAGCATTGCCGCGCTCGACGGTGAGACCGTCGCGACCGTCACGACGGATGAAACTGGAGAAGCACGCGCGGACAACCTCCCACTGGGATCTGGCACCGCATGCTACGAGGTTGTCGAGACTCAAGCGCCGGCAGGCTTCTTGCTCGATCAGACAACCCATATTGTCGACCTTACTTACGCCGACCAGAAAACACCCGTTGTAGAAGCACGGCTTAACGTATCCGACGATTACACCAAGGTTGATATCTCCAAGGTCGATGCAAGCGGTGAGCAGGAAGTGGAAGGCGCACAGCTCACCTTATATGGTCCCGATAAAACCGAAATAGACTCCTGGACCTCATCCGACAAGCCGCACCGCGTCGAACATCTTGCACCCGGCACCTACTCGTTGCGCGAAATGATGTCTCCGCGGACCTATGACCTTGCCGAGGAGATAACGTTTGAAATAAAGGATACGGGAGAAGTCCAATCCGTCGCGATGAAGGATACGCCCATCGATATCAAAGGACAGGTCGACAAGCGTCAGGAGCTTGTCCAACCTATCGGGAAGGGTCTGTTGGCCAACGGCGATGGTAAAAATCGCGCCGCGACGCAAACCAATACGGATGGACTTTTCTCCTATACCATCGACGCTCGAAACGATTCAGCTACCTGGGTTGATGAGTTCACAATTACCGATGGTCTTGAGTGTGCCGAGGACGATACAGCGAGATTCGTCTCAATCGAAACCCCCGTCGCCATCGGCGACCTCAACGGTCTGTGCAACGTGTGGTATCGCACGACGCCGTTGGACTCGACAGACGTCGATGAGCCGGCAAACGCGACACTTGACGATGGGCACGAAAATCCTTGGCTTGAGTCCGACGAAGTAAAAGAGAGCCTGGGTGAGGATCGCCGCCTCGTCGATTACGACGGCTGGCACCTGTGGAAGGCGGATGTCTCGACCACGGAATCCACCACACTCGAGGCGAAAGAACTTGACCTTGCGTCCAATACCGTCGTAACGGGCATTCGCATTGAATACGGTGCGGTAGCCGCCGACTTTACGACTCGAAGCGATGCGGATTCTTGGACCCGCGATGATCTCAAAGATGAGCACGACGACCTTGACGATGCCAAAGCAATCCTTGGCACAGACGCTCGGGGCGCAGTCGTACACATGCAGGCAACGTCGGCTTATATGCCCCAAACCGCACTCACCAACAGCGCACGCGTCGATCTTTGCCGCAACGGTGGCGGCGATAAACTTGAGTCGCATGACGAGGACAGCGTCATTCAACGCTGTACCCTACCGCAGGACCTACCGGCAACAGGATCAGTTCCCATCGCCGCTTGCATCACCGCGCTCCTGACCTCGGGTGCCGCAGCCCTATGGTTCGCTCGCCTTAGGTCGATCCCAAAGAAGCGCTAGCGCGATGAAAAAGCGGGCGAGCCAGTCCCCTGGCTCGCCCGCTTTCAATCATGTAAATCGCCGTATCTACTCTGCAGACGAAGATCCACCATCAACGATTGCCTGCTCGGACTCAGGAATCCCATCGGCACCCGTACTCTGTTCTTGCTCCACCTCTTCGCTGATTGCGGAGGCGGGGGTCGAGCCCTTTGCACCCACGATGTAGGCAGCCCCAAATCCTAACGCAATGGCAATCAAGGTCAAAATCACGTAGACAGGCCAATGGCGCTTAATATACGAAAACACGTTGACTCCTTAGAGCTCCGTCTACGAACGACGGATAACCTCGGTCACGACCTCGGATACCGTGGCAATGTTCGTCGGGTTGACATTGTGGGGCAGGTCGTCCTCGGTACGAGCGCAAGCCAGACGCGTGCCGTCCACGCCGGCGATGGTGAGGGCTCGGCGGCTCGCCTCGAGCGCGGCATAGGCATCGGTCTTGGCATAGGGCATCTCGAGCGCACCACAATCGACATGGAACGACTTGCACACCTTGCTGACCAGGTTCATGATGCGGCGATCGCCCTTGAGCAGCTGCTGTTCGCCCTCGACCGTCACCACCGAAAGCCTACCGGCGCCGACGGATTCAAGATTGATGAAGAATACGCCACGGAGCTTGTCGCGATGCGATGCCAAGAAGGCCTTCATACCGGCGCCATCACAATCCGAGGCGCCCGTTGCCACAAACCAGATATCGTGACCGAGCAGCTCATCATCGCCCATAGAGGCGACAGCCGAGAGCATATCTTCGGGAGAAGCGCCGTCGGAAGACGTAGCGCCGCCCTTCCAGCCATCGTTATCGTCCTCGAAGTTATCCCACGAACCGATACCGCGACCGGACTTCTTGGCATCGTAATCGTCTTCGACGCCCAGCCAGTCGCTCATGCTATCCTGCTCGTTTTTCTTTTTACGACCGAACAGGCCACCCAGGCCGCGCTTACGAGACTTGGGTGCCGCCGGGGCGGGAGCCGAAATGGTCTCGATCGGCTGAGCGCCCGACGCAACGGGCATGGGAGGCGCAACGGGTGCCGATGTGGGTTCGGGACCCTGGGCAGTAGCAAAGGGGTCGTTGACCTGGGCAGAGGGATCGGGAAGGTCGAACAGCGACGTGCGAGACGCAACGTTTGCCTGCTTCATAGACGGCAGCGACGGATCGGGGACCGAAGCCAGCGGAGACGAGGAAGGTGCAGGCGACGGTGCCGACGCCGGATCGGGAACATTCATCTGCGGACGCGGCGATGCCTGGGAGGAAATCTGGGCCATAAGGGAATCGACCGTTTCGTCCTGGGTGGGAGCGACATTGGCAACCGTGGCACCGGAACCACTCGGGGTCGGCATGGTGAAAATCTGCGTGGAGTAAGGCCTCGACTCATCCGTCTCGGGAGTCTCGGAAACCGCAGGCACTTCCTCCTGCTCGACCTCGGTCGAATCACCTTGATCGGCTGCCGCGTATTGCTCTTCGTCAGAGTTGGCCTCGACGGACTCGTCCTCGGCGGCATCTTGGATTTCGGCAGCATCAATGGGCTCGTCATCGTCTGCCGCGTCGCCCTGCTCATCGGAAACAGGAAGGGGCTCGGCAATTGCGGTGCCTTGCTTTTCAAACGTTATCGTGGAATCGAACTGCGCGGCATCAAACGACATGGTGCTATCGACGTGCTGCTGAGCCTCGAAAGACGTTGTTGCCTCAACAACATCCGCTGACGTCGGTTGCTGGGACTCAAAGGACGTCGTAGCTTCGGCAGCGTCGACGAGCCCGGACTGCATAGCCTCGTTCTGCTCAAACTCTTGCGCCGCGCGCTCACGTGACGCCTCGGCTGCCTGCTGCTGAGCGATAGCCTCCTGCTCGGCAGCCTCGCGTGCGGCAGCGCGCTTCTCCTCGAAATCGTCGACAAATTTCCTGCCCTTTGCAAGCGCGCCCTTAAAGAAGTTGGAAGCGCTGGCGCCAATCGAAGAGAACGCGGATGCAATATCGGCATGGGGCGTTGCCGCGGGAATCTCGGCAGAGAAATCAGTATCGCTCTCGTAAGACACGCGCCTCGGCTGTTCAACGTAATCGTCGTCAGACTCGTCCGCAACGTCTTGCGCCGGCGCGGCGGGAGCCAAAATGTCCAGTCCTGCCGCGGGATCGATCGCAGACACCGCCTCGGGCTCGGCAGCGGTAACCGCGGCAGACTCATCATCCACGGTGGCAACGGGCGCAGGCGCCGTCACGACGGGGGCAGGCTCGGGCCCAAACGTCGGCTCCTCGCCCTCCTCGTAATCGAGCGTGCAGGACTCGGGAAGCATTCCGAGCGCACGGATGGCATCCGAACCAAAGCGGATGTTGCCGGCGGCATTGCGATAGAGCTTGGGCTCGGCCGCAGCAGGCTCCTCCGCCGGCTCGGCAGCGGGAACCTCGTCATTGAGCTCTTCGGCCTGGACAGCCTGATTCTGGTCCTCGGGCACGATGGCGCCAATCAGCGCTGTCTCTTATACACATCTGACGCTGCCGACGAAGAGGATAGTGTAGA
>CABRHR010000031.1 GCA_902470835.1 uncultured Collinsella sp.
CGAGATAGCGTAGCGTCTCGTGGGCTCGGAGATGTGTATAAGAGACAGGCCCGTCTGGCCTCGCCGGTTATCAACGACCCCGAGACCTACAAGTTCGAGTTGGGTAAGGGCATTGTCATGCGCGAGGGCGCCGATGTGACCATCATCGCCTGCGGCCTGATGGTCGGCGAGGCTCTCGAGGCCGCCGAGCAGCTCGCTGCCGAGGGTATCGACGCCGAGGTCATCAACATGCACACCATCAAGCCCATCGATGCCGACCTGATCGTCAAGAGCGCCACCAAGACCGGCCACGTCGTGACCGTCGAGGAGCACTCCGTGATCGGCGGCCTGGGCAGCGCCGTCGCCGATGTCCTGTGCGAGCAGTGCCCGACGCCACTCAAGAAGATCGGCGTCAACGACACCTTCGGCGAGTCCGGTCCGGGCGCCGAGCTCCTGCACAAGTACGGCCTGGACGCCGCCAACATCGTGGCGACCACCAAGGAGTTCTTGTCGTAAGACGGTCTGCTTTGGCCTTAACTTGAGAGCCGCTTTTCGCATTGGGTAAAGAATAAGCTGGGGCGCCTTCCATGTGGAGGGCGCCCCAGCTTTGTGTTTGGAGGCGGCGGGAAAAGAAGTTAGAGAGGCTTTACGGTCGGGCCAGGGCGCAGTTGCGCAACGTTCAGCCCTAAACCCTAACAGCCAGAGGCGAATCGAAGAGGATTTCGCCCTGACATACGTGAGTTTCCGCAGGTCAGAAAAAGGGAATAAATTTCGGGGCTGGTACCCGCAGGCCAGGGCGTTGCGAGCTAAATCGGCGGCGCGATAACAAGAAGGCGGGATTTACTCCCGCCTTCAGACAATCCACCTTCGCCCAGATGGTACGCAATCACTCGAAGGTTCGCCGATTCATGCATTTTTGGCGGCAACGGCTCTGCTTGACATCATCAGGCAACCTGATGGCGTTTGAACGTCCTTATCGCGAGAACAATGCCCGCCGCGAAAAGCAGAAGGTAGAAAGCAGCGAGGAACACGGGGAGCTCGACCACGACAGGGCCTATGGCGTACGAGACCATGTCGAAGAGGTTCAAGGGGTTCAGTGCGTTGTAGGGGAACAGGTAGATGATGTGGTTCGCGATGCTGCTCGTCATCGTCGGCACGAAGATCGGAATCAAGATGAGAGCAACGCCGACTGCGAGGATTCCCATGGGGCTGTCTACCTTGGCCGACAGCGCGAGCACTATCCCAAGGAGGGCAAGGGTTGCGAGATACCCGACGAGGCAGCATATGAGGGCGGCGGCTGACAGGCTTATGCCGTAGGTGCATGTGATGTTGCAGATCTGGATGGGTAGACCTGCGCCGTCGGCTCCGTAGAAGACGAGCGGTATTGCCAGGAAGACGAGTGTGAAGACCCAGTATATGGCGCTTGCCGCGATCATAGAGGCCGCCGCCTTCGCGCGCCCGAGCCTTGATTTGCCGAACTTGGTGGACAGCAGGATGGCGTCGGTTTTGGCCCGGTACTCCCCGTTGAACACCGATGCGCACGTTATCACGACTGCGAGCATCGCGAATATGAGGAACTGGGCGAGGTTGAGGAAGCCCTTCCATCCTCCTGCGTATCCGTACTCGATGGGCGTTTGCACGCCTTGCGCCCTCTCGCTCCAGAACGCCCTCTCATCGTCGTTGTACGAGAGGGCCCCGTTCGCGTCGAGCCCGGAGGCTATCTTCGAGCGGACTCGCCCGTAGAGGTCGACGGTGCCAGTCGTGTCGATAGCGGCTGCCACGGACACGGGCATCTGGTAGCCTTGCATCCAAGGGCTTGTCAGCAGCGCCATGAGGGCGCCGTTCTTCGCGCTGAACTCCCAGTACTCGTCCGCCTTCTCCCCGTAGGGCTTCCTGTCCGTCCTGTACTCTTCCTTGACCTCGCCGTCCGGACCGACGAACTCCTTGAACTCGCGGAGCGCCTCGGTGGCCTCCTCGTCGGTGATGGGGCCTGCGAGCGCTTCCGCGTTTGCCTTTATCTGGGCGATGGCGGCAGTGCCTTCGAATTCGGTGCCCATCTCCTTGGGGTCGAGGGCGTACTGGGACGTTATGTTGAAGAAGGCTATGACCGCGACCAGCGCTAGGACGGCTGCTATGGAGACCTGCGAGACACGCCTTGAGAGCATCTTCTTGAGCTCGTATCTGATGAGGCTACCCACGGCGCGCTCCTTTCCTGCGTGCGATTGCGTCCCGTCCCGCTTCCGCTTTCGTCCGCGAAACCGGCAGGCCCCCGGACTGCTCCTGGAAGAGGTAGAGGTAGACGTCCTCCAGCGTCGGCTCCACGGCGCGCGCGCTCGGATGCGGGCGCTGCTGCGCCACCACGCGAACAATGGCAGAGCCGTCCTGGGCGTAGTGGATGTTGCCCACCGTTAGCGATGCCGACATGGCGTCTGCCTCCCTCGGGGCGACAGTGCACTCCCAGACGCATCCCCTGATGTCCCCTGTGATCTCGTCGACCGTGCCCGTCGTGATGATGCCGCCAGCGCGCATCACGAGGATCTCGTCGGCGATGTACTCCACGTCAGAGACGATGTGCGTGGAGAGGATGACGATCTTGTCTTGGGCGAGAGAGGATATGAGGTTGCGGAAGCGGACGCGCTCCTTGGGGTCGAGCCCTGCGGTGGGCTCGTCGAGCACGAGGACAGACGGGTCGTTGAGCACCGCCTGGGCGATGCCGAGCCGCTGCTTCATGCCGCCGGAGAAGGTCTTGACCTTCCGCTTTGCGGCCTCTGCGAGACCGACAACTCCCAGGAGTTCGCGCGTACGCACTTTCGCCTGCTGCGCGGTGAGCCCCTTGAGCGATGCCAGGTACATCATGAAATCGAAGGCCGTGAAGTCCGGGTAGTAACCGAAGTCCTGGGGCAGGTACCCGAGGCGCGCCCGATAGCCGTCGCCAAGCTGGTCTATGGGGGTGCCCCCGAACAACACGCTTCCCGATGTCGGTCTCATGACATCGCATATCATGCGCATGAGCGTGGTCTTGCCTGCGCCGTTGGCCCCGAGCAGGCCGTAGACGCCGGGCGTGAAGCTGAAGCTCACGCGATCGACGGCGATATGGCTGCCGAACTGCTTGGTGAGCCTGTCAAGCCTGAGTTCCATGTTCGTTCCTTGTCCTTCGTTCGATGTTGCAGGTATGCAGGAGGAGAGCTAGAGCGCCGCCTTTGACGGGCGCGGCGAGAGGCCGCCTGAGACGCAGCGCATGAGTCTTGACGCCTCCAGGGCGGCGAGCGACATGGAGGCCATGAGCGCCGCGACCCATACGGCGAGAGACGCGCCCTCGTACCAGAGGGGGAACGTCGCGCTCAGCAGCCAGAGCGCCGCGAGTACGGACATCGCAGGGGCGACGCTGGCGACGAGCGAGTTGCCCGGCAGACGGCGCGCAGCATAGAAGCAGGCGGCACACGAGCAGAAGAACGGCGTGCATGCGTACAGCAGTACGCGAAGCGCGTCGATCCCCGCGAGCGTTGGCACTGCCGCAACGGAGAGCGTAATCCAAAGCACGTCGGCAAGGCCGAAAAGCAAAAGCCTGCTCGCCAACACTTGCACGCAGCTGAACCGGCACGAGTACTCCATCTCGCAGACGCGGGTCTCGAAGCTCTTGAATACCGATGGTGCCGCTATGGCAACCGAGAGGGCCGATGCCGCCATGACGACGACGGGGCTTCCCGAGCGCGGGCCGATCACGCCGACGAGAACGAGCATGCATGCCAGAAGCGCGATCTGGAGCATCCATGCCCAGGGACGCACGAACCGGACCTGGCTCGCGACGAACCGCCAGAGCGGGATGTAATCCGCCTCCCTCGCGCCTCCGCAGGCGCGAGCCGCCTCTGCTTCCACGAGCAGCAAGGTGCGCTTGCGCGCCGAGGCATCGGGGGATGCCGCGTCGGCGGCGTAGTAGCTCCTCAGCGCATCCTTTAGCTTCGAGTCATCCATTGCCTTCTCCCATCAGTTCCTTGAGCCTGCCGAGCGCGCGCCGCTCGATTCGATAGAGAGCGAACCTCGACTTCCCCGTCACGGCGGAGATATCGGACATAGGCAGGTCCTGGCCGTAGCGAAGCTCGATGACCTCGCGCTCCTCTTCCGTAAGGCGGGCGAGGGCACCCGCCATGGTCAGCCGTCCGTCCATGTCTGCATGCCGCACGTCAGGAATTGTCTGCACATCGTCCTCGTCCAAGGCACCAACCGGTCTCTGACCTCGGTAGAAGTCGGCACAGACATTGCGCGCGCAGGCGTAGAGATACGCAAGGGGCTTTCCATGCTCGGCGTATAGCGCATCGCTCCGCACGAGCCGAAGGAACACCTCCTGCGTCACGTCTTGGGCATCCTCTTTCGAGGGGAGCCTTCGCGCGCAGTAGCGGTATACCTTGTCGTAGTGCTCCTCTGCGAAGCGCCCTACCAAAGAGTCGTTCTCGCGGCCTGGCGCGTCCGCCCTGCCGTTGCTGCCGTATGGAAAGCTATGCATTCTCTTCCCTCACCTCCTATAGGGCATAACGTGGTTTGGCGCCGGGATGTGCGCGGATTTTTGATATTTACGTCCCATTTTGTATCCATGCGGCAGCCCTGTGAGTGGCGGGCATTTCACTGAATTCCAGCATGTCAGGGATGATGGCTGGGATATTAATGGGGTTAGGGTGCATCCAGAGCTTATTGCATCGGGCGGCTTGAGCGTTTTCGGAGAAGAGATTGGGCGGTTTATGCGAGAGTATTTAAGAGGTGGCACCGCTCATTAGAAAACCCTAACGTCAGACGAGTATCAGTCTGAGTGGTCTATGTACAGAATTAAATTGATCTCAAAAGTCAATATTGACCTCAGAGGTCAATTGCAATATCCTTCTATCAAAGGAGGTGGCGATGGATATCGAATATGCAAGCAAGTCGCTGGAGAAGAGCCTTAAGGATCAGAGGGCGATAACGAGGAACTACGGCAAGATAGCCAAGAACCTCATTCATCGTCTTTCCGATCTGCGGGTTGCGAATGACCTTTCGCAGATTACCCATCTGCCGCCGCCGCGCAGGCACAAGCTGACCGGCAACTTTGAGGGCTGTTGGGGAATCGACCTCAGCAAGAACATGAGACTGGTCATCCGTCCCGTCGGGGAGTTTGACCCGGATGACCTTACGACGATCACCAGCGTCTGCATCGTGGATATTCAGGACTACCACTGAGCTAGGAGAGGAGAAGATAGCTATGAGTGATTTCATCGTCGCGCCCGGCGAGATCATCAAGGAATACCTTGATGCGCGCGGTTTGACCCAAAAGGAAGTTTCGAAGCGTACCGGCGTGAGCGAGCGCCACCTCTCCCAGCTTCTGAACGGGAAGACCAGGCTTACCGAGGACATGGCGCTGAAGCTTGAGAAGGTCATGCCCGACGTTCCCGCGAGTTTTTGGCTTAACTATGAGGTCAAGTATCAGGAGTACCTTGCCCGCGAACGCGAGGAGGCGCATCTGGAGGAGCTTGACCTTAAGGAGATCGCCAAGAGGTTTCATTTCAAGGAGGTCTTTCCGCGAACGAGCATGTCTTTGGTTGAGCAAGCTGCGGCTATGCTGAAGATTCTGGGCGTTTCGGATTTTGACCGCTACATGACTGCAATTCCCGGCGGGATGGAGTTCATGCAGGATGGTGGCAATTCGGAGGCTGTTGCCGTTTGGCTCGGGCTCTGCAAAGAGGAGATTGAGACTCAGAATAAGGATTTAAGCGATACTCAATACTCTAGAGAGCTGCTTGAGTCGTCGCTTGGTCGTTTGAAGAAGATTGCCCTGAATCCAGATGTAAACGGTTCTATCAAGAGCGCACGCAAGCTTCTGAACAGGTGTGGAGTTTACCTAGTTGAGCATGAAGCTATCTCGAACGCTAAAGTACGTGGCGTGTTGACAACCTACTTGGGTCATCCTGCTATTTTCATCAGCAAGCGATACAAGACTCATGATCATGTCTGGTTTACGGTCGTGCATGAGCTTGCACACCTCTTGTTTCATTACGACCCCAAGCAGCAAATCGTGTCGATGGAAGAACTTGCAAGCGAAGAGCATAAGGACGAAGAGGCCAATGCGTTCGCAAGGCGTTTCTTCGTAGACCTGGACGAGTATGAGAGCTTTGTTGCAGCCGGTCATTTTACTGAGGGAAGAATCAGGGAATTCTCGTCCAGCCAGAGGGTGGATCCGGGTATTACGGTCGGCTTTCTTCAGCATGATGGATGCATCGGGTTTGACGCTTTCTCTAATCTTAAGTCCGCTTGTTAGTAGGTGACGCCCCATGTATGTCCTCACACTAAAGAATCGCCTAAATGAGTTCAGGGCCGTACAAAGGCTGCGGGAGCTCGGACTTTTAGACGAAGGGCTTCTGCCTTTGGTCGAGGTGGTTAAGAAGGACGTTGCCTTTGATAAGCTGGTCGATCCCTCAACGGGTGAGTACGTCAAGGTCAACAAGCCATATAAAAGTGGAAAGCGCAAAGGTCAGCCCCGTATGTGCACGGTAGATGATCTTGAGACTGAGCGCGATGTCACCTTGGATAACATTAGTGATGCCTTTGCCGGTAAAAAGGTGTTGGTCGACTTCTTCCGCTGCTATATGCCCAAATACAAAGGCGCCGACCCCTCAAAATGCAAGCTTGTTCTTAAAATGAGCAACGACTTGGCGTTTTACGAGGAGGCGGTTAAGCGGCTTGCCGACTATCGAGATCTCATCCCGGTCATCTCGGTGATTGACGAGCTGTCCAACCTCTCACCAAAATCCTTGGAAGCTTTGATTTTGGAGCTAAGGAAGACTTCTTCAAATAAACCAGTCGCCATCCGGATATCGACATATGAGGGGTACGAGCGCATCTTGTCTGACCTTTTGGGGCCGGATGACTACTTGATTTACGACATCAACGAGACCCCGCCCGCTTCTCGTATCGAAGAGTTTGACGAGTTGGCTGACCTTCATATTGCGGCGCACTCTGTCCTACTGTGTTCGCCGCGCAAACGCGATGACGGGAACAAGGTGTACGAAGATGGCTGTTTCATCGACAATAGCCACATTCGTGACTTTTCCGAATATGGTTTCGAAGGCGTCGGCGACTATGCCGGGCTTCGTGATTCCTTACCGCCCCGTCCGGGCGCGGGGGCCACTGGACGTGCTCTTGCCCTTTTTTATGACGGTTCATCAAATACCTTCAAAAGGTATATCAATCCAGACGTGAAGAAAGGCCAATCCGGCTACGACGATGTCGTAAAACAGATACTTGCAGACAGGGGCGAGCTGGAAAGACATGCTGGCGAATGCGCCGTACTGTCTGAAATAGCTGATCATGCCGCAGCCGGAAACTATGGCGGTTGGCAGACTTGGATTGTGTACACCGTTGTTCGCTACGTGCAGCAGCTCTACCTCGCCCACGGTAACAGCTACAACCTCTAGTACACAATCTCCGGCTCTAGTCTGTTGCGGTAGAACCATTCGTAGTCAATACCGAAGACCTGCGGCTTTACTTTGCAGAAGTGCTCCCAGTAGGCACCGTAGCGTTGCTTGAGATAGGCCTTAAACAGCCGATTGATTTTGGCTTGGCTGTTCTCGGCAAGACACTCTTGAATGATGGCGGGCTTTGACGTGCCCCTGCCGTCGATGCCGAAGGTCTCGCAGAGGGCGCGCTTGGGCATGACCGCGAGCTGCTTTTCGGAGTCCAGGTTGGTGCTTTTGATGGCTTTGCGCTGTGCCTTGAAGTGATAGGAGCCGTCCCTTGCGTCCTGGCTGTAGGAGTAAATCCCACAGGCCTCGGGGACGTAGCTTGGCAGTTCTTGCCAACGCTTGTCGGACGTCACGACGTAGACGGTCTCGAACACGTCGAAGTAGTCGCTCAACTGGCCCTCGAGACGATCGAACGTGTCGAGGTCGGTCTTGATCTCGTAGGCGGCGCTGTGGCCGTTGACCTTACACATGTCCACGCGGCTGTTGCCGATGGGAAGCTCGAAGATGGAGATGTTCGCGGGGTTCAGCGGAAAGAGGACCCTATCGATGAAATTGGCCTTGATGGTGGCTTCGTTCGGGTAATAACCCATCACCAAGTCGTTGATGGTCCTTCGGGCCGCGTATTTGGAGTCGAGCGCGGGGGCGAAGTCGCCGAGGACGTCTTGGATGATGGAGATGAGCTTGGATTCGGAGAGAACAGTCGAGTATGAATCGTAGAGCCGCTTTGCAGTCTCCCTCAACTCTATGTCATCAAGTAGCATGGTCTCCATCGTTACCTCCGATGGGAATTTTACCATGATGGCCCAAAAACGCTTCTTAAGTTCGGTGTGTGTAACCCAGTGGGACGTATTTCATCGGGCACTGCCGCCTTGCGGCTCCGATGCGCGGTTGACTTTTTGACGCCCGCCTAGGCTGCTCTTGATGAGTAACCAGGCGGGCATCTTGTTGTGCTTGCCGTACGAGCGGAAAGGCGGTTCTCGTGAAGGAGGGCTCGAATGGCGGGCAAGCGGACGAGGCGCAGCAGCAAGAGGCGGGCTCGGAAGACGCGCAGGAGCAAGGGGAAGTGACGGCCCTGGGCGGAGCCGGCGACGACTACCAGGCGATGCTTGCGAAGCGGGACGAGCGGATCGCGGAGTTTGAGGCACAGGTGGCCGATGCCTCCGCTTCCAAGGAGGCTGCCGAGGCGCTTCGCGGTGAGATCGAGGCGGTGAAGACCGCCGCTACGGACGAGCGCGTGGAGTACGAGCTGCGCCTCGTGGGCGCTCGCAGCGTAACGGCGGCCAAGGCTCTGCTCGCGGATCACGGCGGCGACGTGGTGGCGCTCAAGGTGTCGCGCCACGTGGGCGACGGCGTGGAGAGCGGGCCAACGCAGGCGGCCCGCGCCGTGCTGGCGGAGCTTAGCGGCGCGGGGATCGCATTCTGCGGGGTGGCGTGATGCCGGGGCGGCGCCGATGCGGCGGTCGCTTCTGCCGGACGCGATGAGCGTGCGGGTGCCGTTGTGGAGGACGGGTTCATACGGCTCGGCGCGGGTCGTAAGGCGCGTGCGTCCCATGTAATGGGGGAAACCGCAGCCAGCGATGCTTGGTGTGTGGCGGATATGCGAGGGGGTGGCAGGCGGAAAGGGAGCTTATTCACTTTCCCAAACCGCTCTGGTCATTTGAACGAGGCGCGATCTCTTTGAGCTTCTTGGGAGTCGGGGGCGCAGGTTCAGTGCGACAGGGCTGATATGTGCTCACGTTCCGCGCAAAGTTGCCGGATTGTCGATATGAGGAGAATGCCAGACGGGCTTATCGAGGAAACCGGCCTGCTATACGTCGGCGTCACTCGCGCTCGAAAGGCGGTATATGCCTCCGCCTCGATGCAACGCAGGACAAAGTTGGGGGACTATCAGGCCACCTGTCCCTCTTGTCTAATGTCTATTCCGGGTATTGCGCCTGTGGGCTGGGCGGTGATGGATACGGAGAGCTGACTTCTGGTGCTACGAGACGTGTCCGCTATGGCCGTATGGCCGTGAGAGCCGATCGGCCGCCCTGTCCATGACCTCGCTGAGCATGGCCAGACCGTTCTTCAGCTCGCTCTGCTTGGAGAAGTAGTCCCTGTGCGCCATGAATCGTCTGCGCAGGGCTCGGAGCTGCCCGGCGCAGACGATTCATGGCCGTTCCCCTGTTGTCGCGATGCCGGAATCTCCCATATCGGCTCCACAAGATAAGAAAAATGCGGCTGAAGGTACAGGTACCCGCAGCCGCTAAAAGCCCTAGGGCTTTTCACAATGATTGAAGTATGCCCGATTGAGGCGGACGGGGGAAGCGCTTGGAAAGCGCGGACCATCCATCAGAGGAGTTCGGATGAAGTTGATATTCATGGCGGCCGACGGGAATCCAAGGCGCGCCATGCTTCTTATGTGCAGCAAAGGCATTGCTGCTAAAATACAAAGCGCTCATGTAGTTTAAACGCACGACGATAAGGAGCACCAGTGGGTAACCACTTCCGTACCTCCGGTGCGGGCGATGATGCCCCCAAGACGCAGCCAGGCGTCCAGGGCAGTCGTTTCGCCACTCCGGATTCAGAGGGCCAGCATGTCGATCAGGCCCCCGTTCAGCCGGCAGATCAGGCACAGCCGGCATCCGATCCCTTTGCCTACAATCCCACCAGCGATGTCGCGCTTTCCGGCACGGCGGGTTTTGAGCCCGTCCAGACCGTAACCGCTCGCGTGGAGCAGCCTCAGGCTGGTGCCGCCGCGCCGCAGCCTACTATGGCCGGCATTCCCGACCCCATGGCTCCTGCGACGCCGGTTCCTCAGCCTGCGCAGTCCGGTCTCTTTGCCGCTATTCCCGACCCCACGCAGCCTGCTGCCCCGGTGGTCGAGAGCGATCAGGCAGCCGAGGTCGCAAGCCTCGATAGCGCGCTCAACAATCCCGATTTTACGTCGGTGTTTGCGCCCATCGATCCGCAGGCCAGCCGCAAAAAGATGGCCAAGCAGGCCGGTGTCGAGCCCGTCATCCTTATGGAGCATGTCACCAAGATCTATCCGGCACAGCCCAACAAGCCCGCGCTCGACGACATTAACATCGAGATCTATCCGGGTGAGTTCGTCTTCTTGGTCGGTCATTCCGGCTCGGGTAAGACCACGCTGCTGTCGACGCTCAACCGCGACGTCAAACCGACGAGCGGCCGTATTTTGGTTGCCGGTCAGGACCTCATGAAGATCAAGAACCGCAAGGTTCCGTTCCTGCGCCGTCAGATTGGCGCCGTGTTCCAGGACTTTAAGCTTCTGCCGCAAAAGACCGCCTACGAAAACGTGGCATTTGCCCTGCAGTGCATCGGCAAGCCCAAGGGTGTCATTCGCAGCCAGGTGCCCGAGGTCCTGCGTCTGGTCGGTCTGGCCGATCAGATGGACTCCCTGCCCGACCAGCTTTCGGGTGGCGAGCAGCAGCGCGTCGCCGTCGCTCGCGCCATGGTCAACCGCCCGCCGCTGCTGATCTGCGACGAGCCCACGGGCAACCTCGACCCGGCGATTTCGCTGGGCATCATGAAGCTGCTCGAGCGTATTAACCGCACCGGCACGACCGTGATCGTGGCTACGCACGACCGCGAGATGGTCGATAGCATGCACCGTCGCGTGATCGCCCTCGAGGGCGGCCACGTTATCCGCGACCAGGAGAGGGGAGGTTACGGCAACTATGGCACCAACTAACGTGGGCTACTCCTTCAAGGAGGCAATCAGCCACTTCTTCCGTAACTGGACCACCTCGCTCGGCGCCGTCATCACGATTTTCCTTTCGCTGTTTATCATCGGCCTGTTCATCATGGGCTCCGCGATGCTGAACTCCGTGATCGGCACCGTCGAGGATCAGGTTGTCATCAACGCGTTCATCAGTGATGACGCCGATCAGGCCGATGTTCAGGCTTTTGAGGCCGAGCTCAAGACGTGGAGCAACGTCAAGTCCGTGACCTACAAGGACAAGGACGACGCGCTGGCCGAGTATACGAGCAAGATGTCGGGCAATGCCGACGCCACCATGAGCGCGCTCGATGGCCAGAATCCGCTGCCGGCTTCGTTTGCAATTGAGATGGACGATCCGTCCAAGGTCGAGAGCACGGCGGAGAAGCTCAAGAAGGACGCCGATTTCCAGAAGATCGCAGATGATGGCGACGTCAACGCGAGCGTGCTGTACGGCCAGGAGGAAGTGAGCCGCCTGTTCCAGGTGACTAACTACATCCGCATTGCTGCCGTGGTACTCGTCGGCCTGCTGACCTTTATCGCGTTCATCTTTATCAACAACACGATTCGCCTGTCCATCACGGCGCGTCGTCGCGAGATCGCGATCATGCGTCTGGTCGGCGCCAGCAACGGCTTCATTCGCGGCCCGTTTATCACCGAGGGTGTGCTGCAGGCCATTTTGGGCTCGCTGCTTTCCATCGGCGTGCTGGAGCTGCTGCGCAACCTGATGATTCCGCGTCTGCAGGAGAGTATCGGCTGGATGTCGTTTGCCCTGCCGATGCAGTACTACCTGGTGACCTATGCGGCGCTGATTTTGGTCGGCGTGATTATCGGTCTCTTTGGTTCTGCCATCGCCATGCGCCGCTACCTGCGCGTGTAGGCATGTCTGGAATTCATTCCTTCCAACGGGTCGTCTCTTATGGGGCGGCCCGTTTTTTGATTCCTGTGCGACGGCAGGATCGCGGATCATTTGGGTAGACTCTTTGGAGTCCGCAACCGATAGTAAGGAGGCGCCATGGGGCGCAACAACAAGCATAAGCGCGGTGCCCGCAACAAGCGTGGACCGGTGCGTAGCGAGCGCCGCTCGAGTCTGACCGGACGCGTGCAGCTCCATGAGCACAGTGCCTATGTCATAACCGAGAACGGCGACTACAAGGTTATGGGTCGCGGTAAGCGCGAGATTATGGACGGCGATACCGTTGCCGTGAGCATTAAGAACAGCCCGCATGGTGGGCGTCGTGCCGTGATTGAGGGGGTCGTCGAGCGCGCTGCCATCAGTGTGGTGGGCACGTACCAGACGGCCGGTCCGCTCGGCGTGATCGAGCCACTCGATTCGCGCCTCAAGGCCGATTTCTTCATTTTGCCCGAGGACACCTCGGCCGAGCGTCTGGGCGTTCATCCCGGTGACGCTGTGGTCGCACGTATTCTTACCTATCCGACGCGCCTGGAATCGGGCACCGTGACCATTGAGCGCCGCATTGGCGGCGATGACGCGCCCGACCTGGGTGTTCAGTATGTAATGGCGCGTTATGGCTATACCGATAGCTATCCCGAGGCAGCACTGGCCGAGGCCGAGGGGCTGTCGCTCGATGTGGCCGCGGCGCTCAAAGATCCGCTTCGACGCGATCTGCGCGACCGCTTTGTCATCACGATCGACCCGGTCGACGCGCGCGACTTTGACGATGCCATTTCGCTGGAGCGCACGCCCGAGGGTGGCTACAAGCTGGGTGTGCATATCGCCGACGTTTCACACTATGTGGCTTGGGACGGGCATATCGATCTTGAGGCTCGCCATCGTACGACATCGGTGTATCTGGCCGATCGTGTGCTTCCCATGCTGCCCGAACGCCTGTCCAATGACCTGTGCTCTCTTCGCCCTGACGAGGACCGTCTTGCGTTTACCGTCGATATCGAGCTCGATGCGCAGGGTCGCGTGCGGCATTACGATCCGTACCCCAGCGTGATTCGCTCGCGTGTGCGTATGGACTATGACGGCGCCGAGGCGCTGCTGGTGCGTGCCGGCGCGGTTGAGTATTCGGTGCTGGAGGGTGCAGCCGAGGATGTTGCGGCTGCCGAGACCTCGCGCGAGGAAGCGCTTGAGCGCGGTCTTGCGTGCGAGGAGGCCGCCCGCGGCTACAACATCGACCTCGACGATTTCCTTGTCGCCGCTAACGAACTCGCCGAACTTCGCCGTCGTATTCGTCGCGCCCGCGGCTCAGTCGATTTTGACACAGCCGAGATTCGCGCTCTATTGGATGAGGACGGAGTACCCGTGCAGATTGTGGCGCGTGAACGTTCGTGTGCCACGTCGCTTATCGAGGAAGCTATGCTGCTCGCCAACGAGTGCGTTGCAGAGTGGCTGGCAGACCGTGATATCGAGGCCTGCTATCGCGTGCATGAGGATCCGAGCCCCGATAGTCTGCACGGTGCTGCCGTTGCGCTGGCGCAGCTAGGCATCATCGACGATCGCCGTGCTGCCGGTATTGCCCTGGGGAGCCCCGATGAGCTGCAGGCTGCAGTTGATGCTGCCGCCGGTACGGCCAACGCACCGCTCGTTAACACGCTGCTTCTGCGCAGCATGCAGCGCGCGCTGTACAAGCCGCGCAACGAGGGCCACTTTGCGCTCGCCGCGCCGTGCTACTGTCACTTTACGAGTCCCATCCGTCGCTACCCCGATCTGGTGGTGCACCGCGTGCTCAAACTGCAGTTGGCCTATGAGCAGTTCGGCGGCAAGGACGCCTTGGTCCGTACGCCGCGGCTGATCGGCAAGGGGCGCGAGTCGCTGCCGCGCATTCTGCCGCAGATCTGCCGCGCATGTAGCGATGCCGAGCGCGCGGCAGATGCCGCCAGCCATGCGACGCAAAAGATCAAGATTGCCCAGTACTATGAGGACCGTCTGGGCGAGCGCTATGCCGGAACCGTCTCGTGGGTTAGCAGCATGGGCCTCTTTGTGCGCTTGGATCTAACGCAGGTCGAAGGCTTGGTTTCGATCAAGAGCCTGGGCAACGAGTGGTTCGAGTTCGACGAGGACGCGCTAACGCTCACGGGTGCCGACACGGGCACCCGTTACGAGCTGGGGCAGCGCGTGATCATCGAGGTCTCGCGCGTCAATACCACGCGTGGGCACTTGGACTTTAAGCTTATCCATTAGCCAAATCCCGACTGATGGTGGGGGAGCGGAGGGCGGTCTTTCGGGACCGCCCTTCGCATTTGAATCGTGACTACCTTGCCGTCTGCTCGGCCGCCCGCTTACCTGCTATTTGAGAGGTAAAACCTACCAAAATAAACCTGTCCCTTTTGGCAGGTTTACAAGAAAGCGGGGATGAGATGGCGACGGTGTACGGTTATGCGCGGGTGAGTTCGCGCGATCAGAATCTTAATCGGCAGCTGGATGCGCTGGGCGCCTATGGCGTGGGCTCGGCGAATATTTATGCCGACCATGCGAGCGGCAAGGACTTCGATCGACCGCGTTATCGCGAGCTGCTGCACGTCCTGGGAGACGGGGACGTGCTGGTGGTGCTTTCTATCGACCGACTTGGCCGTAATTACTCCGAGATTCTTGAGGAATGGCGACGCATTACCAAGGAGCTCGGGGTTGCCATTGTGGTGTTGGACATGCCATTGCTTGACACGCGCGTCAGGGCCAGCGGCGCGCCGGATGTGACCAACACCCTGATTGCCGATATTGTGCTGCAACTGCTGAGCTACGTGGCGCAGGTGGAGCGCGAGAATATCCATCGGCGCCAGGCAGAGGGAATTGCAGCGGCGCGGGCGCGAGGGGTCCGTTTCGGTCGACCTCGCAAGCCGTGCCCTCCTCAGTTTGAGCTGGTGCGCGATAGCTATGAGGCGGGCGATATTACCCGCAGCCAGGCAGCAAAGTGCCTGGGCGTGTGCGTGGGGACGTTCGATCGCTGGATGCGCGAGGCGGGGTAGGGGTTTGCGTCGCTTTGTCGCTTCCTGTTGCGATTCAAATTTTGATACGGTGACGATGTCATTTGGGGCTACACTCGCTGATATTCAAAAAAAGGAGGTTGGCCCTTGGCACGCGTAAAACAAATAATCGGATGGACCGCGATCGTTCTGTTCGCTGTAACGCTGACGGGCATCTGGGTGCTGACGGAGCAAAATGCGGTGGAGACGTCGTTGCTGAGCGAGTCTACCGCGCGTGTGGTGGAGGGTCAGGCTACGGGCGTTCAGGCTGCCGATGCCACGGGTGAAGCCCAGACGGAGAACGGAATGACCGGAGGCACCGATTCGGCTGCCTCGAATGTCCGGTCTGGCCGACTTGCTTCCATTCGCATGTGGGTGGGCGCGAACGTCCGTCGCGTTGCCCATACCGTAGAGTTTTTCTTCGTCGGATTGTTCGCCTCGGTGGTCGTGGTTTGCCTTTCCAGGCGTCCGTGGAGCGTGTGCTCCCGTTGCGTGCCCGTATTGTTCTTTTGCGCCGCCTGCTCCGTTGGCGATCAGGTACATAAGATCTTTGTTCCCGGCAGGCATTTCGACGTTATCGATTTAGGATTCGATGCTGCGGGCTATATCACCGCCATGCTGTTGGTATTGCTGGCAGCGGCGTTGGTGCGCCATGTGACTCGGCCGATCGGCGCCCATGCGAGGCACTAGCCTTAAGACGAGACATCGCGACTGCCTACGCTTCGACATTGACTACAATAACGGCTGCAATCGCGAGTGGTCGTCGATGTGCAGTTTTCCAGACACCTGTTTTCTCTAAGAAAGGAAATCCCATGGCGGTATTGTTTGTTGAATATCCCAAGTGCTCGACCTGTAAGAAGGCCAAGGCATGGCTGGACGAACATGGGGTAGAGTATATCGACCGCGATATCGTTTTGGACAATCCCGCGGCTGATGAGCTTGCGACCTGGATTGCTCGTTCGGGGCTGCCGGTGCGGCGCTTCTTTAATTCGTCGGGCATGAAATATCGAGAGCTGGGCCTGAAGGCGCGTCTGGATGCGGGCATGACGGATCGGGAGTGCTACGAGCTGCTGGCGACCGACGGCATGCTGGTCAAGCGTCCGCTGCTGGTGGGCGACGACTTTGCGATTCCTGGCTTTAGGGAAGCGGCTTGGGCCGAGGCGTTGCTGTAGCGGCTCCGAAAAGTGCGTCCCGTTTTGTGTGCTCAGAGTGGGACGTGTTTTCCATCGGCGGGCTCGCTCGGCTCAATCCTCGAGCTGTGCCCATTCGTGCGGATCGTAGACCTTTACGTGCTTGTTGGGCTTGCCGCTCCAGTACTCCTCGTCCATAAAGGGCAGGTATGCCTGAATGCCGGGGCAGATAAAGGGAATCCGCTGCTGTTGCAGTCGCTCGCGCTGGCGCTGCTCCAGGTGTGCCTCGGATATGACGGTCGGCATACCGGACAGCTCGACGAGGCTTGCCTGGATTCGCTTAAGGTCGGGGAGTCCCGCGTGCCATGACACCCGCATGATCAAAAAGGATGCACGGCGGTATTTTGCCTGCATCACCGTGATGGCGGGGCGCAGTGTGGGATGGATTTTGTCCCGTTCGGGCCAAAGGTCAGCAGTGATCTCGAGGCCCAGGGTCTCCCATAGGTAATCAAGCTCTTCGTCCATGGCGCCTCGATATCCGTGCAATGATGACGGTTCGATTGTGCCATCAGCCGTGAGTGCTGCATTGTTGTAATCTACCAGCGGTAGATGTGGGATGTTTTACGGGCTTTGACGCCGTAGGTGTCGCTGGTGCTTCACAGGTCCTTCACGTGTTGGCCGTATTTGACTGAATTTCAAAAAAGTCAAAATTAGGGCTTGCGTCACGGCGGGACTTCCCGTATATTTCTTTCTTGCGCAAAGGCACAGCCGAGCGCAGCGATGCAGTCATTGGGATGTCGTCTAATGGCAGGACAGCGGATTCTGGTTCCGTCAATGGGGGTTCGACTCCCTCCATCCCAGCCATTGCATTTGCTACATATGGCCCGTTCGTCTAGCGGTTTAGGACGCCGCCCTCTCAAGGCGGAGATCACCAGTTCGAATCTGGTACGGGCTACCAAAAGTGAACGCCCGGGCCTCGTAAGAGACCCGGGTTTTGTGTATTGACCGATGTTTAAGGCGCGCGTTGAGTCTGCCGCCCGGACCGAGGAGTTGTCATGGACCTGCCCATCAGCTTGCAAGACATCACGTATGCCGAGAACTATCTGGCGCAGGGCGACCTGGCTACGGCGACGCCGCTGCTGGAGCGCCTGGTGGAGCTCGCCGAGGAGTATATCGACGCCGAGTGCAAGACGGAGGAGAAGCGCCAATACTTTAGCTTCGATAGCAAGTTTGAGCGCTTGGCCTATCGCCGCGTGGAGAAGGATCCGCGCGAGCTCGTGCAGGTCGAGGTGCCGTTTGACCGCCTGTACTCTGACATGGCGTTTGCCTACATTCGCCAGCAGGATTATGTGAGCGCTCGTAATGCCTTGATGCAGGCTGTGCGTTGGGACCCCATGAACTGCAACTATCGCTTGGATTTGGCCGAGCTGTTCCGCGCTCTCGAGGACAAGCAGGAGTGGGCTTCGCTTTCGTTTTCGGTGCTAGAGCGCGCGAGCGATGGCAAGTGCGCCGCCCGCGCTTACGCCAATCTGGGTCAGTACTTCTTGGAGCCCGAGACCGAGAACGTTTCGGCTGCCGTGGGCTGCGCGCGTCTGGCGCTGCGCCTGGCGCCCAACGATACGCATACGACGCGCCTGCTCAACAAGATCCATACTACCTATCCGGATGCCGCCGAGGAGAGCGACGAGCACGTGATGGGCGAGCTGGCGTTGCAGGGCGTTCCGACCTCACCTTCGGCCGAGATTGCAATCTGCCTGATTATGTGCGCGACCGATGCTGCAAGCGACGGCGACAAGCAGGAGGCGACGCGCCTGACGGTGCGTGCTCGCGACTTGGTGGGCGAGGAAGCCTGCGCGGCGATTATCAAACTGGTGCGCGAGAGCGATGCCGAACTCAATGCCGAGCGCAAGGCAAAGCACACGGGTGTCGACAAGGGCGCTGACGGTGTCAAGGAGGCCGGCGATGCCCAGTAAGCGCGAGCGCAAGCTCATTTCCAAGAATCGCTCGGCACATCACGAGTACTTTATCGATGAGACATTTGAGTGCGGCATTGAACTGAGCGGCACCGAGGTCAAGTCGATTCGCGAGCGTGCCTGTCAGATCACTGACACTTTTGCGCTGATTCGTGGCGGCGAGTGCTGGCTCGTCGGCCTGCATATCCATCCTTATAGCCATGGTGGCGTGTGGAATCGCGATCCCGACCGTCGGCGTCGTCTGCTGCTGCACCGTAAGGAGATCGACTTTCTTGACGGCAAACTTCGCAACCGTGGTTATGCGCTGGTTCCGTTGGAGCTCTACTTTAATACCGACGGCCGCGTAAAGCTGCTGCTGGGTCTGGGTCGCGGCAAGAAGCTCTACGACAAGCGCGAGGACATGGCCAAGCGTGATGTCCAACGCGAGATCGACCGCGCCCTTAAGGAACGCAACCGCTAGGCACTCTGTATAAGTTGCGGTGGAATACGGACTGTTTTGCCTGTTTGAGGGGCTATTCAGTCCCTATTTCACCGCAACTGCGGACGTCTCATCTTTCTTACTGTTCTGACACATATGTCTCAAAGGCGGCGTCCGTTATGGGTGCCGCCTTTTTTGTGGGTACATACATCCATGAGGTTCCAACCCGAGCTAGGGGAGTGATCGTTATGGACAAAACTGCGTTCTTTACCATGCCGAGCGGCCTGTACGTGGTGAGCTCCGCGGCGGACGGGCTGCGTGCCGGCTGCGTTATCAACACAGCGGTGCAGGTGACGTCCGCCCCGCCGCGCATCTCGATTGCCGTGAACAAGGAAAATGTCACGTCCGGCGTAATCGTATCGGCTAAGGCCTTTGCGCTGACCGTGATCGATCAGACCGCCGACATGCTCTATATCGGCAATTTTGGCTTCCGCACCAGCAGCGATTACGACAAGTTTGCCAAGTACGAGACCCACGAGACCACTCTGGGCATGCCCTATGTGCCCGAGCACGCGGCGGCGCTGTTTAGCTGCCGTCTGATTGATACCGTGGATGTGGGCACGCACCTGCTCTTTATCGGCGAGGTGGAGGATGCCGAGCGCTTGAGCGGCGAGGCCCCGCTGACCTATGACTACTATCACAAGGTCTTGAAGGGCAAGACGCCGCCCAAAGCTTCGTCGTATCAAGGCTAGAAATGTTCTAAAAATCTGTCTCTTATACACATCTCCGAGCCCACGAGACGCTACGCTATCTC
>CABRHR010000032.1 GCA_902470835.1 uncultured Collinsella sp.
AGATAGCGTAGCGTCTCGTGGGCTCGGAGATGTGTATAAGAGACAGGGCGCCCTGGGCGCGCTCGTGGGCTATGCGACCGATCCTGCCACCGTGGGCTACCAGCCCATGCATGTCAACTTTGGCCTGGTGCCGCCGCTCGAGGACGGTAAGCGTCGCAGCAAGCGCGACCGCTACCAGGCCTATGCGGACCGTGCGCTTGAGGCCCTTGATGCCTATCTGGCCACTCGCCCCGATCTGTTTGGAGGCGACCGGTCATAGCCTTTGACCTGTACGATGCCGTCGACTCGTTTATCGCCTATATCGCACGTGTCGAGGGACTTTCTCCCAACACGGTGACGGCCTATGGCTCGAGGCTGGAGCGCTTTGCTTCCTGGTGCGAGCGCGAGGATATCGATGCTTTCGCTGCCGACGTGCGCACCATTCGTCGCTATCTTGCCGAGCTTTCGCGTGAGCAGGTGGCTCCCCGAACGCTTGCGGCGCACCTGTCGGCTATCCGATCTCTCTATCGCTGGATGGCTGCCGAGGGGATAGTCGAGGGCGATGTGGCCTCGGCGATCGCATCGCCCAAGCTGCCGCGTGACCTGCCGGGCGTCCTTACGACCCATCAGGTCGAGGCGCTGCTCAAGACGCCTGATACCTCGACGCCCGCGGGACTGCGCGATGCGGCGATGCTCGAGCTGCTTTATGCATCCGGCGCCCGTATCTCTGAGCTCGCAGCACTCAATGTGGAGTCCATCGCTTGGTCCGAACGCACGCTGCGCCTGTGGGGCAAGGGGAGCAAGGAGCGCATCGTTCCTCTGTATCGTCGCGCACTCGAGGCGACGCGTCTCTATATTGAGGAGGGGAGGCCGGAGTTGCTCTCTCGTGCAAAGCACCGTGACCTCGCTACCGGGCCGCATCCGCTGCTTATATCGGCGCGCGGCAATCGCATGAGCGCCGCCATGCTCCGGCGGCGGTTCCATACGCTGGCGACGCTCGCCGGCATTCCGGCCGACATCGCCCCGCATGCGATGCGCCATACCTTTGCGACCGACTTGCTCGAGGGCGGTGCGGACTTGCGCTCGGTTCAAGAGCTGCTGGGTCATGCGAGTCTGTCCACGACGCAGATCTACACGCATCTCACGCCCGATCGGCTCAAACGTGCCGTGGCTCAAGCCCATCCCCGCGGCGAATAGTGGCTGGGACGTCTCGCGCCGCACTCAGGTGTGTGGTTTTGATTGCGGGTTGGCAGGAAGATGCATTCCTGCTATCATTCATCGGGTTGCTTCACGGCAACATGTTTTTATCACGCACGCGCGGCTACTTCATACCGTGGTGCCCGGGCTTTGGTAGCACATGTCCGGGTTGGTTTTGGAGGATGACCCCGCGCGGAGGCAAACCACAGGAGGTTTAACATGGCTACCAAGATTAATATCCGCACCCTGCTCGAGGCCGGCTGCCACTTCGGTCACCAGACCCGTCGCTGGAACCCCAAGATGAAGCCGTTCATCTTCGGTGAGCGCAACGGCATCTACATCCTTGACCTCAAGCAGACCATCCTCGACGCCGACCAGGCCTACACCTTCGTCAAGAACGTCGCCAAGGGTGGCAACGTGCTGTTCGTCGGCACCAAGAAGCAGGCTCAGGAGGCCGTCAAGAACGCTGCTGAGCGCGCCAACATGCCTTACATCAACCAGCGTTGGCTCGGCGGTATGCTGACCAACTTCGTCACCATCCGCTCCCGCATCAACCGCATGGAGGAGCTCGAGGCCATGGTCGAGGACGGCCGCATGGCTGTTCTGCCCAAGAAGGAGCAGGCTGTGCTCGGTAAGGAGCTCACCAAGCTCCAGACCAACCTCGGTGGCGCCCGCGACATGAAGGGTCTGCCCCAGGCTCTCTTCGTCATCGACACCAAGCGCGAGGAGAACGCCATCAAGGAGGCCCAGCGCCTGAACATCCCCGTCGTCGCTCTGATCGACACCAACTCCGATCCCGACGAGGTCGAGTACGGCATCCCCTGCAACGATGACGCTATCTCCGCTGTCACCCTTATGTGCGAGCTCATGGCTGACGCCTGCCTCGCTGGCTCCGGCAAGGAGCAGGTCTCCGAGGCCGAGATGGCCGCTGAGCCCAAGGCCGAGTAAATCAGTCTTAGTTAATTCTTTTTCATCTCTTTGAAAGGAACCACAATGGCCCAGATTACCGCCGCTATGGTCAAGCAGCTCCGCGAGATGACCGACTCCCCGATGATGGAGTGCAAGAAGGCTCTCGTCGAGGCTGACGGCGACATGGACGCCGCTGTCGACGTTCTGCGTAAGAACGGCCTTGCCAAGGCTGCCAAGAAGGCTGGCCGTGAGACCAACGAGGGCGCTGTCGCCGCGTTCGTCTCCGAGGATGGCAAGACCGGCGCTCTGCTCGAGCTCTCCTGCGAGACCGACTTCGTTGGCTCCAACGCCAAGTTCACCGGCTTTGCTTCCAAGGTCGCTGAGGTTGTCGCTACCACCGAGCCTGCTGACGTCGACGCTCTGCTCGAGAAGCCGATGGGCGAGGAGACCGTTTCCTCCGAGCTCACCGAGATGATTCACATCATGGGCGAGAACATGAAGATCTCCCGCTTCGCCGCCCGTAAGGCCGAGAACGGCGCTCTCGCTTCTTACATCCACATGGGTGGTAAGATCGGCGTCCTCGTCGAGTTTGCTTTCGAGAAGGCCGAGACCGCTCAGGCTGAGTCCTTCAAGACCTTCGCTCACGACGTTGCCCTTCAGGTTGCCGCCGTCGCCCCGATCTGCGCTACCCGCGATCAGGTTCCGGCCGAGACCGTCGAGCACGAGAAGCAGATCTACATGGCTCAGGCTGCCGAGTCCGGCAAGCCCGAGGCCATTCAGGAGAAGATGGCTGTCGGCCGTCTGGAGAAGTTCTACAAGCAGTCCGTGCTCACCGAGCAGGAGTTCATCAAGGACAGCTCCCTCACCATCAAGAAGTACGCTGAGCAGGTCTCCAAGGAGCTCGGCGACACCATTACCGTCGTTGCCTTTGACCGTCTGGTCCGTGGCGAGTAAATAAGCTCTTGTAGCTGGTAATGAGCAGGCTGTGGGTTTTACTCACAGCCTGCTTTTTCATGGCTCTTCTTAGAGCCTTTGATAGAATGTTGAGAGTTCAATCTAAAGGAGGATCGCTTTGTCCGACATCCGATATAAACGCGTGCTTCTTAAGCTTTCCGGCGAAGCACTGATGGGCGACGG
The DNA here is from genome assembly GCA_902470835.1 of uncultured Collinsella sp. GTDB lineage: Bacteria > Actinomycetota > Coriobacteriia > Coriobacteriales > Coriobacteriaceae > Collinsella. The sequence goes on from CABRHR010000032.1 coordinate 3,223, forward strand.
CCAATATGGCATCGACCCCAAGGTTACCGACCATCTTGCCAAGCAGGTCAAGGAGCTGCTCGCCGTTGGCCATGAGGTGGGCGTCGTTGTCGGCGGCGGCAATATTTTCCGCGGCATGGCCGGCGCTGCCGGTGGCATGGAGCGTGCTCAGGCCGACTATATGGGCATGCTGGCAACCGTTATGAACGCGCTCGCCCTGCAGGATGCCTTCGAGCACAACGATGTTCCCTGCCGCGTTATGAGCGCTATCCAGATGAACGAGATCTGCGAGCCCTATATTCGCCGTCGCGCCATCAACCACCTTTCCAAGGGCAACGTCGTTATCTTTGCCGCCGGTTCGGGCAATCCGTACTTTACGACCGACACCGCCGCGGCTCTTCGTGCGTGCGAGATCGGCGCCGAGATTCTGATTAAAGCCACCAAGGTAGACGGCATCTACGACAAGGATCCCGTCAAGTGCGCCGATGCCGTCCGTTTTGACAAGATTACCTATCACGAGGTGCTCGTCCGCGGCCTGCAGGTTATGGATTCCACGGCTACGGCTCTGTGCCAGGATAACCGTATGCCGATTTTGGTCCTCAACATCGATGGCGAGGACACCGTCAAGCGCGCGCTTTCGGGTGAGCCCGTCGGCACGCTCGTCTATCAGGAGGATTAAGCATGGCAGAGAACATCACCGCCCATATGGACAAGTCGCTCGAGTCCCTCAAGCATAACTTCTCCAAGGTTCGTACCGGCCGCGCCAATGCCAACATTCTGTCCGACATCACCGTCGATTATTACGGTGTTCCCACGCCGGTCACGCAGGTTGCCGCCGTAAAGACCCCCGAGGCCCACATGCTGCTCATCGAGCCGTGGGACAAGGCGCTCATCAATGCTATCGTCAAGGCCATCGGTGCTTCAGATCTGGGTATTACCCCCAACTCCGATGGCACCGTCGTTCGTCTGCCGTTCCCGGCTCCCACCGAGGAGCGCCGTCGCGAGCTCGTCAAGGAGTGTCGCGAGTACGCCGAGCAGGCCAAGGTGTCTATCCGTAACATCCGTCGCGACTTCAACAACAAGCTTGAGCGCGATGAGGAGCTAACCGAGGACGATGTTCGTCGCGAGCAGGCCAAGGTCCAGAAGCACACCGATGAGTATGTCGCCAAGGTCGAGGAGCTTCTGAAGGAAAAAGAAGCCGAGGTCATGGAGATCTAAGGTGCAATACGACGAGCATAAACTGGTCGAGTACTTTGCCGACGCCCCTGCGGGCGTCGGTTTTTCCGACCTTGACCTCAATAACATTCCGCACCATATCTCGTGCATCATGGACGGCAACGGTCGTTGGGCCACGTCGCGCGGTCTTGCACGCACCGAGGGCCACAAGGCGGGTATCGTCTCCCTTCGCGAGATTATTACCGCCTGCGTGCGTCTGGGCGTCGACGTGCTTTCGGCCTATGCGTTTTCTACCGAAAACTGGAATCGCCCTCAGCACGAAGTCAACGTTCTGATGCACCTGTTTGCCAAGACGTTCATCGACGAGCTGCCGCTTCTGAAGCGCGAAAACGTGCGCGTTGTCTTTTTGGGTGACATTTCCGCGCTGCCCAAGAAGACCCGCGACGTTTTTGAACGCGGTCTTGCCGAGTGCGCCAATCACACCGGCATGACGCTGGCGCTTGCCGTCAACTACGGCGCGCGTGCCGAGATTACCCGCGCTGTCCGTCAGATCGCACTCGACGCTGCCGCCGGTAAGATCGATCCTGCCGCAATTGATGAAGACATGGTGGCTTCCCACCTCTATACCGCCGGCCTTCCCGATCCTGAGCTTGTGATTCGCACTTCTGGTGAGCTGCGCCTTTCGAACTATCTGCTGTGGCAGGTGGCTTATTCCGAATTCTACGTCACCGATACCTATTGGCCCGACTTTGATCGTTGGGGCCTTGTCGACGCCATTTTGGCCTATCAGGGCCGTGACCGTAGGTTTGGTGGTCTGAGCAAGACCGAGGAGGCTTAATCGTGTCCGATCGTCCCAAGGCAACTGCTCCCAAGACATCTGAGCGCAAGGCTGTCGCTGCGGGAGCGCCCGCAGCGAAGAATGGCACCGGTTCGTGGCTTGCGGGCTTTATTACCCGTGCCGCCGCCGGTATCGTTTACGCCGTTGTCTTTATCCTGTGCCTGGTTTTGGGTATCGTGCCCACGGCCATCTTTGTTTCTGTCATGAGCGGTCTGTGCTGCTATGAGTTTTTCCGTATGACGAGGCTCGATGGCAAGATGGCTAACGAGCGCATGGGTATCGCTGCCGCCGTACTCTTTCCGCTGTCGGCGTTGGGCGATTCGATGTTGCTGAATGCCTTGCTTTTTGCCCTGATGCTCGCTGTGGGCATTTGGTATGTCTGGTCGCCGCGTACCCGCATCTCTGATGTGGCCGTGACGCTCATGGGTCCCATCTACACCGGCTTTATGCTGTCGGCTATCGTGCTGCTGCGCGATGCCGTGCCCGGTTTTGCCGGCGCCCTGCTTTCGGTGGGCGTTTGCGCGTCCCTTTGGGTCTCCGATTCGTTTGCCTACATCGTGGGTAGCCGTATCGGCAAACACAAGATGGTTCCCAAGATCTCTCCCAAAAAGAGCTGGGAGGGGTTTGTCGGTGGCATCCTGGGCTCGGTTTTGATTTGGCTCATCCTGTGGGTGACGCACTTCTACAAACTCAGCCTGCCCTATGCGCTGCTGTGCGGCGTGGTGGTGTCCATTTTGGGCGTTATCGGCGACCTTATCGAGTCGCGCATCAAGCGCGGTGTGGGCGTTAAGGATTCCGGTAACCTTATCCCGGGCCACGGCGGCATGCTCGATCGTAGCGATTCGCTTATCTTCGGCTGCATCACCGCGCAGCTGATGCTGATGATCGGAGGCGTGCTGTAATGTCATTCCAGACGACGTATGGCCCCGATGGACGCCTTCGTGTTGCCATTCTGGGTTGTACGGGCTCCATCGGCACCCAGGCGCTCGATGTGTGCCGCCAGCATGCCGATCGCCTGCAGGTGACGGCGCTGTCCGTTAACTCCAGTACCTCCGAGCTTGTAGCCGCTGCCCGCGAGTTCTCGGTTTCGGCGGTTGCCGTGGCCGATGTCGCTCATGGCGATGACGCCGTGCTGCAGGAGTTGCCCGAGGGAACGAAGCTCGGCGTTGGCGCGCAAGCGGTTTGCGAGCTCGCGCGTCGCGACGATGTCGACTGCGTGCTCGTCGCTATTGTGGGTGCCGCCGGTCTCGAGGCAAGCCACGCGGCCTTGACCTCAAATAAGCGCCTTGCCCTTGCCAACAAGGAGTCCCTCGTCGTCGGTGGCGACTTGCTTATGCCGTTGGCGCAACCGGGCCAGCTTATTCCAGTTGACTCTGAGCACTCCGCCATCTACCAGTGCTATCTGGGGGAGAACCCACGCGAGGCTCATTGTATTTGGCTCACCTGCTCGGGCGGTCCGTTCTTTGGCCGCACGCGCGGCGAGCTCGACCGCGTGACGCGTGCCGATGCCCTCGCACATCCCACGTGGGCCATGGGTGCCAAGATCACCATCGACTCCGCCACCCTCATGAACAAGGGCCTGGAGCGCATTGAGGCCATGCATCTGTTCAACTGCGATCTCGATTTCATTAACGTGGTCGTGCAGCGTCAGTCCAAGATTCACTCTATGGTCGAGTTCGCCGACGGCTCCGTGATGGCGCATCTCGGTGCTTCCGACATGCGTATTCCCATCCAGTTCGCGTTCTCGTATCCCGAGCGTTGGGATACCCCGGCGCCTCGTATCGATTTTCGCGAGCTGGGACAGCTCACGTTTGATGCTGCCGACATGGATACCTTCCGCTGTCTGGCACTGGCCGAGCGTGCCGGCAAGACGGGTGGCACCATGCCGTGCGTGCTCAATGCCGCCAACGAGGTCGCCGTCGATGCCTTCCTGCACGATGGCTGCAGCTTTACCGATATCGACCGCATTGTGGAATCTTGCATGGATGCCCACGATATGCAGGCTGTCGATTCGTTTGAGCAGCTTCGCGACATCGATGCGTGGGCGCGTGAAAAGGCTGCGCAGGTACTCGCCGCAACCCGTTCCTAACCCATAAGGATTGCTTTTTCGATTTATGGATACTGTTCTGAGCGTTCTCTCATCGGTCTTTTGGGGCCTGCTGATGCTTTCCGTCCTCGTGTTTTTGCACGAGGGCGGCCACTTTTTGGCGGCGCGTGCCTGCGGCGTCCGTGTGACCGAGTTCTTTTTGGGCCTGCCGTGCCGCTTTGATATCCACCACACGTCGCGTCGTATCGGCACCAAGTTTGGCGTGACCCCGCTGCTGCTGGGTGGCTACGCTGCCATCTGCGGTATGGATCCGACCGATGTCTCGTGCGCCGATCGCGTGCTCGCGGCTATCTATCGTCATGGTCGCGTGACCGTGGCCGACCTTGCCGCCGAGCTCGAACTGTCCGAGGAGGATGTGCTCGAGACATGTGCCTTGCTCTTGGGTTGGGGCTCCATCGCGCCCTGGTATGAGGAAGGGGAGAAGCCCTCGCCGAGCTACTATCCCACCAAGTATCAGACGCTGCCGCGAGACGCGGCGGGCTACACCACTTTTGATGGCCGTCGTTTCGATCGCGAACATGCGACTGCCGAGGGCGATGTGTGGGAGCTGCCGTGCGGCGAGGCCGAGTTCCTTGCGCAAGAACGTTCGCACACCTATCTTGGCCAGGGCTTTCTCAAGCGTGCTTTTATGCTGCTCGCGGGCATTCTCGTCAATATCCTGACGGGCTTTTTGCTGCTTATGAGCATCTATTCCATTGCGGGTGTCACCGTGCCGATCGATACCAACGTGATCGGTCAGGTTGACGAGGGGTCTATTGCCGCCAAGGCGGGTATCGAGGCTGGTGATGCGATCCTTTCGGTTGACGGTGTATCGTGCTCCACATGGATGAACGTTTACGATGCTATCGGCAAGGCCGCCGGTAAGGACGATATCGCCATCGAGTACGAGCGTGACGGCAAGCAGCATTCGACCACGGTTGCGCTCAAAGAGGACGAGCGGTTAGGTGTGTATGCTTCTACGGAGGTAGTCCGTTTGGACCCTATCACCTCGGCGCGTCTGTCATTCTCCTATGTCGTGCAGACCGCGGAGGGCGTGATGCGCCTGCTCCAGCCGCAGCATACGATGGAGATTCTCGATCAGTCTTCTTCGATCGTGGGTATTAGCGTCATGTCCTCACAGGCTGCTGCTGCCGGTCCTGCCACGTTCCTTTCGTTTGCCGCCCTCATTTCGTTCTCGCTTGGCTTTATGAACCTGCTGCCCATCCCACCACTCGATGGCGGCAAGCTGGTCATCGAGATCATTCAAAAGATTGTAGGCCGCGAGCTTCCGCTCAAGGTCCAGACGATTGTGAGCTATGTGGGCATCGCGCTCTTTGCGCTGCTGTTTGTCTATATGCTTCGTTCCGACATCCTTCGATTTATTCTGTAGGGGAGTGTTTGGATTGTCTTTATCCCATCCTTTGCCTCGCGATTTGACGCGCCCCGTGCATGTGGGCGGTGTGCAGATCGGTGGCGGTGCGCCGGTGGTGGTCCAATCCATGACCTGCACCGATACCGCTGATGCCCAGGCAACACTTGCGCAAGTGTGCGCGTTGGCGCAGACTGGCTGCGATATCGTGCGTGTGAGCGTGCCCACCGAGGCCGCGCTCGAGGGCTTTCGTATCATTTGTGCTGAGTCCCCGGTGCCGATCGTTGCCGATATCCACTTTAACCATAAGCTTGCCATTGGCGCCGTTGAGGCTGGTGCCGCCAAGTTGCGCATCAATCCCGGCAATATCGGTGATTGGGCCAAGGTCGATTCCGTTATCGATGCCGCCGGCGCTGCGGGTTGTGCGATTCGTATTGGCGTGAACGCGGGCTCGCTTGAGCAGGATATCGCCGAGCGCGACGACCTTACGCAGCCCGAAAAGCTCGTGATGTCGAGCGAGCGTTTCGTCAAGCACTTTGAGGACCGCGGATTTACGAACATTGTGCTTTCGGCTAAGGCCCATAGCGTGCAAACGACGCTCGATACCTATCGAGCCCTGTCGCGTGAGATTCCTCACGTTCCGCTTCACTTGGGCGTAACCGAGGCGGGTACCAAGCTTCAGGGCACCATTAAGAGCTCGGTGGGCCTTGGTATTCTGCTGTCTGAGGGTATCGGTGACACCATGCGCGTCTCTCTCACGGCCGATCCGGTTGAGGAGCCGCCGGTTGCCTGGGGTATTCTGCAGTCGCTGGGCCTGCGTCGCCGTGGCCCCGAGATTGTCTCGTGCCCCACGTGCGCCCGCTGCCAGGTTAACCTCATTCCCATCGCCGAGGAGGTCACCGAGCGGCTTAAGAACTACTCCGCGCCGCTTTCTATCGCTGTGATGGGATGTGCCGTTAATGGCCCCGGTGAGGCTTCTGATGCCGACCTGGGCGTTGCTTGCGGACGTGGTCAGGCCTTGCTCTTTTCGCATGGCCAGATCATTGGTAAAGTAGCTGAGGACCAAATTGTCGACGCGCTTATGGCAGAGGTCGACAAACTTATTGAGGAGAAATAAATGACCCGAGCAATGTATATGTCTAAGCTCTATGCGCCGACGCTTAAAGAGGATCCGGCGGACGCTGAGCTCGCCAGCCACCGCCTGCTGCTCCGTGCCGGAATGATCCGCAAGGAGGCCGCCGGTCTGTATTCCTACCTGCCGCTCGCATGGCGCTCGATTCGCAAGATCGAGAACATCGTGCGCGACGAGATGGATGCCGCCGGTGCCCAGGAGCTCATGATGCCCATTATGGTCGACGCTGAGCTATGGCGCGAGTCCGGCCGCATCGACGCCTATGGCAAGGAACTCGTGCGCTTCGATGACCGCCACGGCCGCGAGTTCGTGCTGGGCCCCACGCACGAGGAGACCGTGACCGCCCTGGTTCGCAATGAGCTGCGTTCCTACAAGCAACTGCCCGTCAACCTGTACCACATCCAGGACAAGTTCCGCGACGAGTTCCGTCCCCGCTTTGGCCTGATGCGCGGTCGCGAGTTCATCATGAAGGACGCCTACAGCTTCTCTGCCACGCAGGAGAGTCTGCAGGAGGAGTACGACAAGATGAAGCAGGCCTACGCCAACATCTGCGAGCGCTGCTACATCAAGGCTCTGCCCGTTGTCGCCGACTCCGGCGAGATCGGTGGCGACACCTCCGTCGAGTACATGGCTTTGGCCGACGCCGGTGAGGCCTCGCTCGTCTACTGCGACGAGTGCGGCTTTGCTGCCGATGACGAGGCCGCAAGTACCAAGGTCGTTGTGACCGAGGGTCCTGGCGACGGTACGCTTACCAAGGTCGAGACTCCGGGTATGGGCACCATCGAGGCCGTTGCAAAGTTCTTCGGCTTCCCCGAGGACGGCACGCGCAAGTCGCTGGCACTCATCGACGCTGAGGGCAAGCCTGTCGTGGCCATCGTTCCGGGCGATCATGAACTCAACGACTGCAAGGCCGAGCATGTCTTTGGCAAGGGCTATCGCATGATGACCGACGAGGAGCTCCAGACCTACGGTCTGCATAAGGGCTTTATCGGACCGGTTAACCTGCCCGAGGGAATCCGTCTGGTGTGCGACGAGAGCCTGCGCGAGTCCAAGCAGTGGGCCTGCGGTGCCAACGAGGTCGATTATCACTTTACCGGTGCCTGCCCCGAGCGCGACTTTACCGTCGACGAGTGGGCCGACCTGGTCACCGTCGTTGCCGGCGATCCTTGCCCGCACTGCGGCAAGCCGCTCTCTGCTGCTCGCGGCATCGAGGTCTCTCAGGTCTTCCAGCTGGGCACCAAGTACTCCGAGGCCATGGGTGCCACCTTTATGGATGAGGACGGCAAGGAGAAGCCGCTTATCATGGGTTGCTACGGCGTGGGCGTTTCTCGCTCGCTCGCTGCCGTCGTGGAGCAGCACAACGACGAGCACGGCATCGTCTGGCCGGTCTCCGTTGCCCCGTACGAGGTTGCGGTGATTCCGCTCGACCCCAAGAAGGAGGAGTGCGCTTCCGTCTGCGAGCAGATCGTTGATGGCCTGTGCGCCGAGGGTATCGAGGTCGTCGTCGACGATCGCGATGAGCGTCCCGGCTTTAAGTTTGCCGACAACGACCTCATGGGCTTCCCGTATCAGGTGGTGCTCGGCAAGCGTGGCCTTAAGAACGGCACCGTCGAGCTCAAGGACCGTGCCACGGGCGAGCGCGAGGACGTGGCGATCGACGAGGTCGTCACCAAGGTTGCCGAGCTTGTGAAGGCGGCACGCCGTTAATCGGCGATTTCGCTTGTAGTTCGATATACGGGACGGCCCCTGCATTTCTCCAGATCGGGGAGATGCAGGGGCCGTCCTTTTATCTTGTCGGCACGCTCAAGTGTTAAAAGGAAACCCCGCAGCCCATGCGAGCTGCGGGGTTTCCTTAGTGCCTCCGATGCGAAATAAATCGCTCAGATATTACTGATAATCGACGACGTCGATCCAGTTCTTCAGGAACTCATCGTTCACGTTGCGCTTACGAGCGAGCTCGGAAGCGGCGACGATGCTCGTCCACTGACGCACGACCTGCATGGGCATGTCGGCGCGGTCGCAGTAGAGCTCCAGGTAGGCCTCGGCCTGGTCCTTGCTGTTGAGGGCGAAGAGCAGGTAGGTGGTGGCAACGTCGGCAGCAGGGGAGCCCTGGGTGGCGTGTGCCCAGTCGCACACATAGAGCTGGCCGTCGTCGCCGACGATGACGTTGGAGGGGTTGAAGTCGCCGTGGCAGACCTTGAACTCCTTGGTCATGCCGTCCAGACGCTCCTGAAGGTTGTAGCGCGTGGTGGCATTGAGCTGATCAAGGCTGTCGATCATGCGGGCGAACTTGTCGCGCTGACGGTTGAGCAGCGGGGAGGTGTAGCCGTGGATCTCGATCTGGAGATCGACGAACATCTCGAGGTACTCACCAAAGCGCTGGGGCTCGGCAGTCATCTTCTCGGCAAGGGTGGTGCCCGGAACCTTCTCGGTCACGAGCGCCCAGCCGTTGGCGTTCTCGAGCTGGGAAACCTCGAGAGCCTTGGGGCTGCGGATGCCGCACTCATTGATGCGGGCAAGATTCAAAGCCTCGTTGAACACGTCGGAGACGGGCTTGGTCTCGTTAAAGACCTTGACGATCTTGTCGCCCAGGTCGTAAACGACCTTGTTGCCGCGACGGACGAGCTCGGTCTTGGAATCGGGGAGCAGCATGATTGCATCCTTTCAACGATGCGATAGAAGCAACGGCGGGGGCGTGTGTACACCCGTGCACCCCCGCCGCAAATAACCGTGCTAAAACTAGCAGACGGCGTAGTCCTGGGGCTCGCGGCCGTAGTAGGCGTCCAGGTAGAGCTCCTTGATCTCGCTCATGAGCGGGTAGCGCGGGTTAGCGCCGGTGCACTGGTCGTTGAATGCCTGCTCGGTCATCTCGTCGAGGGTGTCGAGGAAGTACTGCTCGTCAACACCGTAGTCGGCGATGGTCTTCTTGACGCCGATGAAGTCCTTGAGCTCCTCGAGCTTCGTGATGAAGTTCTCGAAGACCTCCTTGTCGTCCTTGCCCTCGATGCCGCAGTACTTGGCCATCTCGGCGTAGTTGTGCAGCGCGTTGGGGTAAGGATACTGGGAGAACGTGCCCATCTTGACGGGAGCCTCGGCGGCGTTGTAGCGCATGACGCGGGTCAGGATGACGGCGTTTGCGAGGCCGTGGGGCAGGTGATGGAAGGCGCCGAGCTTGTGGGCCATGGAGTGGTTGAGGCCCAGGAAGGCGTTGGCGAAGGCCATACCGGCCATGCAGGAGGCGTTGTGCATCTCCTCGCGGGCGTGCGGGTCCTTGGCGCCGTTCGTGAAGCTGGAGGGCAGGTTCTCGAAGACGAGCTTAGCAGCGCGCTCGGAGAGGCCCTTGGTGTAGTCGGAAGCCATGATGGAGACGTAGGACTCGATGGCGTGGGTCATGACGTCGATGCCGGAGGCAGCGGTCAGGCCGCGCGGGGCGGTCATGCAGTTGTCGGCGTCGACGATAGCCATGTTGGGGAGCAGCGCGTAGTCGGCGAGCGGCCACTTGATGCCGGTCTCCTTGTCGGTGATGATGGCGAACGGCGTGCACTCGGAGCCGGTACCCGAGGAGGTCGGGACGGCGACGAAGTAGGCCTTCTTGCCCATCTCGGGGAAGGTGAAGATACGCTTGCGGATGTCCATGAAGTCCATGGCCATGTCCTCAAACTTGCACTCGGGGTGCTCGTACATCATCCACATGATCTTGCCGGCGTCCATAGCGGAGCCACCGCCGACGGCGATGATGACGTCCGGCTCAAAGAGAGCCATCTGCTTGGCGCCGCGACGTGCGCACTGCAGTGACGGATCGGGCTCGACGTCGTAGAAGCAGTCGTGGGCGATGCCCATCTCGTCGAGCTTAGCCTCGATGGCGCGGGTGTTGCCATTCTTGAAGAGGAACTGGTCGGTGACGATGAAGGCGCGCTTCTTGCCCATGACGTTGCCCAGCTCGTCGAGGGCGACGGGCGTGGAGCCCTTCTTGAAGTAGACCTTCTCGGGAGCGCGGAACCACAGCATGTTCTCACGGCGCTCGGCCACAGTCTTAACGTTGATCAAGTGCTTCACCCCAACGTTCTCGGAGACGGAGTTGCCGCCCCAGGAGCCGCAGCCCAGGGTCAGAGACGGCTTCATGCCAAAGTTGTACAGGTCACCGATGCCACCGTGCGAGGACGGGGTGTTGATGACGATGCGGCAGGCCTTCATGACGTGCTCGAACAGGCTGATCTTCTCGGCCTGGGCGGGGTGCACGTACAGAGAGGCGGTGTGGCCCGGGCCACCGGCGAGCACCAGGTGCTCGGCCTTGTCGACGGCCTCCTGGAAGTCCTTGGCGTGGTACATGGCCAGGACCGGGGAGAGCTTCTCGTGGGAGAACTCCTCCTTGGCGGGGTCGGTGGAGGTGACCTCGGCGATCAGGATCTTGGTCTTGGCGGGAACCTCGATGCCGGCGAGCTCGGCGATCTTGGCGGCGGCCATGCCGGGGATGCGGTGATCGAGAGCGCCGTTCTTGAACATGGCGGCACGCAGGGCCTCCATCTCGGCACCCTGCTTGACGAAGTAGCAGCCGCGCTTCTGGAACTCGGCCTTGACCTGGTCATAGATGGTGTCGATGACGGTCACGGACTGCTCGGAAGCGCAGATCATGCCGTTGTCGAAGGTCTTGGAGTGGATGATGGAGTTGACGGCGAGCAGCACGTCGGCGGTGTCGTCGATGACGACCGGGGTGTTACCGGCGCCAACGCCCAGGGCGGGCTTGCCCGAGGAGTAAGCGGCCTTGACCATGCCCGGGCCACCGGTGGCGAGGATGATGTCGACGTCGCGCATGACCATGTTGGTCAGCTCGATGGAGGGGACATCGACCCAGCCGATGATGCCCTCGGGGGCGCCGGCCTTGACGGCAGCGTCAAGCACGAGCTTGGCGGCGGCGATGGTGCACTTGGCGGCTGCCGGGTGCGGGGAGATGATGATGGCGTTGCGGGTCTTCAGGCAGATCAGCGTCTTGAAGATCGCGGTGGAGGTGGGGTTGGTCGTCGGGATGACGGCGCCCACGATGCCGATGGGCTCGGCGATCTTGGTGATGCCGTAAGCCTCGTCGCGCTCCAGGACACCACAGGTCTTGGTGTTCTTGTAAGCGTTGTAGATGTACTCTGCGGCGTAGTGGTTCTTGATGACCTTGTCCTCAAGAACACCGCGGCCGGTCTCCTCGATAGCCAACTTCGCCAACGGGATACGAGCCTTGTTGGCGGCCATGGCGGCCTCATAGAAGATCTTGTCGACCTGCTCCTGCGTGTACGTAGCAAAAAGCGCCTGGGCCTCTCGCATCTGAGCGAGCTTAGCCTCAAGCGCCTCTACGTTGTCCACAATTGCGGGAGTAGTGTTTTCCGGTGACTTTTTCACCATTTGTGTCTCCTTGCGATCGGAGATTTACCCTACGCCTTGCATGATAGCAAGAAATTATTCGGCGAACGGTCAGATTCCTGTAAAAGGCACACTAAAACGCTTCAATCAAATGAACCGTTTCAACTAAATCTATCTGCCCAATGCATCGCCCCGCTCATTGGGGACAGACTTACATGAGTGCTTTCACTCATTTGGGACAGACATCGTTTTGCCATTTTGTCGTTCTGGGCCTGTTCTTGCCACTCATTGGATATAAATAGGTTGCAGGCTCAGCATTTCGCGTTGCTTCTCTCCTTTTAGGTGTTGCCTGAACAGTTTTGAAAGGAGAGATTATGCCCCGATGCGCCCGCCCCGTTTCGATCACCGGCTATTACCACGTCTTTGACCGCGGCAACTCCAAACAGATTATTTTTGAAGATGACTCCGACCGTTATCGTTTCTTATCGGATATCTCGGACAGGTTTGCGCGCCATGACGTGGCGGTGTTAGCTTGGTGCCTTATGGACAACCACTTTCATTTGATGGTTGATGACCCATTTGACAACCTTTCAAAGGCAATGCAGTGCGCGCTGACGGCATATGCTAAGTATTTCAATGGGAAAACGGGGAGAACGGGACATCTGTTTGACAATCGCTATTCGCGGGTCGCGGTTGAGTCGGACACGCAGGCGGTGCAGCTGCTCGACTATATTCATCTCAATCCCGTGAAGGGTGCGCTTGACTCGCTCGAGGCGTACCGCTGGTCAAGCTATAAGGCGTATCAGCTGGGCTATGATCCCTTTGACATCTGTGATGCGGCCCCTATGCTCGATATTGTCGGTGGCTCCCGTTGCTATTGCGAGCATCTCGAGGAAGTTGCCGGGCGCATCTGGTCAATGGAGGTTCTTCCACGCCGGCGGATCCCCGATGAGGAGGCCCTTTCCGTTGCGCGCGAAGTTCTGCCGAGCATAGATCCTGCACTGCTCAAAGCCCTGCCACGCCCCGAACGCGATGCGTGTCTGCTGAGGCTCAGGCGGGCGCATCTCACGGTCAAGCAAATTGCTCGTATCACCGGTATCGGCGCCACGAGCGTGACCAAGGCAACTGCAGGCTGGAAGGATGCAGCGTGAGGCAGGGGCCGGAGCCAGTCGGTGTGCCGCTTGCGTGCGACATGTCTGTCCCCAATGCGTGAAAACACTCATGTAAGTCTGTCCCCAATGAGTGCAAGAGTGCAAAAAGGCGCCCTCCGTAGGGGAGAGCGCCTTTGGTAAGTTCTATATGAACGCGAGGTCTTTGACCCGGAGAGTCCGAGGTACTTGTTGGTAAGACCTTATTTAGGAGCGCGCAACCTTGCCGGACTTGAGGCAGGTGGAGCAAACGTTCATCTTGCGACGGTGACCATCGACGACGACGTAGACGCGCTGGATGTTGGGGCGGAACTTACGGTTGGTGACGCGGTGAGAGTGGCTGATGGAGCGACCGGCAACGGGGTGCTTACCGCAAACTTCGCAAACTTTGGACATAACTGACCCTCCTTGGGCGACAAACGAACATGTCGCGTTAACAAACAAGCCTGAACTATAGCACAGAAGCAGCTCCCTGTGCGCAATCTACACAGAGATATTCCTCTTTTGGCGATAGTGCCCACGCTACGGCCCTGGACGTAGATCCGATTTGCGTGCAGCAGAGGGGATTATGCCAGCTCGAACCAAGGTTTTCAAGCTCGTCCCACAAATATATATAGGTTTATGGAGCATTGGGCTCCGTTTAGGGATTGCTCTGTATTTATGCTCGCAATTAAGCTCGAGGTTGGCTACACTATCCTTTGACCATTAAAGGGGTACGAGATACCCACATGGAATTACATTGCTGCCAAAGAGCAGCCCTTCCTGTGGGTGTCTGGTCCGCTTTGAGCGGTCGGGCATCTATTTTTTTGACTGTGTCAGCAGTCAAGACATGTGAGGAAGGAGATCGATGGGCACGACTTCCCCCAAGGCGGTCATCATGGACGAGACCGCCGTCAACCGAGCGATGACCCGCATCGCGCACGAGATTCTCGAGCGCAACGAGGGCTGTGAAGACCTCGCTCTGGTCGGCATCGTCACGCGCGGCGACCTTCTGGCAAAGAAGCTCGTCGAGGAGATCAAGGAGATCGAGGGCGTCGACGTTCCGCTCGGCAGCCTGGACATCAGCTTCTACCGCGATGACTATGCGACCAATTTCGCTCCCGCGATCCACGCTACCAACATTCCCTTCAGCGTCGACGGCAAGCGCGTCGTGCTGGTGGACGACATCCTGTATACGGGTCGTACCATCCGCGCCGCTCTCGACGCCGTTATGGACCTGGGTCGTCCGAGCCGCATTGAGCTGGCAGTCCTCGTTGACCGCGGCCACCGTGAGCTCCCCATCTCGCCAGACTTTGTCGGCAAGAACGTTCCCTCGTCGCATGAGGAGAACGTGCACCTATATATGAAGGAAGTCGACGGCCACACCGCCGTCGAGATTAACGACGTCGCGCCGGGTTCCCACGTGGGCTCCGCGCCGCTGGGAGGTGAGTAGTACCGTGGCGTTCAACCATAAGCACCTGATCGACATTACCGAGTACTCCGAAGAGGACATCAAGCTCATCCTCGAGACCGCCAAGGCGTTCTCCGAGGTCAACGAGCGTGCGATCAAGAAGGTCCCCACGCTCAAGGGCAAGACCATCGTCAACATGTTCAACGAGCCCTCGACGCGCACCCGCAGCTCCTTCGAGCTCGCCGAGAAGCGTCTTTCGGCCGATAGCCTCAACTTTGGCGGCTCCTCGACCTCCACGGTCAAGGGCGAGAGCCTCGTCGACACCGTTGAGACCCTCAACGCTTATAAGATCGACTGCATTGTCGTGCGCGACAAGCACGCCGGCGCTCCCTACATCGTCACGCAGAACTCGCCCGCAAGCGTCATCTGCGCCGGTGACGGCAAGCACAACCATCCCACGCAGGCCCTGCTCGACCTGTACACCATCTGGGAGCACAAGGGTGACTTCCACGGTCTGAAGGTCGCCGTCGTCGGCGATATCGCCCACTCCCGCGTTTGCGGCTCGCTGATCCCCGCCCTTAAGATCATGGGCTGCGAGACCTACGCCGTCGCCCCCGGCACGCTGCTGCCGCCGGCGCCCGAGGTCCTGGGCTGCGACCACGTGACGAGCGACCTCGATTCCGTCCTGCCCGAGCTGGACGTCGTCTACATGCTGCGCGTGCAGCAGGAGCGTCTCGAGGGTGCCCCGTTCCCGACCATTCGCGAGTACCACAAGCTCTTCGGCCTGACCAAGGACCGCGAGAAGCTCATGAAGCCCGACGCGATCATCTGCCACCCGGGCCCCATCAACCGCGGCGTCGAGTTCGACTCCTATATGGCCGACCACCCGCAACGCTCCGTCATCCTGGAGCAGGTCTACGCCGGTATCTGCGTGCGTATGGCTATCCTGTATCTGCTGCTTGGAGGTGCCGATAATGGCCTTGCTTCTTAAGAATGCCCACGTCGTCGACCCGTCCGTCGAGCTTGACGGTGTCGTTGACGTCCTGATTGACGGCGACAAGATCGCCGAGGTCGGTGAGAATCTCGCCGTCGAGGGAGCCGAGGTCCGCGACCTTTCCGGCAAGTACCTCGTCCCCGGCCTGGTGGATATGCACGTTCACCTTCGCGAGCCCGGCTACGAGGTCAAAGAGGACATCGAGAGCGGTACCCGCGCAGCTGCCAAGGGCGGCTTTACCGGCGTGTGCGCCATGCCCAACACCGATCCCGTAACCGATAACGGCACTGTCGTGGAGTTCGTCAAGTCCCGCGCTGCCGAGGTCGGCCACTGCCGCGTCTATCCGTCGGGCGCCATGACCCGCGGTCTTAAGGGCGAGGCCATGTCCGAGATGGGCGATATGGTCGCCCACGGCGCCGTCGCCTTCACCGATGACGGTCGCGGCGTGCAGGGCGCGGGCATGCTCCGTCGCTGCATGGACTACGGCAAGATGTTCGGCAAGGTCTTCATGAGCCACTGCCAGGACGAGGACCTGGTCGGCCACGGCCAGATCAACGAGGGCAAGGTCTCGACCCGTCTGGCCCTCGAGGGCTGGCCGGCTGCCGGCGAGGAGCTCCAGATCGCCCGCGACATCGAGATCGCCAAGCTGACCGGTGCCAAGCTGCACATCCAGCACCTGTCTCTTATACACATCTGACGCTGCCGACGAAGAGGATAGTGT
>CABRHR010000033.1 GCA_902470835.1 uncultured Collinsella sp.
CACTATCCTCTTCGTCGGCAGCGTCAGATGTGTATAAGAGACAGGTACCAGCACGGTGAGCGCTACCCACCAGCCGGCGCCGACAACCATGGCACCGAGCGCCACAAGAGCATCGAGTATGCGGCGCGGCCAAGTCGTGGGCGAAAGCAGCAACATGGCCAGACCAAAACCGGGGAGCACCAAAAGCACCTGGAACTGCTTAGTCAAAAAGCCCAGACCGATTAGCAGGCCGGCCACGGCATACCAGCGGGTGCGCACGCGATTGCCGTGACGGTCCGCCGGCAGCTCGAGTCCGCGCAGTACGCAGGCGGCGGCGCTCAGCATAAGCAAGATAAGCAGAGCATCGGGGTTGTTAAAGCGAAACATGAGGGCCGCGACAGGTGTGGTGATAAACACGATGCCCGCCACGATGCCGGCAGCGTTGCCCCAAACGCGGCGCACGGTGGCGTACAGCAAATACGTGCACGTAACGCCCATGAGCGCCTGCGGCAGCAGGATCGCAAACGAGCTCAGACCCAGCAGGCGCACCGAGAGCGCCATGAGCCAAATGGACGCAGGCGGTTTATCGACGGTGATGGCATTGCTGGCGTCCAGACTGCCCCACAGAAAAGCTTCCCAGCTCTTGGAGCCCGCCTGCGCGGCGGCGCTATAGAACTCGTTGGCATAGCCCGAGGCGGTCAGGTTCCAAAAGAAGACGAACGTGGCGGCAAGCATGAGGAGCACGACGGCGACCCAATCGAGTGGCCCGCGGGCGGGGACGAGCGATGGGGCCGAGGACGCGCGCAGTTCGTGACGAAGCGAGCACGCCCCTTGCGAGGCACGTGCCGACCGACGGCGAGTGTCAAGGCTCATCGGGCATCAGCTGCCTGCTCGAGGGGATAGCGATATGCGTCGGGCTGCAAGGAGCCTAGCTGACCCTCGCTCGCTTTGAGCCGCCTCATGCCGGCAAGGTCCTTACGCACCGTGTCGACGATATGCACCGTGGTGCCAGGGTCTTCCTTCCACCGTACGGCGAACTCGTACGATGCGATGCCCATGCGTTCTGCCAGGACCAAGAGCTCGGTATCGAAGAACCACTCGTTGTCCCGGATAAGCGGCAGCAGCGTGTCGGCGGCCTCGGCAGAGATCGCCTTAAATCCGCACTGCGCATCGTGAAAATGTACGCTCAGATAGCTCTGCAGCATGCGGTTATACGAGCGCGAGATAAACTCGCGCTTGGCGCAGCGCTCGACGCGCGATGCCGGCAGCAAGCGTGAGCCAAAGCACACGTCGGCGCGGCCGTCCAGGATGGGACCGACAAGTTCGGGAATTTGCCGAATATCGGTGGAAAGGTCGACATCCATATAGGCGTGCACGCGGGCCTTGGATGTGCCCCATGCGATTTTGAGGGCACGGCCGCGACCCTTCTGGGGAATGCGGATGGCGCGGAGCGTAAAGGGGAACTTGCAGGCGAGGATGCGGGCGAGCTCCCAGGTCTTGTCGCTGCTGGCGTTGTCGGCGATGACGATCTGCCAGGTAAACGACTTGGCATGGAGTGAGACCTCGCACAGCCGGTCCATCAGCAACATGACCGAGGAGCCGAGCTCGGCCTGCTCGTTAAAGACGGGGATGACAAAGTCGCAGTCGACCTCGCGCGGCTCGCCGCAGGTGAGGATGGACGAAGGGGAGGGCTCTCCCTTGATTGCCCGCGCCATTGCGGGCGGGGTCTGCTCTCGAGCGGCTTTGGGCGCGGGACGGTTTTGCATGGCGCAGGGCGCGGTGTGGGTGCCCTGCGCGATGATGTCAGGCTTGGTCATGATGGTGCCTTTCTGTGCATGTGACTAGGCGGAAAGGGAGGTCTGCGAGATGGCAGGGCTGTTGGCTGAATCCGTAGATGCATCGTCCTGGGCCCCGTTTGAGTTGCCGGCCGAAGCGTCGGCTGAGTCGCTGGCATCGGGCGTGCCCGTGGGCGCTTGATCGTTCGGCGTTGCACTGCCATTTGCTGTGCCCTCGCTGCTGCTGTCGCCCGTGGCCCCGCCTGCACCAGGCATGCCGCCGTTCTTTATGCCGCCCTGACCTCTGCCCATGCCGCTCTGCGCGGCCTGAGTCGATCCACCGGTCGCAGCGCTCATGATGGCACCGCCCACGAGACCGCCCGCAAGGCCGCAAACGGCTGCGAGCGTTGCGACCAGCAGCAGGTTGGTGGCGCGGCCGGACTGCTTGCCGTCACGCTCTTTCGTGGGAATCGTCTGCTGCGGGGCGGGCTCGGCGACATGTGCGCCGGCATCGGGTTCGGACGTCGGTGAGTTGGCGGGCGTGGAATGCTCCTCAGCGCGCTCACCTGCATAGAGTGGGTTGACGACTGTGGCGGCTCCGCTCGCTACTTGCTGCGGCGCTGCGGCGGACTCGACGGTCTCATTGTCAATGGCCCTGTTGGTATTGCTGTCGAACAAGTTGTCCATAATGTGCTCCAATCGGATGGGTGCGGAGCCGCCCGTGTTGGCGGCTCCCGCATCGAAGGGGATGGCATGGTCTCGACATGCCGTCGCGAGGCAGTATGGCTGTCCTCGTGACGATGCTGTTCTACCGCGGCCGGCGCGCCGGCAAGCGCTCGGCATATGCGCCTTAAGTTTGGCTAAGCCCTATCCAGCGTTTTTAGAAACGCGCAGGTTGAGCTGCTAAGGCAGCGCTAAGGCAGCTTTCGGTGCGCTATCATCGGCAGTATCGAAACCTGTATAGCCGTGCGCCAAAGGAGCAACCATGAAACTGATGCTTGCCGAGGACGAACCCGGCCTCTCCCGCGCCCTCACCGCGATTCTTCAACATAGCGACTACGAGGTCGACGCCGCGCTCGACGGTCTGACGGCGCTCGAATATCTGCTCGCCAACGACTATGACGCCGCAATCCTGGACATCATGATGCCCGGTATGGACGGTATCGAGGTGCTCAAGCGCACACGTGCCGCCGGTAAGCGACTGCCCATCATCATGCTTACGGCCAAAAGCGAGGTGTCCGATAAGGTCGAGGGCCTGGACGCCGGCGCCAACGACTACCTGACCAAGCCGTTTGCCGCCAAGGAACTGCTTGCGCGTATTCGTGCCATGACGCGTGCCGCGACGGCAATTGACGCTACGACGCTCAGCGTGGGCAACGTGCGCCTCGACACGGCATCGTGCACACTCGTTGGTCCTTTGGGCGAGGAGCACCTGGCCAATCGTGAGTTTCAGCTTATGGAGCTCTTTATGCGCAATGCCGGAACGCGTATGCCTACCGAGCGTCTGATGCTCGAGGTATGGGGCGAGGATGCGCCCGAGGGCGCCAACGTGGTGTGGGTCTACATCTCGTACCTGCGCAAAAAGCTGACAGTGCTGGGTGCCAATGCTGCCATCCGCGCGTCGCGCAATCAGGGATATTCGCTTGAGGTTGTCGAGGAGGGCGAATAGGCGTGAGCGCGAGCGCGTGGTGGAAGCGCATGACGGAGCGGTTTAACGCCGCCTCGAGTAGTACGGAGCGGGCAAATGCTGTTGACGCATTGGGCTGCCGTCTGCGTCGCAAGTTCATCCTCGTTGCCATGGGCGCCGTGACCGTGGTGCTCACGCTCATCATCGCCGGCATCAACATCGTCAATTATTCGCATGTCTGCAAGATGGCCGACGCTCGCCTGGACTATATCCTGGCGGGCAAGGACGGTATCGATTGGGGGGACGAGCCTAAAGACGATCCCGCTAATGGCAAGGATGCCGGCGATAGCCAGGCGGGCGTTCGCATTAGGCACTTCGAAGGTATGACGGCGGAGTCTCCCTTCGACACGCGCTACTTTACTGTGTCGATTGCCGGTGGGCAGGTGACTGATGTCAACACGGCCCGCATTGCCGCGGTGGGTGCCAAGCGCGCCGCCAGTATTGCCGCAAAGTTGCATTCCAAGGGTTGGGTCTCGGGTTTTTCTGGCAACTACCGCTATACCACTACGGCTCAAGACGATGAGACCACCTATGTGTTCGTCGACTGCTCGCGTGAGCTTGCAAGCTTTCATTCGTTTTTGAGCGCGAGCGTGGCAATCAGTTGCATTGGCTGGTTGGCGGTGCTGGCAATTGTGGCGGGCGCCTCGGGCGCGGTGATTCGACCGATGGTCGAGAGCTACAGCAAGCAAAAGCGCTTTATTACCGATGCAAGCCACGAGATCAAGACGCCGCTGGCCGTGATTGATGTCGCTAACGAGGTGCAGGAAATCGAGAGCGGCGAGAGCGAATGGACGCAGAGCATTCACGAACAGGTTGAACGGTTGACGGCGCTCACGGAGCGTCTAGTATTTTTAGCTCGCATGGACGAGGGCTCGGCGGGCTTTACCATGACATCGATCGATCTTTCGGAGGCCGTGGACAAGGCGGCGGCGCCGTTTGAATCGGTGGCGGTTTCGCGCGGAAAGCGGCTGTCGACGTCGATTGCGAGCGGCGTGCGGGCCCATGCCGATGCCGCGGCAGTGGCGCAGGTGGTTGAGCTGCTGCTGGATAACGCCACGCGCTATGCGAGCGAGGGCAGCGTGATTGAGTTGAGTTTGCGTGCAGCCTCGCGTGGTCAGGGTAAGGGCGCCGCCGAACTTGTCGTATCGAACGCCGTTGATGAGCTGCCCGAGGGTGACCTAGATCGATTGTTCGATCGCTTCTATCGTGCGGATGTGTCGCGCAGCTCCAAGACAGGCGGCTCGGGTGTGGGCCTATCCGTAGTGCGTGCCATCGCCGAGGCCCATGGTGGGAGCGCCTCTGTCTGCGGCCACGACAACCAGATCACCTTCGCCGTTCACCTCTAAAACCTGCCAAAATGAACCTGCCCCTTTTTGGTCGGTGCGAAATGGGTAATACTAAAGAGTTATCCGACCAGATGGGAACCGATCGATGGCCTATATCGAATTCAAAGACGTCATCAAAGCATACGGCGAGGGCGATGCCCGCATTCACGCGCTCGACGGCGCGAGCTTTACGGTCGAGCGCGGTGAGCTCGCTATTATCCTGGGCGCCTCGGGTGCCGGCAAGACCACGGCGCTCAACATCCTGGGCGGCATGGATACGGCGACCTCCGGCACCGTGACGGTGGACGGGCGCGACGTGAGCTCCGCCAACGAGGCGCAGCTCGTGGAATACCGCCGCGCCGACGTCGGCTTTGTCTTCCAGTTCTACAATCTGGTCCCCAACCTGACGGCGCTCGAAAACGTCGAGCTCGCGGCGCAAATCTGCCCCGATTCACTCGATGCCGAGCAAACGCTTTGCCAGGTTGGCCTGGGCGAGCGCCTCGCCAACTTCCCCGCGCAGCTATCGGGCGGCGAGCAGCAGCGCGTGTCCATTGCCCGCGCGCTGGCCAAGAACCCCAAGCTGCTTTTGTGTGACGAGCCCACCGGTGCACTCGACTACAAAACTGGCAAGCAGATCTTGCAGTTGTTGCAGGACACCTGTCGCAAGCAGGGCATTACGGTCATTATCATCACCCATAACTCCGCGCTGGCGCCCATGGCCGATCGCCTGATCCGCTTTAAGAGCGGCCGCGTGGAGAGCGAGACGGTCCAGCAAAATCCCGTGCCGATCGAGACGATCGAGTGGTAGCGCCCATGGATCAGGACCGCCAAAACAGCCTACGCCGCGACGCGCAGAACACGGAGTGCGAGCAGGATTTTACGACCTACCGCACTGCCCAAAGCTCAAACGATATGGTGCCGACGGTTTTTCGCCGTGGCATCTACCGCACAATCCGAGGCAGTCTTAAGCGCTTCTTGTCAATCGTGGTCATCACCGCGCTCGGTGTGAGCGTGATGTGCGGTCTTAAGGCGGGTTGCGAGGACCTGTGCGATTCGGTTGACGCCTACTTCGACCAGCAGAATGTCTATGACATTAACGTGCAGTCGACCTATGGCCTTACGCGCGACGATCTTGCGGCTATCCAAGAGGTCGACGGCGTCGAGACGGCCGAGGGTATCTACACCGAGACCGCCTACACCGCCGTGGGCACAACGCGCGAGCGCGTGGTCGTGCAAAGTCTCTCCAAGGAGAACATCGATCAGCCGGTGCTGGTGAGCGGCGATTTGCCCGAGAGCGCCGATGAGGTCGCGGTGACTTCGAAGTTCCTGAAGGCTTCGGGCAAAAAGCTCGGCGATACGGTGAGTTTTGCCGCCAATGACGCGAGCTCGTCGAACCAAAGCGCCAAGGATCAGTTTGCCGCGGGCGATTACACCATTACGGCCGAGGTCCTCGATCCCACTGATGTGAGCTCCGACTCGACGGTCAACGCCTTTCGCGCTGCTTCGGCGGCGGACTATAAGTTCTATGTGAGTGAGGATGCCGCGACATCTTCTTCCTACTCCGCGGTCCACGTGATCGTCGAGGGAGCCAAGAGCCTCAACTCCTATTCGGATGCCTACGCGGCAAAGATCAATGAGGTCAAGGGCGATATCGAGAAGATCCGCGAGGAGCGTGAGAAGGCGCGCGCTCAGGAGCTGACAGTCGACACACCGGCAAGCTTGGATACGGCCGAGCGTCAGGCTGCCATGCTCTTTGGGATTGAGCAGGACAACATCAATCGCATGGCCGAGGGCAGCGAGGAGCGCGTTCAGGCGCAGGCCGACTTGGACCAGCGCCGCGCCGCCGCCGACCAGCATTTTGCCGATGCCCGCGCCGAGCTTTCCGATCTGGGCGAATGCACCTGGTACATTCAGGACCGCGGTAACATCGCAAGCTACTCGAGCGTCGAGAGCGACAGTTCTTCGATCGAGGCCATCGCCACCGTGTTCCCGTTTATCTTCTTTATCGTCGCCGTGCTCATCAGCCTTACCACCGCCACGCGCATGGTCGAGGAGGAGCGCACGCTCATCGGCCTGTACAAGGCGCTCGGCTATTCACGCGGACGCATCCTGTCCAAATACGTGGACTATGCGCTGTGGGCGTGTCTGATCGGTGGCGTACTCGGCAACATCATCGGATTTGTGGGCCTGCCGTTGTTCCTGTTTACGGTGTTCGACGACATGTACTCCCTGCCCCAGATGCTGCTTTCGTACGACATCGTGTCCTCGATCGTCTCGGTGGCGCTGTTTGCCGTGGGCGTAGTGGGCGCTACGATTATCGCCTGCCGCCACGAGATGGCCGAGACCCCAGCCTCGCTCATGCGTCCCAAGGCCCCGCGCGCTGGCTCGCGCATCTTGCTTGAGCGCATCGGCTTTATTTGGCGACGTATGAGCTTTTTGAACAAGGTGGCGGCACGTAACCTGTTCCGCTACAAAAAGCGTGCCTTTATGACCATCTTCGGCATCGCGGGTTGCACCGCGCTTGTGATCTGCGGTATGGGTATTCGCGACACGTCGGTCGCGCTTTCGCCCAAGCAGTACGGCCACATCACACGCTACGATCTGCTGGCGGTCGCCAATCCCGACGATTTTTCGCAGACGTGCGCGGCATTGGATGAGCGCAGCGCGGCCAATGATTCCAACGTGACCGTGACTTCGACGCTGCCGATTATGACCGACAACGTCACCTTTACATTTGGCGGCAAGAGCGAGACCGTGCAGCTGATCGTGGTGCCCGATGACCGCACGGGTGACTTGGGCGATTACGTGCGCCTGGAGGATGAGTCCAAAGAACCGCTCGCCCTGCGTGACGGGGACGTGTATTTAAGCAAGAGCTCGCAGCTGGTGCTGGGAATCAAGCCGGGCGACACGGCGCACGTCCAGGATTCGTCACTCAACGTCGCTAAGGTCAAGGTTAGCGACATCTCGCTCAACTATCTGGGCAATACGCTTTATATGACGCAGGGCACCTATGAGCGCGCGTTCGGTCGAAGCGTGCGCCTTAACGGCGTCTTTGTGCTGCTTAAGGGCTCATCTTCTGACCAGATTGCGTTTAGCAAGAAGATTAAGAGCGACGGTTGGCTCACCATCTCGAGCACGGCCGAACATTGGCAGAACTACGAGGCGAACTTTACGATTATCAATTCTGTCGTGGTGCTCGTGACCTTTATGGCGGCGTGCCTGTCGTTTGTGGTGGTGTTTACGCTGTCCAACACCAACATTTCGGAGCGCGAGCGCGAGCTGGCGACCATTAAGGTGCTGGGCTTCCGCCGTGGCGAGGTGCACCACTACGTCAACAAGGAGACGTTGATCCTCACGGCAATTGGCGCCGCGCTGGGCGTGCCACTGGGCGGCTTGCTGGCCGAGAGTTTTACGTACATTTTGCAGATGCCGTCGCTGTACTTTGATGTTGAGGTCGAGCCGCTAAGCTACGTGCTCGCCGTGGTGCTTTCCTTTGGCTTTACGTTTATCGTCAACCTCGCCACCAATCGTACCCTCAATAAGATCGACATGGTCGGCGCCCTCAAAAGCGCCGAGTAACCTGTCAAAAAGGGACAGGTTTATTTTGGCAGGTTTTATCTGGGCAAACGCCGGACAACCATTAGGTGGCCCGGCGTTTGCCCCGTTTTGCTGGGGATGTTTGTCGTTCAGTACTCTTACTGGCTAATCCAGTGTTGCGCATAGCTCTTAATGTCCTCGGTAAAACCGTCAAGGTCGTCAAGGGTGATCACGCTGTCGATAAGCAAATTGGCTATCTCGCGGTGCATTGTGCTGCGGCGAATGTCCTTTGCGATTACGCCTGAGGACAGCTTGTCTCTATTGAGGCACTTTTCTAGTGCCCAAAATCTACTGGACGCTTCACTGTCACCGTTCAGCATCTCAACGTACTGGCCGATGAGCTTTTCCATATAACGTTCTTGCCATTGGGGAAGCATTTTCTTAAACAGCTTCCAGTCGCTTTCGGCTACGTCGCGCATATGTTCTCCGCTCGCTAAACGGGCTTTTCCATTTGCCTTTCATTCTATTTGGTTTTCGTTCGCGGGCGTGGATGAGAGGCTCTCTTTAGCCTTCGAGATTGGGCCTGAATGGGTCGTATGCCACAAAACGGGCCTATCTACTACGTTTAATTGGATACCCTCAACCATGCCGGGAAAACGAAAAATAAAACCGCAGGTAGAAGGCCTGTCGATTTTCGAAAAAGGCGGTCATGGTCGGCCCCATCGAGTTAAACGTAGTAAATAGGCCCTTTTCTTGGCGCGCGGTCAGCTCAATGCTAATCTTCGTGCCGGAACTGACCCAGTTGTTTGTAAGTTGCGGTGATATACGGACTGTTTGGCGCTTTGGAGTCTCAAAACAGTCCCTATATCACCGCAACTTGGAAGGGGCGGGCGGTGTCGGATGAGTGGCGCTGGCTGGTTGGGGCGGTTTAGGCCTGTTTGCGGCACTTCCATTGTTTGCGACACCAGCGCATGAGCGCCTTTACGATGGGAATCGTGATGAGGATGATCCATGCAGGATGGGGCTGTCCCAAACAGAGCCACATGTAGAGGGACCATGCAATGGCGGCTGCTGGATAGACGCATTCAATGAGCTTTGACAAATGGCGTTGGTCGATAAAGTCGCCAAGCGCGTAATAGACGGGAATCAAAAAGACGAGGAAGAGCCCCGTAGCCCATGTGCCGTAGACGATGCCGAGCACCAGATAGGCGAGGGCGACAAGCGCGGGGAAGGGGAATTTGTTCCATGTACGTCCGACCTTGGTGTGGAAATGCTTGCCATGATGGTCGAGCTTGTCGTGTGCTTCCTTCCAGCTGGAAAACGTCTCGCCGTCGATGGTGACGGTGCCGTCGTCATTGGTATACACACTATGTCCATCGTCCTCAAGCGTATCGATATGCAATCCGCCTGGCCCCACATGCACCTCTTCGCCCTTGCGCTCGTTTGTCACATGGATGCCGCTCCAGCCAACATGGACTTCCTCGCCTTTATTGGGATCAATGACGTGGATGCCGCGCGCGAGGGAAATATCGACAAGTGGTTTGTCGCCGCAATCGGCGTGCTCAGTAGAAGCCTCAGCCTCCTCAGCCCTATCTGAAGCTTTGGCGCCGGCGTCGCTGTCCTGTGCCTCATCATCAGCCTGCGAGTCGTCAGTGCTATCCACTGCCTCCCCATACAACAGCTCATCCAGCGACACGCCATACAGCGCGGCGAGTGCAATGAGGTTATCGGTGTCGGGCGAGGATTCGCTGCGCTCCCATTTGCTCACAGCCTGGCGGCTTACACCCAGCTGGGCGGCAAGGGCCTCCTGAGAAAGACCGGCAGCTTTGCGGCGATCGACGAGGCGTTGCGCCATCGCAAGATCCATGGTGGTTCCTTTCGTGAAGTGACCGTAATCGAATGGCTCGAGTATGTCGAGAACAACCGGTAGCGACCACCATTTCTAGTTAGAATCTGCCCCAACCCTACCGCAACTACCGGTAGCAATCCCTAACGACCAGCCATTTCAGGACAAATGTCAGTGCAAGTAGCAGCCAAGAGCCCCCACTCAGTAAGTTGCGGTGGAATAGTTCCTAGATTCAGCCATTTGGGGCTAAGCAGGAACTATTTCACCGCAACTTAATTTCAGGCCAGGCACCCGCAGCAAGAAGACGAATAGCCTCGGCCTCCCCGGTTACCGCAGGAGGCCCCAAGGCTTACCTCCCAAATCTTTCCGCAGGACGGAAGGACCCCGCCGCGCGAAGCGCGCAGCGGGGTCCTGACATGTCCGAGGACGATTTGGGAGGTAAGCCCTGGGGCCTCCGATGGGAGCAGTTCCAGCCGAGGCTATTCGTCGCCGAAGCTGATGCCCAACGCCTTGGCCTCGCGCACCAGATCGCTCTGGGGGTCGACATACTTGAGCTTGCCGGCGACCTTCTCGAGCGGCATGTGGCACATCTTGCCGTCACGCAGGGCAATCATGTAGCCAAACTCGCCGCGTAGGCACCCCAGTGCCGCCTCGACGCCGCACTGGGTCGCAAAGATGCGGTCCTGGGCGTCGGGCTGACCGCCGCGCTGCGTGTGACCGGGGATGGCGACGCGGGTCTCGCGACCGGTCTTGGCTTCGATCTCCTTGGCGATGTCGTAGACAATCGACGGACTCGTGCGTTCGGCGAGCTTTTTCTTGTACTCCTTCTTGGACAGCGCCGCGTCCTCCTTGGAGATAGCGCCCTCGGCGACGGCTACGATCGTAAAGCGGCTGCCGGTTTCCATGCGATGCTCGATGGTCTTGATGACGTTATCCATGTCGTAGGGGATCTCGGGAATCAGGATGACGTCCGCACCGCCCGCGACGCCGGCGTACAGCGGGATCCAGCCAACCTTGTGGCCCATGATCTCGATAACGAACACGCGGCCGTGGCTCGAGGCGGTAGTGTGGATGTCGTCGATGCACTTGGTGGCGACGTCGATGGCGCTCGTAAAGCCAAACGTCAGCTCGGTGCCCCAGGTGTCGTTATCGATGGTCTTGGGCAGGGCGATAACGTTGAGGCCCTCTTCGCGCAGGCGGTTGGCGGTCTTGGTGGAGCCGTTACCGCCTAGCATAAACAGGCAGTCGAGCTGCAGCTTATGATAGGTGTGGACCATCGCCGGCACCTTCTCGACACCATCGGCCTCGGGGGTATCCAGACGCTTGAACGGTGTGCGGCTCGTGCCCAGGATGGTGCCGCCGCGGGTGAGGATACCGCTAAAATCGGCGGGCGTCATGACGCGGAACCTGCTGTAGATAAGGCCCTGGTAGCCGTCCTCAAAACCATAGATCTCGATAGGCTCTTCGCTATTGGTCATAAGCGTTTTGACAATGCCGCGCATGGTGGCGTTGAGCGCCTGGCAGTCGCCGCCACTGGTAAGAAGACCGATCCTAAGCATGATGAATCCTTCCGGGCAAGTTATAACATGCGCATAAGTTTACCCCCGCACACTGTTGATGCGGGGTAAAACGTGTTAGCTCAAGCGTATGGAAATGTAAGCAACGTCAGGGAACGTAAGGTCGACGGGTCTGGCTCCTTACAGTGCGAAGGCATCGACGTTGCCCCAGTGGCGGCGCAGCGTGATGGCGGCAGCGGGCTCGGTATTGTCAAAGACGACCGACCATTGCGTATTGCTGGTGATGTCTTCCGGATTGGGTTCTTGCGCTGCGGCGCGCAGGGCCTTCCAAGCGACTGCCTCGTCTTGGGCACCGACATGGGCGTCGAGGACATCGGCGATTGCGACGGCGCGCTCTTTACCATGGCCCAGCTCGCCATTCTTTTGGTTGGGCAGTACCTCGTCGCCATAGCAGGCGTAGAAGTTCGTGACCTGGCGGACGGGCGTCGCCTTGCATGTACGGTCGGGATCGCGCGGATCCCACTCTACTACGCGCGCGTCACCGGCGGCGTCGTTGATAAAGAAGTGGTAATCGCGTCCTGCCATGGCGTGCATGTCGTAGGCGGAAAGCAGGTCGACAGCTTCTTGCGTGGTGGCGGCACGGTCGAGCACCAGACGGATGGCGAGCGAGGTATTGATGACGGGGCGTTGCGTGTCCTGGTCACAGGGCTTGGAATCCAGGGTGAGTACGGCAATGGACACGCCGCATTCGTTAACACCGTCGAGCTGGGCAAACGGGCCCATGAGTGCGGCGGCGCGTCCGGCGACGGAGTCAAGCGGAGTGTTGGCGCCCAGGTTATTGAGGGCCGCAAAGCCGATGGAGGCATAGCCGTCGCGCGGGTGATTGCGCACCAGCAGCGCCGAGGTGTCGTCCTTAAAGTCGTAATTGCGACCGGTGCGCACGCGGCCTTCGGCATCTACGGCGACAAAGGCACTGCAGGCAAACTGCGGCGCTTGGACATGTGCTGGTACGCCGGGGAGCACCTGAGCCACTACGGCATCAATGTAGGCCTGGTCGTCGCGCACATCGGCTGCGATGATGCGGTCAAGGTTGTAGTCGTAGGCGATGTCGATTGCGTACAGGTCATAGCCGTCTGCGTAGCCAGTCAAGCGTTTGAGCGACGCGGCGGACTTGATTTGCTTGTGATAAACGATACCGGTGGCAGCGGCAAGGCCGACGGCGACTCCTGCGACACCGCAGGCGATGGCAATGTTACGTGGCTTCATGAGGACTCCTCTCAAAGCGATGCTATAGACATTATCGCAAACGGCATGCCATGCCACACGCCGCATTCCGGCGAGTGGCATGGCATGCCGAGCCCTAGAGCAGCGCAATCGAAACGATGCAGCATCCGAGCGCCAGAACAGCAAGGTCCGCCCGGTCAAAGCGATAGCTGCGCAGGCAGGTTCTGCTGACAGCCGGGTGCGCTCCGTATTCGCGGTTGACCATGGCAAGCGCGAGCGTGTCAGAGCGCCGCAGCGCGCTGCTAAACAAGGGCGTGATGACGGGGATAAAAGCACGTGCACGCTGCAGGGGCGAGGGGCTGTCAAAACGCGCCAGCCGTGCTTCCTGAGCGGCCTTGATACGATTGAATTCCTCAATAAGCACGGGGACAAAACGAAGCGTGAGCTGGATGGCGATGGTGGCATCGTCGGTGCGCAGGCCCAGGCGGGCGAGGGGCCTCAGGAGTGCTGCGGCGCCATCGGCGAGTGCGGTGGGGGAGGTGGTCGCCATGAGCGTCGACGTTCCCAGCATAATGAGGGCAAAGCGCAGCACGCAGAGCGCGCCAAAGATCAGGCCTCCCGAGGTGATCTGCACGGGTCCCGCCTGCAACAGCAGGGTTCCCGATGCGGTAAAGAGTGCGTTGAAGACCAGGACAAACCCCATAAGCCAGCGAAATGGCTTGAGGGCACGAAGCGCCTGGCGCACCGAGCTGTCGCTTGCGACAAGTGAGGCAAGGGCGGTGAGCGCGACGGCGGCAAGGGCGCCGGGCTGCTGGGCGATAAAGCCGGCAATCATAAAGAGCAAACAGAATGCGAGCTTGGTGGCGGGGTGCAGCAGGTGAACGAGGCTTGACCCCGGACGAAAGATGCCAAACGAGACCGCCTTGGGCGCCAACGGGGTATGTCCGGTTTCCGCGGGATGCGTGGCCGCCGCGCCAACGGCTGCCATCTGGACGCCCTCTGAACGTTGCGACAGCAGCAAACCGTCCTGCAGTCGAAAGGCCTTGTCGCAGATGCTCAGTACACGCGAATCGTGCGTGGCGATAACAATGCCGCGGCCGTGGCGTGCGAGTTGGGTCAAACACTCAAGTAGCATCTGGTGGGCATGGGGGTCGAGTCCTGCGGTTGGCTCGTCGAGCAGCAAATACGGTGTCTCGAGCGCGAGCATATCGGCAACGGCGATACGGCGCTGCTCTCCGCCGGAATGGGCGAAGGGACTTGTATCGCCGATAGCGGCGAGATCAAGCCCGACGCTGGCGAGCGATGTGCCAACGCGCCGCTTGACCTCGGCTTCGTCCAGTCCAAGATTGCGAGGGCCAAATGCCACCTCGTCAAAGACCGTGGCGGCAAAAAACTGCTGTTCGGGGCGTTGCTGCACCAGTGCCACGGTTTTGCGGTGCGTGCGAAGTTCATCCGTCGTGGGGTGTGTGCCAAGCGCGGTGCCGTCCGCCACGACAGACCCCGCCTGCACGGCAAGCGCTCCGGCAAGGACGCGCAGCAGCGTCGACTTGCCGGGGCCAGAGGCGCCCACGATACCGATCACGCTGCCGGGCCTAATTTCCAGCGAAACATGAGATAGGGTACAGGTGTCTGCTTCGGGATAGCGGACGGTTATGTTTGAGCAAGTTAACGACACAGTTCCTCCAGGCCGCATCGAATGAGCAGATTGCGCTGGTCGGCAAGATCTTGCACGGTACCCAGGTATGCGATGGCGCCCGCCTCGAAGACGGCGACTCGGTCGGCGCGCGCGACCTCGTCGAGCAACTGCGTGATCTGGATCACGGCAACATCGCGCTGGCAAAGATGATCGATGAGATCATTGACGGCCTCGCGGGCGGTCTCGTCGAGCATGGCGGTCGTCTCGTCAAAAATCATGAGCGAAGGGGTGAGCGCAACCAATCCCGACGCCGCCACGCGTTGTTTTTGGCCGCCCGAGAGTGTGGCGACATCGCGTTGCTCAAGCTCGACAATGCCAAGCTCGTTGAGTGCCTGCAAGACTTCTGAACGCATTTCGTCGCGGGGGACACCGCGGTTTTCGAGTCCAAAGGCGATGTCGTCTCGCACGACTGGAGCGACGATCTGGTTATCGGGATCCTGAAAAGCAAGGCCTACGGTGCCCTGCACGCGCATAGCGGGCCCGTTTGCATCTTTGAGCAGCCCCGCAAGCTCGAGTGCACAGGTGCTTTTGCCACTGCCGTTGGTGCCGACAAAGGCGATGCGCTCTCCTGCCACGATATTGGCGGCAAGTGCAGCGCAATCGACGGAGGGACGTGTGTCATCGGCTTGCTCAATACCGGCGAGCGCACCTTCTGCCACCGCGCCCGTAATGCCGCCGGTGACGCAGGCGGCGACGCCCAGAACGCCCAGATTGATAAAGACTGCCGGGGTCTGCAGCGCCATGGCGGCAACGCCTAGCTGGCCTACATTGTGCAGCACGGCGGCAAGCATGCTCACGGGCACCAAGCCAACACCCGGCACGGCAGCAAGGGCGACCATGCCGATAAAGGCGAGGACCGTGCCGCCTAGGCTATAGACGAGCATCATGGGCGAACCAAACAAAAAGCCCGATGCAAAGACCTTGACGAGCGCAACGGCACCGGCGCTTTTGACATCGAGCGTATAGAGCGCGACGACTACGGCCACGTTGGCAAGGCCCAGTTTAATGCCGGGCACCGCGACGGGCAGCGGAATCATGGTCTCCAGATAGGACAGCACCAATGCGCAGGCGCACAACAGCGAAACGCGCGCCAGGCGGCGAGTGTGCTCGATATCGACCATCTCCACGGATTAGCGCCCCACTACGTCGTAGGTGGTCTCGGCGCTCGCGTCGACGATATCGACGGTAAGCTTGTGCGGAAGGCAGACAATTTGCTCCCCGGCAGCGTCAATCCAGCCCTGGTGCACGCAGTCCTGGTTGGGACAGTCTGCTTCCTCGACGTGCACGCGTCCGTCTTTGATTTCGATGAGGTTGGTTCCCAAGTCGGTCGTAACGCTCTTGGTCGTGTTCTGGCTCAGAGGAAGCTCGTAGACGTTTTGCTCTCCATCGCGGATAACGACTGTGGCCGTGTCGGCGTTCGTGTTTGCTCCCATCAGACGCGTGGCGACCAAGCCGACGCATGCGATGGCCGCTATCGCCAAAACCAGGATGAGGTTGAGTCTTTTGTTGTCGCGCCCATCGCGCGCACCTTTGCGCTTGACCATCATGGCTCCTAGTCCTGCAAGATCTTGAACGTCGAGCCGTCGCTCTTGGTGGCGCGATCGTCCATATCGACTAAAACGCCGCCTTCAAAGCGCTCATCGCTTTCGATGAGCTCCATGGCGCGGTCGTGGCCGAGCAAAAACAGGATGGTAGAGTAGGCGTCCCCAAGCACGGATTTCTTGGTCATGATTGAGGCGCTCTTGAGGTCGGTGGCGGCGGGGTAGCCCGTTTTGGGGTCGAGGATGTGGTAGTAGAACGTGCCGTCCTGCTCAAAGCCGCGCTCATAGAGGCCGCTCGTCACAAGGGAGCGGTTGCGCGTCTTGACGGTGGCGAGCACGTCGTCCTGCGCGCCGTTGGGGTCTTGCACGCCCACGTTCCAGGCGTCGCCGTCAAAGCTCTTGCCCATCACGTAGACGTTGCCGCCCAGGCTGATGGAAGCATCTCTGACGCCGCTCTTCTTAAAGAGCGCCACGAGGTCGTCGGTGATGTAGCCCTTGGCGATACCACCCAAGTCGAGCTTGGCCTCGGGGTCAGAGAGGGTGACGGTGGTACCGTCGACCGTGATGGTGCGATAGTCGACATGGGGCAGTGCCGCCTGGATGTCCTCATCTGCGGGCTTGACCTCGTTGTCAAAATCCCAGAGGCTCGAGACGGCGCCGATGGTGATGTCAAAGAGCCCGTCGGACTCCTCGGCGTAGCGGATGGCTGCCTCGATGACCTCGGCGGTCTCGTGCGCGACTTCCACGGGCTTGCCGCCTGCATTGTTGATGTTCCAGATATCCGAGCCCTCCACGGTGCGCGAGAACTTGTTCTCAAAGTAGGTGCAG
Source organism: uncultured Collinsella sp. (assembly GCA_902470835.1). Classification (GTDB taxonomy): domain Bacteria; phylum Actinomycetota; class Coriobacteriia; order Coriobacteriales; family Coriobacteriaceae; genus Collinsella. Next base: position 16,956 of record CABRHR010000033.1, read on the forward strand.
CGGTCGGCGACCTCGTCCATGATCTTTTTGCTGCACCGGGCGCTGATATTTACGACAGTGTCGAAGACAAAGAGCGTCGTGCTCTGCACCTTGGGCGAGCTGTCGGAGCCCGCGGAGCCCGCTTTGGACGCGGTTACAGAGCCCGAGTCGCCCTGCGTGCCCGAGCAGCCGGTAAGTGCACCGGCGCAAGAGACGAGGGCCCCGCCTGCGAGGGCGATAAACGTGCGGCGGTCGATGGTGTGGGGGGTCTGGATCATGGTGAGCTTTCTGGTCGGTGGCGTTACGGATGAGCCTGCGCCTGCACGACTCGGTGTTGACGGGGTGCCGGGCCGCGGGTGCGCGTGCCCTACATGAGCAGGTAGCAGAGCGCGGCGAGGATGGCAGCCTTGACGAGCGTGAGCGCAACCTCGGTCCCGCGAATGGCGGACCCTGCGGGCGGGCGCTTGCGGGTGTTGCCCTGCGCGAGCTCGCTGGCATCGTCGGTTGCTTGATCGCGCTTAAAGCCGTCGAGCCGGGCGAGCGTCACGTTGGCCATGGGGCAGCCATCGGCGCAGCGCCCGCAGGCGATGCACTCGCCCGATCGCAGGTCGGCGCGCTCGGGGTGGATGCGCACCGGGCAGCTGTCCTGGCAGCGGTTGCAACCGCGCGCACAGCTTTCGCGGCGTCGGTTGAAAAGTGAGATCGGCAGCACCGGCAGCAGTGAGAATACGGCACCGAAGGGACAGAGGAACTGACAGAAGAAGCGCTCGACAAGGGCCATTCCCACCATGACCGCGCCAAGCGCGGCAAAGGCCGCGGGCGCGATGCCCTCGAGCGAGCGCGCGGTGATGCCGGCGAAGGCGACCCAGGGGCTCGCGCCCGAGACCTGGGGCCAGATGCCCATCATGCAGAGGGCGCAGATGCCTGCGAGGACGGCGTACTTGACGAGCTGGAGCGCGTGCTGCACGCCCGCGGGGAGCCGGTGCGCGCCCTTGCCCTCAAGGCGGAGTGCCCGGCGCAGCGGGGTCGCAAGTGCGTAGACGATATCGCCGAGCGTACCGAAGGCGCAGGCAAAGCCGCAGAAGAAACGGCCGAACACGCAGGTGAAGGCCAAGAGGGCCAAAAGCAGGGATAAAAAGCCGGTGAGCTCGATGGGTGCATGGCTCCCGAGCTGCGTGAAGATGTACTTGACGCCGTTGAAGGCGGCGTTCCAGGCGGCCGGGAAGCAGATGAGAAAGCCGAGCTGTACGCACCAGCGCACGCCGCGATGGAGGTACTGTCGGCGCAGGCGCTCCTGCATCTTGTTCTTGGGGTGCGCGATGACGTTTGCGCCGTTGCGCAAGCTCTCAAGGGTTCCCGCGGGGCGCTTTGCGCCGCGGGCCTTGGCGGATGCAGTCCTGGCCATTACTGCGTACCTCCCGCATTGCTCTGCTCAAGCGCCGCGTTGACGGCGTTTAGGATGCCGGCACTCGAGAACGTGGCACCCGAGACGGTGTCAACGTTGGTTCCCTGGGCATCGCAGATGGTCTGCGTGAGGCCCTCGGCCTGCGCAAAGTAGGCGGGGGTCTCGCCGGCGTGGTCCGTGACCTCGACGCTCTCGATGTATCCGTTCTCGATGGTCACGCGGCAGGTGACAGTGCCGCCGTAGCCCTGGGCGCTGCCCTCGAAGGTGCCGTCGGTGGCATAGGCCCCGCGCGTCTGCGAGCGCTCGGCCTGGACAGCCTCCGCCTGGGTGCGGGCGTCGGCCTCTGCCGCCTGGGCGGCCCAGCTGCTGTAGCCCGCCACGATGGCGACGACGGCCGCGGCGTTGACGACTTTGAGATAGAAATTGCGGTTGCGCCAGAGGTGGCGCCCAAGGAGGGCAAACGGGTTACGCATGGGCGCCAGCCTCCTCGGTGACCCCGCTTGCGGCGGTCGGGTTGGCCGTAGGCTCATCGGGGGCGTTTGTCTTGTCAGAAGCGTCCGCCTTGTCGCCCTTGCTGTCGTTCGCGTCCTTATAGGCCGCGGCCGAGCGCGCGAGGGCGTCGGCGTAGGCGTTGGCGATGGCGCGGCTGGAGTAGGTGGCGCGCGCCACCACGTCGATCTTGCCAGCCTCGGTGCCCGCGAGCAGCTGTTCGGGGATGCCGGTGTAGACGGTACCGCGGAAGGTGCGGCCGTTGATGGCGTTGTCGAGGTAGGGCTCGTTGTCCTCGTCAAAGGGATCAAGCGCGTCGGAGAGGCTCTCGTCGGGCTTGCCGCCCACGCCCTCGATATCGTGGATACCGGTAACCTTGCCGTCCTTAACGGTGACGGTGAGCTTGACGTAGTAGGGGCTGAAGGCTTCGTCGTCCTCCTCGTTTTTGCAGAGGGCGTAGCCTGTAAAGTCGCCGTCGGCGTAGTGGACCTCGTCTGGCGTGTCGGGCGAGGGGTCCGGGTCTGTCTCTTATACACATCTCCGAGCCCACGAGACGCTACGCTATCTC
>CABRHR010000034.1 GCA_902470835.1 uncultured Collinsella sp.
GACAGGGGGCAATGGGAGGGGGTGGTTGTATGCAAATTTTGGGACACTTTATTCATATAAAGTGAAAACGATTTCGGCTAAACTGGTAGTAACAATGTGGTACCACTGTTCATCTGGTAGTAACCAATTTTGAAACGAAATCGAATGGTAATTGCTAAGAATTAGTTTGGTAATGAAAGAAACGCACCATGTCTACCTGCGTAAATTACCGTTTACGGGCCAAAAATAACCGTTTGGCAACGATATAGTAATTTGAACGAAATGTGGTGGACGTTTGAATTGAGTGTGTGCTACCGTACATACCAGCAACCCCAAATAGGGACTGGGTTGTCTAAGTTTGCGCATCAATGCCGGCAAGCGGAGAAGCCGGTATGCACAAGGCGCGGACATGGAACTCGTTGGTGAACAACGAAAGAAAGGTTGGAGGAGATACCATATGATGAAGTACCTCCAGAAGCTCGGCAAAGCGCTGATGCTTCCCGTCGCGGCGCTTCCCGTCGCAGGTATTCTTATGGGCGTGGGCTAACTGCTCGCTCCCGCAGTCATGGGTGCTGCCGGTGACACTACCGGTTTTGCCTATACCGCCGGTTTCCTGCTCATCAAGGCAGGCGGCGCTCTTATCGATAACATGGCCTGGCTGTTCGCAGTCGGCGCCGCTGTCGGCCTTGCCGACGATCACGATGGCACCGCTGGCCTCGCTGGCCTCGTCGCCTTCCTGATGATCCAGCAGCTCCTGAACCCCGCTGTTGTTGGCACCATTCGTGGTATGGACGCCGATGCTCAGACCGCTTGGCTTGCCACGACCGAGGGCATCGCGTTCTCCAAGATCGCTGGTAACTCCTTCATCGGCATCCTGTCCGCCATCATCGGTGGCACTTGCTACAACAAGTTCAAGGACACTCGTCTTCCCGACTGGCTGGCCTTCTTCTCCGGCAAGCGTTGCGTCGCCATCATGACCGCCGTCATCTGCATCGTCGTCTCCGTCGTCCTGCTCTTTGCTTGGCCGCTCATCTTCGGTGCTCTTGTTGCTCTTGGTGAGGGTATCGCCGCCATGGGTGGTATCGGCGCTGGCATCTACGCCTTCCTCAACCGCCTGCTCATCCCGACCGGTCTGCACCACGCTCTGAACAACGTGTTCTGGTTCGACACCATCGGCCTGGGCGACCTGACCCACTTCTGGGCTGGCGAGACCTCTGCTGACGTCAAGTGGAGCCTCGGTATGTACATGTCCGGCTTCTTCCCCTGCATGATGTTCGGTATCCCGGGCGCTGCCCTGGCTATGGTTCAGACCGCTAAGAACAAGAAGGCTGCTATCGGCCTGGTTGTCTCCGCTGCTATCTGCGCCTTCGTCTGCGGCGTCACCGAGCCCTTCGAGTTCGGCTTCATGTTCCTGTGCTTCCCGCTCTACGTCGTGTACGCTGCCCTGTACGGTATCTTCACCATCGTCACCTACTATGTTGGTTTCCGTGCTGGCTTCTGCTTCTCCGCTGGTGCTACCGACCTCCTGTTCTCCTCTAGCCTCCCGGCTGCCGCCAACACCTGGATGATCATCCCGCTGGGCATCGCTGCCTTCGTGGTCTTCTACCTCGTGTTCCGTTTCGCCATCACCAAGTTCAACCTCATGACCCCTGGTCGCGAGGATGAGGATGTCGAGGAGACCTCTGCTTCCGCCGCTGCTGGCGACGACAAGTTCGCCGCTCTGGCCGCCGCTGTTCTCGCTGCCGTCGGTGGCAAGGAGAACGTCAAGACCGTTGACTGCTGCGCTACTCGCCTGCGCTTCGAGCTCGGCGATTCCGCTCTGGTCGACGAGGCTGCCTGCAAGAAGGCCGGCGCTCTGGGTGTCATGAAGATGGACAAGGGTGCTACCCAGGTCATCATCGGCACGCAGGTCCAGGCTGTTGCCGAGGAGCTCAAGAAGCTTCTCTAAGCCTTAAAGACGTATCTGTCTTGCAAAGGGTCGTCCCGCTCCGCGGGGGCGGCCCTTTTTGCTACCTCGATACCTGATGTAGTGTTGTAATTGGTATTACAGTGCGCAGGCTATCAACCGGCAAACAATATTGAAATATGCTGGTTGACCTGCTGTTATTCCAATAAAACTGCTATAGTACGTGGTGTCTGGTTACAACCAATTTCGAGTCATTTATCCGGCAGGTATCATTATGGCAATGGGAGCGCGCAAACAACCTCTGTACGATCAGCTCGTCGATCTGTTGACCGATAAAATCGATCACGAGCTTCGACCCGGCGACTATTTGCCGTCTGAGCGTGACCTGTCGGAACGCTACGGGCTCTCGCGTACGACGGTTCGCCTTGCCCTGCAGGAGCTTGAGCGCCTGGGCTTGGTGGTTCGTCAGCGTGGCCGTGGAACCATGGTGTGCGACCGCTCTCTGCAAACGGCAAACCTCACGCAGACCTATAGCTTTACCGAGCAGATGAAGGCGATCGGCCGTGTGCCCAAGACGACGATTCTTGAGTTTACCGAGGTCGAGGCTGACAAGAATATTGCCGTAGAGATGAACGCGCGTCTGGGCGAGCGTCTGTACAAGATCAAGCGCCTGCGTATAGCCGATGGTGTGCCGCTGATGATTGAGTGCACGTATCTGCCAAGCCGCAAGTTCTTTGCGCTTAAGCGCCCCATGATCGAGAACAAATCGCTGTACGACATGATCGAGCAGGACTTTCACGAGAAAGTACGCGTGGCAGAGGAAGAATTCTACGCGAGTATCGCACGCCATTCCGACGCTCGTCTGCTCGAGATTGCCGAAGGCGCACCGGTCCTGGATTTGATTCGTACCACATATGACATGAACAACGAGGTTATCGAGTATACGCGTTCGGTTGCGCGTGCCGACCAGTTTAAGTACAAGGTCTACCACAACCGCGCAGTCTAGAGTTATTGGGTATAAACGGCTTGGCGTGTTTTGCGGCGGGTGCAAAATGTGCCAAGCGGTAGAAGGCAACGAACAATCGCTCGAATTAACAATGCAGTGGTTTTTGATCCGCCCTAAAACACACTGCGGGTACGGGAGCATAGATGAGCACGTATGCTATCAAGGCCGACAAGTTCTTTTTGCCGGCGGGGCCGCAGCTGGGCGGCTTCCTGATGGTCGAAGACGGCGTCTTTGGCGCTTGGCAGGCCGATGAGCCCGCTTGCGAGATCAAAGATTATTCGGGTACATGGATTGCACCGGGTATGGTGGACACCCATATCCATGGTTTCTATAACCATGCCACGACCGATAACGATGCTGAGGGTATCAACATCAGCTCGACCGAGCTTGCTCGTCGTGGTACCACCAGCTGGCTTCCTACGACCTTTACCGACGGCGTGGAGCAGATTAAGGACGCCTGCGCTGCCATTGCACAGGCGGACGAAGAGCGCGGGCCCGAGTTCTGCGGTGCTCGTATTCAGGGTATCTACCTGGAGGGTCCGTTCTTTACCATGAAGCACGTGGGTGCCCAGAACCCCGCCTTTTTGATTGACCCGTCCGAGGAAATTTTTGACGAGTGGCAGGAGGCTGCCGGTGGTCGTATCGTCAAGAGCGCCATGGCGGCCGAGCGTGACGGCGCTGCCGCTTACGCCGCGGCTCTGAGCGCAAAGGGCGTTGTGACCTGTATTGGCCACTCCGATGCCACCTATGATGAGTGCGCCGCCGCCATCAATGCTGGCGCCAGCTGCTTTACGCATACCTACAACGGCCAGCGCGGTCTGCATCACCGTGAGCCCGGTGTCGTCGGGGCCGCTATGACCACGCCCAATACCTATGCCGAGATCATTTGCGACGGCAAACACGTGAACCCTGCTGCTATTAAGGCACTGCTGCAGGCCAAGGGCTGGCAGCACACGGTACTGATCACCGATTGCCTGGGTTGCGGCGGCATGCCCGAGGGTAAGTACACCAGCGGTGGCATGGATGTCATTATGAAGGACAACCTTTGCTGGCTTGCCGATGGCTCTGCCATCGCCGGCTCGGTGCTCACGCTCGCACAGGGCGTCAAGAACATCGTCGACTGGGGTCTCGCGAGCGCCGATATCGCAATTCGCATGGCGACCGAGGTGCCCGCGCGTTCTGCTCACGTCGAGGATAAATGTGGCAGCATTATGCCCGGTCGCGACGCCGACTTTGTCGTGTTCAATCCCGACCTTACCCTGGTCGAGACGTATGTGGGTGGCAACAGCGTCGGTAACGCGTTTACCGAGTAGCCGCTAAAGAAACGATCCGAAAGGGGATTTAGATGATTTACGGTGCATTAGGCGATATCGAGGAGTATCGCGGAATGCTCAAGGGCCTCGACGTGCTGATTGACTGGCTCGAGGAGAACGACCCGGCACAGCTCGAGGTCGGCAGCCATCCGATCTTGGGCGACAAGGTCTTTGCGAACGTTATGGCACCCACGACCCGTCCCGAGTCCGAGGCCCACTACGAGACGCATCAGCGCTATCACGACCTGCAGATTGACGTTGAGGGTCGCGAGGCCTTTAAGGTCGCTACGGGCAGCCTGACGCTGGTTCAGGAGTTTGACGAGAAGGACGACTACGATCTGGTCGATTCCGACGCGTCGATTTCCGGTGATCTTGCCGACGACAAGTTTGCGCTGTTCGTTGCCGGCGAGCCTCACATGCCCACACTCGAGTTCCCGGGCGATGGCGCACAGCCGGTCAAGAAGATCTGCTTTAAGCTGCTTGCAGATGCTTACTGGGAGGAGTAGCGCGCTGCTCGGCTGAGTTGTTCGTCTGATGGCGTGATTCCCCTATAGAAATCACGCTAGAACCCCGCCAAATGCGTTTTCCCTAGGGGATCACGTTTGGCGGGGTTTTCTGTTTTTGAGTAGAAAGCGGTCAACGTGGCGATGCTTGGATTGGCGCGCACGCACTCAAAATCGGCAACAAAAAAGCCGCCCGAAGGCGGCTATCTTGTGCAATGGAGCCAGCGACCGGGCTCGAACCGGTGACCCCCGCTTTACGAGAGCGGTGCTCTACCAACTGAGCTACGCTGGCGGCCATGTGGTGACGCAACTGAGGCGTCAACGGCTGTCTATGATACGGGACATCGCATATCTGCGCAAGTGTTCTGACAGCTTTTCTCACTTTAAATGCACTAATATTGGAGACGCGATGTCTGCGGCGTCCATTTGGCGCTTGACCTGCTATTGAGCTGGTGGCCGACGTCCCGCTCATATGGGTCTCAAACAGAATGGGGCTGCCATGGCTCAACCCAGGATCCTTCTCACACGCATCGATGACCGGTTTATTTACGGGCAAGGCGTTGAGCTGTGGAATGAGGCGGTTGGTTCCAACCTCGTCCTGATCGTTAACGACGAGATTGCGGCGGATTCGCGCAAGTGGGCGCCTATGAGGGTCGCGGCGCCCGAGGGCGCGTGGACGCGGTTTTTCTCGGTGCAAAGGACCATCGACATCATTCATACCGCAACGCCGCGTCAATGGATTCTGATCATGGTGGCCTCACCCGCCGATGCGCTCGCGCTGGTTAAGGGCGGCGTGCCGATCACCAAGATCAGCATCGGCCATATGCAGGCAGGGGAGGGCAAGCGTCCCGCAACACCCGCAGTTGCCGTAGACGACACAGACGTCGCTGCCCTCAAAGAGCTGCAAGCGCTCGGCATAGAACTAGAAATCCGCTACCTCCCCAGCTCCAACCCTGACCCCATCCAGCTAGTCATTTAAGAACGTCCCCAATGACTAGGTAGCAAAACGCCCGTCGGCGGTGTGCCGGCGGGCGCTGCTGTGCGATATGTCGCGCTGTGGGCTTAGTGCCTCATAAAGTGGTATTCGATCACATTGCTGTAGGGGTGACCCGGGCCCACAATGCCCTGCGGGAACAGCGGCTGGTGCGGTGTGTCGGGGTACATCTCTGCTTCGAGGGCAAAGCCGGCGCCCCAGCCATAGTTGGCATCGTCCTTGGCGTGCTCGTCGCCCAGCCAGTTGCCGGTGTAGAGCTGCACACCCGGAGCGGTGGTGTAGTAGTCCAGCTCGCGGCCGGTCCACATCTCCTCGACATGCAGGGCGCGACGCAGGTTGCGACCGTACTGATAGCCATCGATGCACAGGCAATGGTCGTAGCCACGGGCCTGCTTGATCTGCGGGTCATCGGCCTCCATGCCGGGTGCGACGGGGCGCAGCTCGCGGAAGTCAAACGGCGTGCCCTCGACCGGGGCGATCTCGCCGGTGGGAATGTTCTGCTCGTTGATGGGCAGGTAGTGGGCGGCGTTGGCGACAAAGAAATGTTCGCAGTCCATGCCGGCGTTATGGCCGGCAAGGTTAAAGTACGTGTGGTTGGTCATGGACACGTAGGTGGCGCGGTCGCTCTCGCAGCCATACTCGATACGAAAGACGCCGGTGCGCGTCACGGTAAACACGGCTGTAAAGGTGCGGTTGCCGGGAAGATCCAGCTCGCCATCCTCAAGCGAGGTGGTCATGCGCACGGCGTTGTGAGTCTCGTCGAGCTCAACGTCCCACACGCGTTTATGCAGGCCGTGCTCAAGGTCGCTGTGCAGGTTGTTGGCGCCCTCGTTGGCGGGCATATGCCAGTCCGTGCCGGCGATGGTGATCGTTGCACCTGCAGTGCGGTTGGCCACAGGGCCGATGGTCGCGCCAAAGCAGGCGGGGTTGTCAAAGTAATCCTCGAGCTTATCGAAGCCCAGCACCACATCGCGCACGTTGCCGGGAATGTCGGGCACATCGATGCCTAACACGGTGGCGCCATGGTCCATAATGCGAACGCAGATCTCGGGCCCGTTGAGGGTGTAGCGATGAACGGGGGTACCGCACGGCGCGGTGCCGAAAAGCTCGGAAGTGATCATTTGGTTCCTAACATCGAGGTATTTCCGACAAACTGTAGCGCGAACAAGCGAGATTATCACTACACCCCACTAAAGCAGGGGGTATTTTTCTCAAAAAAGTGATGATTGGAGCTGTGTGGGCGTTCATTTTTGACGCGCACGAGTCTGATACAATTTGTTCGTTACTGTTTGAATGATATGCGCGCAAAGAACGGCGAGGATTCATCGTGATTAAGGCAGAGCGACAGGATAGGGTTCGTCAGCTGCTCGAAGAGCAGGGCACGGTCTCGGTTAAGGAGATCTCAGATGCGTTAGGTGTCTCGGATATGACGATTCGTCGTGACCTTGAGGAGCTTGCGAGCCTGGGCGAGATCGAGCGCGTGCACGGCGGCGCCCGTAGTGCGCAGGGTCGTCCACACGCTATGTTGCGCCACGAGTATTCGCACAGCGAAAAGCGCACTAAGCATGCCGAGGAAAAGCTGCAGATTGCGCGCCGTGCTGTGGAGCTTATCGAGGAAGGCTCGACCATCTTTTTGGGTACGGGCACCACGGTTGAGCAGATGGCCTCGATGCTGCCGGCGTTTCGCCTGCGCATTGTGACCAATTCGCTTTCGGTGTTTAACCTGCTCGAGGCGCGCGAAGACTGCGAACTGTGCCTGGTGGGCGGCGTGTACCGCCGCCGCACTGCCGCCTTTGTGGGCCCCACGGCCGAGGACACCTTGCGCGCACTGGGGATCGACGCAGCCTTTATCGGCGCAAACGGCATTTTGGACGGCGACGTGTCTACGTCTAACATGGAAGAGGGCCGCATCCAGCAGCTCGCCTTTAGCAAGGCCGACTCGCGCTATCTAATCGCCGATTCCAGCAAGATTGGCAAGCGCGACTTCTACACCTTCTGCCGTCTGGACAGCCTGGACGCCGTGGTATGTGAGCCGAGCATCTCCGCCGCGGATCGCTCCGCCATTGAGGAGCACACTCAGGTCATCTGCTAGCTAACGCTGCAGGCGATACTTCTGCCCCCTGCCGGCGCGGGGATTATCGCTTCACAATGACGCGCAAATAATTTTGGGCAACAAGGATGAGGCTATTCTGGGATATGACTAGACTCCGTATTTCGTCTTTATGTCCCTTGAGAATGAATCGTAGTCTTCATAGAGCCCCTCTCTGCTTTCATCCTCGGCGTGGCTTACACGTTCAAGGAGCTTATCCTTTGGAGCCTCTTTTGTTATTGCGGCCTCGCTATCGGGTATTGTGGATTGCAAGAATAGTTCTAGAGCATGGACGTCTTTGAGTATGTAGCCCGTCGAACGACCCGCCCCTGTTTTTTCGATTGCGCTGCAACTAACAAGCTGACTGAGGGTTCGTTTAACGGTAACCTCGCTGATATCGGGGCAGTTGGGTCGGATGTCTGATTTCTTAATGACGCCGGGTCTCTGTTGAAATAGAACGGCGATGCGCGCTTGCTTCGACATGGGACGAGTGCTTGATTCAATTAAGGTACGCTGTTCGAGCTGTCGGTAGGCGGCCAGGGTTGTTCCGAGCATGAAACGGATAAAGGGTGCTTCGGTGTTTTGATTTTCATTCCATCCAGTGGAGCTTGCAGCGAGGGCGTTGTAGTAAAGCGCTTTGTTGTCTTCAATAAGTCGTTCGATGCTGATGTAACGCGCAACGTCGTATCCAGTCTTTTCGAGCAGCAGCGTTGTAAGGAGCCGGCTCATCCTGCCATTGCCATCGTTGAAGGGATGAATACTGACAAAATCGAAGATAAAGCGGAGCGATATAAGGAGGGGATCGCAAACTTGGCGAGATAAAGCATCGTTGAGGGACTGGCAGGCTTCTTTAATAAGTCCCGGGGTTGCTAGAGCTGAAGGGGGCCTAAAGCGCACAAATCGATTACCTTGATCGTCAATGGAGACGATTTCGTTATCGCTATCCTTCCAATGGCCTCCATACGAGATTGCCGTGTGCGCCATGAGGTCGCGATGCAACTGCAGAATGACCGATGGCGTTACGGGAATGGAATCGTGTTGCTCGTGAATAAGCGACAGCACATCTCGGTATCCAGCGATTTCTTCCTCTGCGCGGGAGCTTGGCTTGGCGGAATACGCCATGATTGCTTTGAGTCTTTTTTGGGTGGTAACAATTCCTTCAAGTCCGTTGGAGGATTGGGTGCTTTGGATCTTAGCTTCCTCCATAAGGGACGATAGGAGTTCGGGTTTGACTTGACTCAGAACAAGCTGTCGGCCTTTATGCTCGCGTATCGAGAGGAGGAGGTTGGTGATTGGAGTTGCTTCGAGTTCCGCTGGGACTGTGGCGTAATCGAACTGGCGCATGTGGCTCCTTTCGGTATCACGAACATACTTTCGATATCATAATACCATTAAATGATACCGAAAGTATGTTCGTGATACCGAAAACTAGAAACCATGCTTCATAACTGCTTGGAAAGTTTGGATTTGACTATCTTATTGTCTTGATCTGTAACAGGTAGACGGTCGAAAGTGGGCTACGTGTTACAGATTTAGACATTTCTGCTCGGGCGTTCTGTTTGTCTCGATCCGTAACAGCTGGGGCCGAAAATCAATGCTAGATGTTACAGATCGAGACAAAAGTGTGGTGCGGCTCGGTTAAAAACAAAAAAGGCCGCATGCGATCCCGTGGAGGGACTCACATGCGGCCGACAGGGGGTATGCGGCGGAAACTAGGCCATGAGCAGGCCAGTCTCTGCGACGTTCTTGTACCAGTACGCGCTCGCCTTGGGGTAGCGCTTCTGGGTCTCAAAGTCGATGTAGAACAGGCCGTAACGTTTGTTATAGCCGTTGGTCCAGGAGAACTGGTCCTGCAGCGACCACACAAAGTAGCCGTCGACGTTCACGCCGCCGTCGATCGCCTTGAGGATCCACGCGAGATGCTGACGCATGTAGTCGATACGAGGGGCGTCGTCGATAAAGCCGTCCTCGAAGTCGTCCTTATAGCCCATGCCGTTCTCGGTGATGTAGATCTTCTTGTAGTTGGGGTAATCGTTCTTAATGCGGAGCAGCAGGTCGTAGAGGCCCTCGGGATAGATGATCCAGTCCCAATCGGTGGTGGGAACGCCTTCGCGCACGCATGCCTCGCCAACGCCCTTGAGGAACCAGCGCGAGGAGCCCTTGTCGCCGGTGCCATTGTGGTTGATGTCGTTTTCGCCCTCGGCGGCACGCAGGAACTGGCACTTGTAGGTGTTGACGCCCAGGCAATCGTTATAGGGGAGCGCGGCGGTCAGCGCGGCGATGTCCTCGTCGCGGACGTCGAGCTCGCCGCCGGCGATATGGGCCAGCTTGGTCGCAGCCTCCATGGTGTCGGCTGCATAGTGGCCGCGGAAGGTGGCGTCGAGTACCCAGCGGTTGTTGATGACGTCGGCCATGCGAGCTGCCTCGCAGTCGGCGGCGTTGTTGGGGTCGAGGGGATACTTGGGCTCCAGGTTCTGGACAATGCCGATCTCGCCCTCAAAGCCGCCCTCGTGGAAGGCGACGACGGCCTTGGCATGGGCCACCATCATGTTGTGCATAAGCTGGAAGGCCTTGTCCAGGCGATACTTCTCGCCGTGCGGCCAGTTGCCGACGATAAAGCTGCCCTCGGCGGTTGCGGGAATCTCGTTAAAGGTAAACCAGTGCTTGACCTCGGTGAACTCGGCAAAGCAGAACTTGGCGTACTCGACGAAGGCATCGATGGTCGTGCGCGTCAAGAAGCCCTCGCCGCCATCCTGGTAGAAGCCCTCGGGCGTGTCAAAGTGATCGAGCGTGACATAGGGGATAACGCCGGCTTTATTGCAGGTGGCGAAAAGCTCGTGATAGAAAGCGACGCCCTCGGGGTTAATCTCGCCGGTGCCGTTGGGGAAGATACGGCTCCAAGCGATGGAGACACGGATACCGTTGATGCCGAAGCGCTGGCACAGGTCGATATCGACCGGGTACTTGTTGTAGAAATCGCTTGCGGGATCGGGGGAGAAGCGACCCTGAGCTGCCAGGAAATCGTCCCAGGGCACTTTGCCCTTGCCGTGCGTGCGGGTCTCGCCCTCAACCTGGTAAGCGGCGGTGGCGCCGCCAAACACAAAGCCGTCGGGGAACTGCATGGGGTTGGTCATGAGTCATCCTTTCTGTGGGATACGAATAGGGAGAGGTGCCCGAACTGGGGATTCGGGCACCAACAGAGGGAGGAACTAGTCGAGGTTCTCGCGGAGCCACTTGATGGCGCCGGCGGGGTCGCGAGTAAGGTCGATATATTCCTTACCGCGCGGAGCGAGCAGCTTAATGCCCAGGCGATCGGTGTCGGCCTTCATATCGTTGTAGTAGCTACGGACCTGCGGGGCAAGCACGATAACGTCGTACTGATCCATGATGGCAGTGTGCTGACCATAGGCGCCTGCGGAGGAAGCGATGTTCTCTCCGGTCTGCGCGGCACCTTCCTTGATGGCGTTGGCAAGCATGGCAGAGGTGCCGGCGCCGGCGCACAGGACGAGGACCTTCAGGCCATCGACGTCCTTCTTAGCGGATACGTCGGCGGCGGGCTCGGGCTGATCGGCGACAGGCTTGCTGTCGGCGGCAGCGGCGGTCGGCTCGACGGAAGCGGTAGCCTGCTCGACAGCGGGCGCAGGGGCGTTGGCGGCGATGGAAGCGGCACCATCGGACTCAAGACCCAGCTCGGCGGCGCGCTCGGCCTCCTGGTCGCAGAGCAGCTTATCGTATGCCTTCAAGAACGGCAGGTAGATGATTGCGTCCAGCAAGATGATGATCGCGACAAACACCAGGGCGATAAGCTGGAAGTTCGTGGTGATGAAGATGCCGATGGGGGCAGGGGTAGCCCAAGGCACCACGAAGGAGAAGCCGTTCATGCCCACGTTGTCGATAAAGAACTTGGCAACACTCACGTTGACGCAGCCGGCGGCAACAAAGGGGATGAGCATGTAGGGGTTAAGGATCATCGGCGCGCCAAAGAGCAGCGGCTCGTTGACAGCAAAGGCAACAGGAACAATCGAGGCCTTACCGACGGCCTTGAGCTGCTTGGACTTCATAAAGAGAATCAGCAGAAGCGGCACGATGAACGTGGCGCCGGTGCCGCCGAACTCACCCACGAGCGACATGTTAAAGGTGAGGGAGTGGGCGGGGTGGCCACCGGCCAGCAGAACCTGCAGGTTCTCGGCCTGGTTGGCAAGACGGATGGGGTCGATGCCCGGCTGGACGATCGAGGGGCCGTGGACGCCGATGAACCAGAAGAACGCGGTAGCTGCCTGGATAAGGATAAGGCCAGGATAGGTCTCTGCCGCAGTGAAGAGCGGGGAGAGCAGCTTGATGAGCAACTCGGAGAACGGAACGCCCATGAGGTTGCGCACAACCACATCGATGATGCCGCAGATGATGACAGCGCCACCGAAGGGGATGATGTCACGGAAGTTCTGAGCGATGGCGCCCGGGACCTCCTTGGGCAGCTTAATGGTCAGATCGCGCGAGACGCAGAACTTGTAGACCCAAACGGTAATGAACGCGGCGATATAGGCCGAGAACAGACCGCGCGTGCCCATGCTGGTGCAATCGAAGACCGAAAGCTCGGAGCCGTTGAACTTGGTGGTGAACTGCGTGACTGCGAGCAGCAGCATGCTGCACTGGGCGGCCACCATGGTGGAACCGTCGTTGAGCACTTTGCCGGCGGGCATACGACGGTTCATGGATGCCGTGAAGTTCTTGGCAGTGGTGCCGGCAACCATGATGCCCATGACGCCCATGGTGAAGTTGTAGAGCTTGTTGCACCAGTCGATGAGCGGCTGGGGCAGCGTGATGCCGACTACGCCGGGAAGGGTGGCAATGAGCAGAAAGATCGAAGAGGTGAGGACGATGGGCATGCACCCAAGGAATCCGTCCTTAATAGCCTGGAGGTAGATGTTCCTCGAGATCTTCTCAAAGAACGGTTGATGCTTTTCGAGCATCTTTACGATGGCGTCCATAAAGCTCCTTTGCTACTTGATGCGCGATGCATGTGGATGGAACTGGTCGTCGATGGATGGTCAGGACTGCCCGGAAGCCTTCCTGCTTAAGGAAGGCATTGCGAAATGACAACGTTGTCATTTCGTTAATGACAACGTAAGACATTCTTGGAAGAGCAACAAGGATATACGGGCGAGCGGTCGATATTGTCCGGTGAATGGTTGATTTATCAGTCAGGCAGGTAGTGTATGCTAGAACGCAAAAAACAAGCGATAGAGAACCGAGTGGAGAAGCAGTGGCAACGATGGACAAGAAAAACGTCTCGATGAACGATGTGGCGATTGCCGCGGGTGTTTCTCTCAAGACGGTGTCGCGCGTGATCAACGAGCCCGATAGCGTGCGAGAGTCGACACGCGATAAGGTTCATTCGGCCATGGAGACGCTCGGGTTTCGAGCCAACTTTGCCGCGCGTTCGCTCAAGTTGGGCCGTTACGGGTGCATCGGCGTGGTGATGTTTCACTTGTCGGGCGGTGCCGTGGACATGATTGACGGTATCGCCGATGCCGCCGAAGAGCGAGGATTTGCTCTCACGATGATTAAGAAGCGCGCAGGGGAGAAGATGACCCTTGCCGAAGCGGCGCGTAGGATGTCGCAGCTGCCTGTTGATGGCATGATCTTCAACCTGCGCCAGATGGTCGATGACTTTGATACCTTTGAGGCGCCGAAAGACCTCAAGACGGTGATTATCACGCCGATGGAGCATCCTACCTGCTCCACCGTCAGTGACGACCAAGAGGGCGGCGCGCATATGGCGTGCGAGTACTTTTTGGACCACGGTCACAAGAACGTGTACTTCGTCTCTGGTAAGAAAGAGTCACTGTCGAGCCAGTGCCGTATGAAAGGTTGGCGTGCGGCGCTCGAGACGCGTGGCATTGAGCCGCCCGAGCCTCTGCAAGGCGATTGGAATGCGGATAGCGGCTATGCCGCGGGCCTTGTGCTTGCCGATAAACCCGCTTGCACGGCGGTCCTCGCTGCTAACGACTGCATGGCCAACGGCGTGATGATGGCTCTGCGTGACAGAGGGCTCAGGGTGCCCGACGACGTGTCCGTGATCGGCTTTGACGACGAACTCTACAAGACGATTCCCAACTCGATTCTGACGTCGGTGAAGTTTCGCCACCGCGAGCTGGGTGTCCGTGCGCTCAACGAGGTCGTCGCAGGCCTAGAAGCTCCGAGTTCCAGAAGCCGTACGCTCGTCTCGGGTGTGCTGGTCGAGCGTTCCAGCGTGAAGGACCTGCGGGCGTAGACGTGCTCGGCCTGTTCATCTCAATCTGTAACAGCTGGAGCCGAAATACTCGGCTAGATGTTACAGATTTAGATATTTCTGCTTGGGCGTTCTGTTTGTCTCGATCTGTAACAGCTAGGACCCAAAAACTCGGCTAGATGTTACAGATCGAGACAAACGGCTTCCGACCTGCACAAAAAGGCCGGGGGCGGCGCGTCGTGTGACGTGCCGCCCCCGGCCGAGAAATGGGGACAGGTTATGTGAGCGGGCAACCCCGCCAGTCACTAGTCCAGACGACGGGTCTGCGCCACGTGTTTATACCAGTAGGCGCTTGCCTTGGGCGTGCGCTTCTGGGTTTCAAAGTCAACGTAGAAGAAGCCGTAACGCTTGTTGTAGCCATTGGTCCAAGAGAACTGATCCTGCAGGCTCCACAGGAAGTAGCCGCCTACGTTGACGCCTACCTCCATGGCCTTGAGCAGCCAACGCAGGTGTTGCTCGATGTAGTCGATGCGCGGCTGGTCGTCCACGAAACCGTCCTTGTAGGGATCCTTGTAGCCCATGCCGTTTTCTGTAATGAAGATCTGCTTATAGTTGGGGTAGCGCTGCTTAATGTAGACGAGCAGATCGAACAGGCCCTCGGGATAGATGATCCAGTCCCAGTCGGTGGTGGGGATGCCAGGCTTGTTCACATGCTCGCCAATACCCTTAACGCGCCAGCGGCCGGTGCCCTTCTCGCCCGTACCGTTGTGGTGCAGGTCGTTCTCGCCATCGTAAGCCTTCAAAAAACGGCACTGATAGTTGTTAACGCCCAGGTAGTCGTTGTAGAGCGCGGCCTCGCGCATAATCTCGAGGTCCTCGTCCAGAATCTCGATGGTGCCGCCCGAGACGGCAGCCAGGCGGTTGGCGCACTCCAAGGTGTCAGGCGCGTAGTCGCCGCGGAAAGTGGCGTCGAGCAAGAACTGGTTCTGCAGCACGTGCTCGTTGTTGGCGGCCTTGATGTCGGCAGGATCGTTCTCGTTGAGCGGGTACTTAAACTCCAGCGACTGGATGACGCCGATCTTGCCCTTAAAGCCACCGTTGTGGAAGGCCAGGACTGCCTTGGCGTGAGCGAGCATCATGTTGTGCTCGCACTGGAAGGCCTCGGCCAGGTGCGCCTTAACACCACCGGGGAAGGTGCCCTCGATGTAGGTGTTGGAGGCGTCCGCCCAGATCTCGTTAAAGGTGAACCAATAGGTCACCTGGTCGGCGTACTCCTTAAAGCAGAAGGTGGCAAAGTCCACAAAAGCGTCGATGGTCTCGCGGTTGAGGAAGTCGCCCTTCTCAAAGAGGGACAGCGGCGTATCGAAGTGATGCAGCGTGACAAACGGCTCAACGTGGTGCTTGTGGCACTCGGCGAAGAGGTCGTGGTAGAACTGGACGCCCTCGGGGTTGATCTCGCCGGTCCCGTTGGGAAAGATGCGGCTCCAGGCAATGGAGAGACGGATGCCGTTGATGCCAAACTCCTCGCACAGTTCCAGGTCGACGGGGTACTGGTTGTAGAAGTCCGAAGCGGGATCGGGGGAAAAGCGCCCCTGGGCCTCCAGGAAGTCGTCCCAGGCGACCTTGCCCTTACCGTGAGTGCGGGTCTCGCCCTCTACCTGGTAGGCAGCGGTGGCGCCGCCAAAGACAAAGTCCTCGGGAAACTGCGCAGGCGGATTGGTGACGCTAGCAGGGTTAACGGACATGATGATCCAATCGTCTAAATCGAAGGGCCAGCCGGTCTTGGATGGTCGGCTGGCCCTGGGCGTTACTTACTTCGAGAGTTGCTCGCTTACGAAGGCGAGAGACTTGTCGCCGTTCTGGGAGAGCTCGATGTATTGCTTGCCACGGCAGGCGACACACTTGTTGCCCACGCGCTCGCAGTCCTTTTGCAGGTCGGCCAGGTAGCTGGCGGCTTGCGGGGCCAGGACGACCAGGTCGAAGTCGGGGAGCATGTCCACGTGGTTGCCATAGGCCTCGGCAGCGGTCTCGAGGTTAATGCCGCGCTCCTTGGCAGCCTTGGCCAGCGCGTTGGCGAGCAGGCCCGAGGTGCCGCCACCCTGGCAGAGCACGAGCACGCGCTTGCCGTTGAGGTCGCTAGTGGCCGTAGCCTCGGTGGCGGGTGCTGCGGAAGCGGCGGGGGCGTTGGCCTTCACGGCCTCGGCAGCAGCGCCGGCGGCAACGCTCTTGGCGTCGGCCTTGCCCTGGAAGGCATCGTTGAGCTTGGCGGCCTTTGCGGCGTTCTTGGCGGCGAGCTCCTCCTGGGAGATCTCGGCCTCCTCGGTGCACTTCTGGGCGTCGTAGGCACGGAAGAACGGATAGTACAGAACAAAGTCGACGACCAGGATAAGGGCGAGCATCACAAAGGCGAGTGGTTGGAAGCCCAAGCCCATGATGGTGCCGATGGGGCCGGGGACAGTCCAAGGCAGGGTGTACATAAAGCCGTTCATGCCCAAGAAGTCGATAAAGATCTTGAGGATCCAGATGTTGGCGATCGGGGCAAAGACGAACGGGACAAAGAAGACGGGGTTGAGCACGATGGGCGCGGCGAACAGCAGCGGCTCGTTAACGGCAAAGCACACGGGGACGATAGCGGCCTTACCGACGGCGCGCATCTCCTGGGACTTGGCCAGGAAGCAGAACATAAAGACCAGGACGAGCGTGGCGCCAGTGCCGCCCATGCAGACGACGAAGTACTGGGCGCCCTGGGTCAGGACAGCGGAGGCGTGCTCGCCGACCTGGAATGCAGCCAGGTTGTCGGTCATGTTGGCAACGAGGGCGGCGGCGATGGCGGGCTCGACGATCGAGGGGCCGTGGACGCCGACGAACCAGAACAGGCTCATGGCGCCGTAGATCACAGCGAGACCGATATAGCCGTCGGCAGCGGTGAACAGGGGCTGGAACACCTGGATGACGCCCTGGGCAAAGCAGAAGCCAAAAGCAGCGCGGAAGACGATGTCAAAGACCCAAAAGACGGCGATGCAGACGGAGAAGGGGATGATGTCCTTAAAGGTCTGCGAGATGTTGGGCGGAACCTGCTCGGGCATCTTGACGGTGATGTTGCGCTTGATAAAGAAGTTGTAGATGATGCCGGTCACAAACGCAGCGATGAAGGCGGTCAGCAGGCCCTTGGAACCAAGGTAGGTGGTGTTGAAGCCGCTGGCGGCGTCCGTGGCGATGGTGTCGCTCGAAAGGAGCAAGAAGCCGATGATGGCCGCGCACATGCACGAGATAAAGTTGATCTGGTTATTCTTGGGCAGGTCACGGTTCTGAGCGTCGGCGAAGTGCTTGGCGGTGGTGGCGGCACAGGCGATGGCCAGGATGCCCATGGAGTAGTTGTAGCACTTCCACAGGGCGTTGTTGATGTCATCGGGCCAGTAGAAACCCCAGATGTTGGGGACCGAGGCTACGAGGCAGAAGATGGAAGAGAAGATGATGATGGGGATGACGGAGATAAAACCGTCGCGGATCGCCTTGAGGTACTTGTTGCGGGCGATCGCGTTGAAAAAGGGCTGGCCCTTTTCGATAGTGGCGATGAGTTGCTCCATGCAAAGCTCCTAAGAGTCGGTGGGTTAGCAACGATGGTAGCTTTTGACGTTTGCTTGCCAAAATGTTGACGTTGCCATTTTGCGACACAAAAAAAGACGCGAACCGGTGGTTCCTGTGCCTGCGAACCGTCGATTCCTTGCGCGTAAACGTTTGAGCCGCCCGGTGGCTCTGTGTTTGCACAATGGCAACGTTAACATTTGGGCGACAAAAGCCGTTCGGGGAAGCAAAAATGTCGGTGAACGGTAGGTTTTGGGTGGTAAACGTATGGTGGGGAGGCGTTAGATATACTTGAAGACGTTTCATTTGACTGCGTAGGATGCCACTAATGGCATCGTTGACATAGAAAGATCGACCTATGGCCGCTGTTAAAAAATCGGTTTCCGTTAAGGACGTGGCGCGTCTCGCGGGCGTCTCGGAGCAGACAGTCTCGCGTACGGTGCACGATTCGCCCAGCGTGCGCCCCGAGACCAAGGAGCGCGTGCGTGCCGCCATGCGCGAGCTGGGGTATCGCCCCAATTTTGCCGGTCGATCGCTGCGCCGCGGCAAGTTTAAGACCGTCGGCGTCGCCATGTTCAACATTACCGGTACCGGCAACCTCGACCGTATGGAGGGCTTTGCTGCCGCCGCCGATAAGCACGGCTACGCCATTACCCTCACTAAAGTAGATGGGCATCCGTATACCCTCGAGAGCGCATCGTCGCGCATGAGCGCACTGCCGGTGGATGGCATGGTCGTGATCATGAATCGCATGCCGGCGGACTTTGGCACCTTCGAGCCACTGCCCGGCATGCAGACAGTGCTCGTTACGATGTTGGAGCACCCGCTCTGTTCAACGGTCGATAACGACCAGTTCGATTGCTCGCGCCAGGTTGTCGAGTACTTGCTGAGGCAGGGGCACAAGACCGTGCATTTCATCTCGTGTCCCGAGCGCTCGCTTTCGGGCATGCAGCGCGAGGAAGGCTGGCGCGAGACATTGCACGCACATGGTATTGAGCCGCCGCGACTCGTTCGTGGCGATTGGACGGCACAGAGCGGGTATGCTGCCGGTCAGGCTCTGGCGGACGATCCGACCTGTACGGCCATTTATGCTTCCAACGACGCCATGGCCTACGGCTGCATTCGCGGACTTGAGTCGCGCGGAAAGCACGTGCCCGAGGACGTGAGCGTGGTGGGTGTTGATGACAGCCTGGGCGATATCGTGCCCGATCGTCGCCTGACCACCGTGCGCTTCGACAACAGGCGCGTCGGCATGTGGGCGGTCGACAAAATCGCCGGCGCCGAGGGCGTTGTGTCTGGCGTGGAGCACATGCTGATCCCCGGCGTGCTCGTAGAGGGCGATACGGTGCGCGATTTGCGTTAGGGTGCGGTCCTGATTCTGTCTCTTATACACATCTCCGAGCCCACGAGACGCTAC
>CABRHR010000035.1 GCA_902470835.1 uncultured Collinsella sp.
CCGGCGTTCGGCATCAGGGTAGCGCTGCGACGCGGAAATCGCGCGCCGTTGACGCGCCCCCGCAGTGCCCGCTTCCCCCAAGGACAATTATCAGTGCAGGTAGACAGCTTGTCGATTTTCGAAAAAGCCGACTATGATTGACCCCTGCGGCTTAAACGTAGTAGATAGGCCCTTTTCGTGGTGCAGCACTACTGCACCCCAAATTGGCACCCCGAGCCCTCGTGAGTTGCCAACAAGCTGTTCGCCCAGCGCTTTATCCGCGCGGCATTTGGAAAATAGCACCACCGCAAAACCCGCGAGTAGCGCTTACTTTGCTATATCTCACTATACTTTGCTATATCTTGCTATATCTTGAGCAAAGGTGGCTCACATGCAAACAAACCCTTTTAAGCCCACAGCAGGTAAAACACCTCCCACGATTATCGGCCGCGAAGATGTGCTCGAAGAATTCAATGAGGGCCTCGTCAACGGGCCTGGTGCCCCGGGGCGCCTAATGCGCATAGCCGGCGTCCGTGGAACGGGCAAGACGGTCCTCCTTGACGAGTGCTCACGTTTGGCGCAAAGCCGTGGCTGGACGGTCATAAAAGAGGTCGCAACCGAGGGACTTTGCCAGCGCATTCTCGAACAGCTGCAGCCCAAATTCCAGGCCAAACACGCCAGATTTGAGCCCACCGTAGCTGGCATATCCATCGGCAGCATAGATATTGAGCGAATCGGCCCATCGCTACGCGACGCCATGAGACAGACAATATCCAAGAATGGAAACGGCCTGCTCATCACTCTCGACGAGGTTCAAGACGCAGAGCTCGATGAGGTCCGAACGCTCTCCATTGCGATTCAGCAGGTTATCGGCGAAGACCTTGATATCGCCTTTGTTTTTGCTGGGCTGCCTTCGATGATTGAAAGCATCATCAACGGAAAGACACTTGCGTTTTTGCGCCGTGCCCTCCCCTTTGATCTGAAGGCTGTGGCAGTAACCGAAGTGTCGTACTCCCTCGAGGAAACCATTGAAGCGTCTGGCATGGAGTCGCAGCCAGGTATTGCCGGCCAACTTGCCGAGGCAACGCAAGGTTATCCTTTCATGATCCAACTCGTTGGATACTACGCATGGCAGTTGGCAAGACGCGCACATACAGCGATTATTGGAGAAGAAGAAGCCGAGCGTGGCATTGCAACGGCACGCGAACGCTTCTGCGGCATGGTGATTGAGCCCGCGCTGCAGCGCATTCCGCCCACGTGCATCGCTTATCTGCTGAGCATGGCGTCTTTGGGGCAGACGAGCTCGACCAGCATGGTTGCCGATGCCCTAAACAAAACGCCTCAACAGGTGAGCTCCGTCCGCAGCCGCCTGTTAAGAGAATCGATTATCGAGGCTCCTTCGTACGGCAAGGTCTCATTTGCCATCCCCTACATGCGCGACTACCTCTGCGAACAGAAAGCCGAACTGGAAGTTGAACTGTAGAAACGGCAACTGCCCTGCAAGACGAAAACCGTTTTCATACGGATTTAAAGCAGACGTAAACGGTTTTCGTCTTGATTTGCGTCCGAAATTAAGACGTAAATTGCGCTTTCGTACGCTTATTACCAGACGCAAATTGTTTACGTCCGGCTATGCGTCCCCAATCCAGACGAAAAAGGCCCCGAGCTCGTGTGAGCTCGGAGCTTTTTTGTACCACGCATCTATGAGAGGAGATATTTGATGCGCATGGGCGCTACTCCATGTAGCCACCCTGGATGGCGGAAACTGCATGCTCGGTAAAGAACTTGAGCGTGCCGGAGGTGTAACGATTAGCCTTGGGCTTCCAAGTGGCTCGACGCTCGGCCAGGACGGCGTCGACCTCGGCCGGCTCCATCTCCTTGCCGGCGATGCCCACGATGGACAGCGAACGCTCGGGGATGTTGATCTGGATCAGGTCGCCTTCGTCGATCAGGGCAATCGGGCCGCCCACTGCGGCCTCGGGCGAGACATGACCGATAGCCGGGCCCTTGGAGGCGCCGGAGAAGCGGCCGTCAGTGATCAGAGCAATCGAAGCGCCGAGCTCGGGATCGCTGGCGATAGCCTCGGTGGTGTAGAACATCTCGGGCATGCCGGAGCCCTTGGGGCCCTCATAGCGAATGATGACGGCGTCACCGGGCTTGACCTCGTGCGTCAGGACGGCGTGAATGGCGTCCTCCTCGCAGTCGAACGGACGGGCCTTGAGCGTAGCCTGGAACATCTCGCGCGGAACAACCGTGTGCTTGACGACGGCGCCCTCGGGAGCAAGGTTGCCGTGGAGGATGGCGATGGAGCCGTCGGTACCAAAGGCCTGGTCAAACGGGCGAATGATGTCCTCGCGCTTGAGATTCCACTTCTCAAGGTAACGACCGCACTTCTCGTAATAGCCGTTGTTCTTGAGATCCTCGAGGTTCTCGCCGAGAGTCTTGCCGGTGACGGTCATAACGTCGAGGTGGAGCATCGACTTGATCTCCTCCATGATGCGCGGCACGCCGCCCGCATAGTAGAAGAACTGCGCCGGCCACTCGCCTGCGGGGCGAACGTTGAGCAGGTAGTGGGCGCCACGGTGCAGGCGATCGAAATCGTCGGCGGACATCTCGATGCCAAACTCGCGGGCGATCGCGGGAATGTGCAGCAGCGAGTTGGTGGAACCGGAGATGGCGCCGTGGACCATGATGAGGTTCTCGAAGGACTCCTTGGTCACGATATCGCGCGGGCACAGGTTGTGCTCGGAGAGCCACACGGACTGACGGCCAGCCTCGCGCGCAAACTCACGCAGATCGGAGCTGGTTGCGGGCAGCAGGGCGGTACCGGGAAGCATAAGGCCCAGGGCCTCGGCGGTAACCTGCATGGTCGACGCGGTGCCCATAAAGGAACAGGCGCCACAGCTGGGACATGCGTTGTGCTTGGCAAACTCAAGCTCCTCGCGAGAGATCTCGCCGCGCTCGTAGCGGGCAGAAATCGCGCCGAGCTGCTCCAGGGTCAGCAGGTCAGGGCCTGCATCCATGACGCCGCCGGTAACGACGATGGAGGGGATGTTGATGCGACCCATGGCCATGAGGTTCGCAGGCAGGCCCTTATCGCAGCTGGCGACAAAGACGCCGGCGTCGAACGGGGTGGCCTTGGCATGAATCTCAATCATGTTGGCGATCATGTCGCGACTGGGCAGCGAGTAGTTAATGCCGTCGTGGCCCTGGGCCTCGCCGTCGCAGATATCGGTGCAGAAGTAACGGGCACCGTGACCGCCAGCCTCGGCAACGCCGGCACGGACCTCCTCGACCAGCTCGAACAGGCCGGCAGAACCCGGGTGCGAATCGCCAAAGGTCGACTCGATGATGACCTGCGGCTTGTCCAGGTCCTCGATCGTCCAGCCGGAGCCCAGACGCAGCGGGTCCATCTCGGGGCTGATGGTGCGGAACTTGCCAGAACGCGGCTGCAGCTTGGCAACCAGGTCGGCTGCCTCCTGCCGAATCTGTGCCTTGGTCTTCTCGTCCATAATGCTCTCCTCTTTTGGTTTGAACGGTTGTATCAATCGTTGGTTAATGAATCAGGTGAAAATGGGTACCGAGCGATGCACTCGGTGAAAGATGCTTAGCTACGCGAACTAGGCGAAGAACGAAATCACCAGGGCGCAGGCAAGACCCGAAAGGCCGATGAGCGTCTCCATAACGGTCCAGGACTTGAGGGTTGTCTTCTCGTCAATCTCCAGGAACGAGGAGCACATCCAAAAACCGGCATCGTTGACGTGCGAGAGGGCCGTGGCACCACCGCAGATAGCAAGACAGATAGCGGCACGCATGAGCACCGAGGCTCCGGCAACCGCGGGCATGGCAGCCATAATGCCCGATGCCATGGTCATAGCGACGATGGAGCTGCCGACAGAGGCACGCACCATGACGGCAATCAAAAAGGCAACGACCACCAAAGGCAGCGGTGAGGCCTCGAGCATAGGGCCGATAACCTGGCCCAAGCCGCAGTCCTGCAGCATCCAGCGAATGACGCCGCCACAGGCGATAACCAGCAAGATCATGCCGACGGGCTTAAGAGAGCGGTCGAGCAGGGCCTTGAGGTCGGCGCCGGAGTAGCCGCGGCGCGCGCCCAGCAGATACATCGCGACGAGCGTGGCGAGCGTCAAAGCGACGAACGGCTTGCCTAGGAAGGCGAGAATCGAGGCGAGCTCGGCGGGCATGGGGATATAAGAGGACAACGTGCCCAGCAAAATCAGACAAAGCGGCGTGAGTACGATCGCGAGCACCATGCCAAAGGAGGGAAGCTCCTTGTCGTCGCTCGCCCCCTCGGCGGAGGTAAAGTGCTCCGGAACATTCGTAAAGATGCGGCCGCCCACGTTGCGGCCCCAGATGACGCCAGCGATTGCCATGGCGATGAAGGCGGTGGGGATACCGACGAGGATCATGGTGCCCAAATCGACACCGAGCGTGCCGGCGACCAAAACCGAACCGGCCGAAGGCGGCACGAACGCATAGCCAGCCGCCAGTCCCGCGAGCAGGGCAATGCCGTAGTAGAGGGTCGACTTCTTGGTCTGCGACGCCACACTAAAGGCAAGCGGGATCAAAACGACCACGCCGGCCTCAAAGAACACCGTGGTGCCGATGACCAAACCGGTGATGCCCAGCGCCCAGCTGGAGTGGCCCTGGCCAAAGGTGTCAATGAAGGTCTGGGCGATCTTCTTGGCGCCGCCGCTCTCCTCCAAAATCTGGCCAAACATCGATCCCAGGCCAATGAGCAAGGCGATGTTTTGCAGCGTGGTGCCCACGCCCTTGGTGACGGTGTCTGCCACCATATCGAGCGGCATGCCGGCTCCGATACCGATCACGAGCGCCGAGACCATCATCGACAGCACGGGGTGCAGCTTGAACTTGATGATGAGCGCAAGCAGCAGCGCGATGCCCACGATGGCGGCGATGACCAGCCTGGTGGGATCAGCCATAAACGTTGGGTCTGACATCTTTCCTCCAATTCATCAGACCTTTTGAATTCGTCTGATGACTATAGCGTGTTTTGGAAAGGTCTGATGTTTCATTTTGGAATTTGTTCGAAATACATCTGATGTATTTGGTAAACGGTCGTATTTACGCTGCGAACGGTATATCTAAGCCGCCCGACTCAAATCCAGCGGCCAATATCGCATCCATGGTGCGCTAAAATAGCTCAGATGAATTTTGTAATGAAAGGTATAGCTATGGCCCGCGCCGAATCGGGACTCCCCGAGCAAATATCGGAGAAAATCATTCAATTGATTCTGGATGAACACCTTGAGCAAGGCGATCGCCTGCCCAAGGAAACCGTGCTGGTCGAGCGCTTGGGCGCCGGCAGGAGCACCGTGCGCGAGGCCATGAAGTTGCTGCAGTCGCGCAATATCGTGCGCATTAAGCAAGGTTCGGGCACCTATGTGGCGTCAAACCCCGGCGTTGCCGACGACCCGCTGGGCTTTACCTTTATCGACGACAAGCAGCGTCTGGCGCGCGACCTACTCGAGGTGCGCTTTATGATCGAGCCGCAGATGGCACGCATGGCGGCCGAGCACGCAACCAACGACCAGGTCGTCTGTATCAAAGAGCTCTGCGACGAATCCGAGCGCCTGGCCGAGGCCGGTGAGGATTACTCCGCCGCCGACACCGCGTTCCACAATGCCATTGCCGAGAGCTCCGGAAACCTCGTCGTTCCCCGCCTGATGGGCGTGCTCAAGGCATCCGTCCCCCTCTTTATCGACGTGACCGGCAAAAAGCTCGTCGAGGAAACTATCCGCACGCACCGCGATGTGGCCGACGCCATCGCCTCGCGCAATCCCACCGCCGCGCACGACGCGATGTATCTGCACCTGGTGTATAACCGCAACATGATCGCAGAGGGCACGCAGGAACAGAGCGAATAAACGTCCGCGCGGCAATGGGAGATCACCGTTTACCTTTTAAAAGTGAACGTTCACCTGATTTTAGGAGAATCTGACTTTTAATTCCCCCTCTTCTCCTATACTGACCTTGTATGAAAAGCAAGACTTATATAGATGAACGTTTCTTTTGAAAGGATCGCTATGTCTGATCTTATGGACAGCTTCCGCCTGGATGGCAAGGTCGCGCTCGTAACCGGCGCCACCTATGGCATCGGCATGGCCATCGCCGAGGCGCTCGGAGAGGCCGGCGCCAAGATTGCGTTTAACGCCCGCCACGCCGACAAAGTCGCCGAAGCCGAGAAGCACTACCGCGAGCTGGGCTTTGACGCTCACGGCTATGTCGCCGATGTCACCGACGAGGCCGTCGTCGCCGAGCTCATCGCCAAGATTGAGGCCGACTTTGGCACCACGCCCGATATCCTGGTCAACAACGCTGGCGTCATCCAGCGTACCCCGATGCTCGACATGAGCGCCGAGGACTTCCGCCGCGTCGTCGATATTGACCTCAACGCACCGTTTATCGTGTCCAAGGCCTGCCTGCCCGGCATGATCGCCAAGGGCCACGGCAAGATCATCAACATCTGTTCGATGATGAGCGAGCTGGGCCGCGAGACCATCGCCGGCTATGCCGCGGCCAAGGGCGGCCTGAAGATGCTCACCAAGAACATCTGCTCGGAGTTTGGCGAGGCCAACATCCAGTGCAACGGCATTGGACCCGGCTACATCGCCACGCCGCAAACCGCACCCCTGCGCGAGACGCAGCCCGACGGCAGCCGCCACCCGTTTGACCAGTTCATCATTGCCAAGACGCCGGCCGCCCGTTGGGGCACGCCCGAGGATCTGAAGGGCCCCGCCGTGTTCTTGGCTTCCGATGCATCGAACTTCGTCAACGGCCACATCCTCTACGTCGACGGCGGAATCTTGGCCTACATCGGCAAGCAACCGCAGTAAGACGTCTGGGCGAGGCGGTGGACGATAAGGTCTGCTGCTCGAACAGTCCTGACTCACACGAAGAGCACATTAAGTGCTCTTCGGCTCGTGCGGAACTCGCGACAGACCTTATCGCCCACCGCCCGCAGAGCGGCCTCTCTGTTGGAGATGCCAAGCAACATAACTAACAAGTAATTTAGAAAATAGTGGAAGGTTATCTATCATGAAAATCGCTCTGATCAATGAGAACTCTCAGAACTCCAAGAACCCCATGATCGAGGCTGCGCTTAAGAAGGTTGTCGAGCCCATGGGGCACACCGTCTTTAACTATGGTATGTATGCCGACGCCGACTCCAAGCCCCTCACCTACGTGCAGAACGGCATCCTTGCCGCCGTGCTGCTGAACTCCGGTGCTGCCGACTACGTCGTGACCGGCTGCGGCACCGGCGAGGGCGCCATGCTCGCCTGTAACTCCTTCCCCGGCGTGCTGTGCGGCCACGTTGCCGACCCGCTCGACGCCTACACCTTTGCCCAGGTCAACGATGGCAACGCCGTCGCCATGCCCTTCGCCCTCAAGAATGGCTGGGGCCAGGAGCTCAATCTTGAGTACACCTTCGAGAAGCTCTTTGGCTTTGGTTCGGGCAACGGCTATCCTGCCGAGCGCGTTGAGCCCGAGCAGCGTAACAAGAAGATCCTCGACGGTGTGCGCGCTGTGACCATGCGCCCGCTCGTCGACGTCCTGGGCGAGATCGATCAGGACCTGGTCCGCGGCGCCCTGGCTGGCGAGCACTTCCAGGAGTACTTCTTTGCCAACGCCACCGACGAGGCCATCATCGCCAAGGTCAAGGAGATCCTGGGGCTCTAATCGCACGACTCATTGCAGCTAACGCAAGCGGCGGTCGTCCCACGTACGGGACGGCCGTCGCTTTTTGCTATTTACCGACTGACGCCGCGGAGACAGGTCCCCCATGCATCAAGGAGTTGACTAGAGCTCGCAGGCAACCTTATAGCCGTCGCCGATGGCGTCGCGGATGTTGCCGCACTTGTTGGCATCGCCCAACACGTGGGTGGTAACGCCGGCTGCAGCCAGGTCGTCGGCCAGCTTGGTATTGGGACGATAGCCCATGGCAAGCACCAGCGTATCGGCACCGGTGATGGTGTGGACCTCGCCGTCCTTTTCGTAGCTGATGGTATCCTCAGTGATCTCGGTCACCTTGGCCTCGGTCAGCACGTGGACGCCCTTAGAGAGCATGCGCGTGATAAGCACCGCGCGGCCGGCACCGCCCTCGTTGGCGGCGAGCGTCTTGGTCATCTCGATGACGGTGACATCGCGATTGGCCGGCGACAGGTCGTTGACCAGCGGGGCCAGGTAATCGGCCGTCTCGCAGCCAACGGTGCCGCCGCCCACGATGACGATCTTCTTGCCCGGGAAAGCCTTGCCGCCCAGCAGGTCGTCAGCCGTCATAACCTGCTTAAAGCCCTGCATGAAGGCCGGGGCGATGGGCTCGGCGCCATAAGCCAGGACAACCTCGTAACCCGCGTAGTCACGCTGAATGTCCTCGGCCGAAAGCTCGGTGCCAAATACGCACTTCACGCCGGCCTCGGCCAGGCGACGATACTGGTACTTGATCACGCGGGTGAGTTCCTGCTTTGCCGGCGGAACGGCTGCGATGCGCATCTCGCCGCCCGGCTCGTCCTGCTTATCCACGAGCACCACGTTGTGGCCGCGCTTGGCGGCAATGTAGGCTGCCTCCATGCCCGCAGGACCAGCGCCCACAACCAGTACGTTCTTGGCCTCGGCGGCAGGCTCGTAACCGGCCTCGTCGCGCTCCACGTCCGGGTTGACAGTGCAGGAGATGCGCTTGCCGAACATAATGCCGTTCAGGCAGCGCAGGCAGCCGATGCAGGGGCGGATGTCGTCGGCGTTGCCGGCAGCGGCCTTATTGCAGAACTCGGCATCGCACAGATTGGCGCGGCCCATCATGCAGATGTCGGCGGCGCCGTCCTCGATCAGCTCCTCGGCAATCCAGGCCTCGTTGATGCGGCCGACCGTGGCGACAGGAATGTTAACGTGCTTCTTGATCTCGCGCGAGCAGGCGGCGTGCGAGGCCTGCTGCGTACCGGCGGCGGGAATCGCGGAGCCGCGCTTGATGGTGGTGCCGCCCGACACATGAATCATGTCGACGCCGGCCTTCTCCAGGCGACGTGAGACGTAGATCATGTCGTTGAGGGTCAGGCCGCCATCGGTGTACTCGTCGCCCGAGATACGGACGTCGATGATAAAGTCCTTGCCGCAGCGCTCGCGGATCTCGGCGATGACCTCGAGCAAAAAACGCATGCGGGCGTCGAGCGAGCCGCCATACTCATCGGTACGTTTGTTGTAGAGCGGGGTCAAAAAGCCGCCAAGCATGCCGTGGGCATGCGCCGCATGGACCTCGACGCCATCGACGCCAGCCTTTTGCATACGCACAGCGGCGTCGCCAAACTGATGCGTGAGCTCGTGAATCTCGTCGACCGTGATAGGACGCGGTGCCTCACGGGCATAGGACGGTCCCACGAAGGACGGAGCGATCAGGCGCGGCGTGCCCGGAATGTTAAAGGCCATGTAGGCGGGGTGGAAGAGCTGCGGCATGATCTTGCAGCCATACTCGTGGACGGCCGCGGCGAGCTTTTCCCAGCCAGGGATAAACGTGTCGTCGTAGCAGCACATGTCACCCGGCAGATAGGTATAGGTAGGCTCGACCGTCACGACCTCGGTGATGATCAGGCCGACGCCGCCCTTGGCACGGGCACGGTAATGATCGACCAAGTCGTCGGTCACATAGCCATGATCGGCCAGGTTCGTGGACACCGGCGGCATAAAGACGCGGTTCTTGACCTCGGTCGTACCGACCTTGATCGGGCTAAAGAGCATCGGGTAGGCGGAGGACTCCATACAGGGTTCCTTTCGTTTGAGCCGCTCAGCGGCAGTTGCTAACACACCTATCGTATCAGCATCCGCCGCATTCGCACTCGCTCGCACTCCCTACTTTCAATCCCGATCCTCACAAAAAAGTTGCGGTGGAATACGGAGTAGATGAGGCTTTTGACAGCCAAAACAGTCCGTATTTCACCGCAACTAATGGATGGGATGTGTTAGAGACCCAAATAGGCAGTCATGCCTTCGACGGCGAGCTTGGCGCCTGCCACGGCATGAACCACGGTGAGCGGGCCGTTGACCACGTCGCCGGCGGCAAAGACACCGGGCACGGTGGTCATGCCGTTCTCATCGACCGAAAGAAGGCCGCGATGGTCGGTCTCCAAGCCACCCGTCGTAAGCACAAGCTTGTCCTTGGGCACCTGCGAAGCCGCAATCACAACCGTGTCGGCAGACGCATGGTCGAGCTCTTCCTCGTAACCCACCACGTTGTTGTCCTCGTCAAAGATAGCCGTCTCGAACACCGGACCGTTATCGTCGATGGCGCAGATCGCCTTGCCGCACACAATCTCGGCACCGTCAAGCTCGGTCAGCTCCACCTCATCATCGATGGCCGAGATATGGAGCGATCGGGCATACACGGTGACCTTGCGAGCGCCCGAGCGCAGCGCCGTGCGGGCAACATCCATGGCCACATTGCCGGCACCGATGACCGCCACGTTCTGCCCGATCGCCACGCTCGAAGGATCGACCAAGTAATCGATACCAAACAGCACGTTGCCGCGCGACTCGCCGGGAATACCCAGTTTGCGAGCTCGCCAGGTACCGGTGCCAACAAAGACCGCATCGTAGCCGTCGCGCAGCAGGTCGTCGATGTGGAGCGCACCGCCGATGGTGGTCGACGGACGAACGCGCACGCCGAGCGAGCACATCACGTGACGATACTTTTGCACGAGCGCACGGGGCAGGCGGAACTCGGGGATACCGTACTCCAGCACACCACCGATCTCGGGGCGCTGCTCAAATACCGTGACGGCACAGCCCAGCTGGGCCATCTTAATGGCCACGGTGATACCGGCAGGACCGGAACCGACCACGGCGACCTGTTTACCGCACGACGGCGCAGGCTTCCACTCCTTACGGTCCAAATATGCCGTGGAGATATAGTTCTCGATGCTCGAAAAATGCACGGGTGTGCCCTTGCGGCCCTGGATGCAAGCGCCCTCGCACTGGCCCGAATGATTGCACACCATGGAGCAGACCGCGCTCATGGGATTGTTCTGGAACAGTAGCTCGCCCGCCTCTTCTAGACGACGCTGTTTGAACAGGTCAATGACCTGCGGAATAGGCGTCTGAACCGGGCAGCCCTTAATCTGACAGAACGCCCTTTTACAACCTAGGCAACGATTCGCCTCTTCGACAATGTGGATAGCCACGCAGCTCCCCTTTTTGATTCAATCCAATGGGGCGACGATAAAGATCCTTCACCGCTGCCCCAGTCAGGCAAACTTAATCGACCGCCACGGCAAAAGCCAATGCTATAACTCGCGATGCGAAGCCCCGCAGCGAGCGGACATGTGCTCGAGTGTCGCCAGGCAGTCAGCCGCCGTCGCCGGCACACTGTTCTCGACCACGCAGGGAATCCCAGGGCAGGCGGCAGCCGCCCAGGCCACCACGGGCTCAAAGTCGTATCGCCCCGTCTCCCCCACGCCATGACACACCAGGCGCGAACCCGTACCGTCGCACCAACCTGCTTTGTCCTCGTTATCAACGACCTCAAAATCCTTGGCGTGCAGCACGCGGATCTTACTGCCGCATAAGTAGAGCACGCGTGCTGTGATTTCCTGCGCTTCGTCAACGACGCTGGGGTGCAGCAGCGATACCGGGTCATAGATCACGCCGAGCCACGGGCTCGAGACGCGCTCCAGCACCTCGCGGCAGCGATCCGGCGTGTTGACCGTCTCGTTCCAGCCAGGCTCGATCAGTATTTGCCCACCCACGGCCTCGGCGCGCTCGCAGACGCGTGCGAGTCCGTCCATAAAAGCCTCAAGCGCCTCATCGGTCATGCGGTCATCAGCAACGCGGTTCTGCGCATTGGGGCGACCGGTCTCGGTGCCAACCGGGCATCCGCCGAGCATCTGGGCAAAGTTCAAGCATGCCTCGTACTCGGCAAAGTTATCCATGAGCTGTTGGCGATCGGGCGTCGCCAAATTCTTATAGCAGCCGAGCACGGCGACCGAAACGCCCGCCTCGTCGAGTACCGCACGCAAATGGTCGGCAAGCTCGCGGGTCAGGCCGCCTCGATCGATCCCCATCGATGCGTAGAGTACCTTGCTCGGCAGCTGAATGCACGAAAAGCCCAGCTCTCCCGCCATGCGAATGCGTTCCTCGACGGTCCCCTGCGGAAGGTCGTGCAAACGTACACCCGGAGTAATAGCCCCCACGTTATTCACATCCCTTATGAGCGTTGATGCCCGGGGTGTATCCGCCAAACGGGTCCTCGATGGAGCACACGCCCGAGGGGGCGAGCGGATCGCGCTTACCGGCCAGCTTGTCGTGATGCATGGTCTCGATATAGGCAAGCACCAGCGGCGCCACACCCTTTGCATCATTTTTGACCACGGGCTCGCTCATGTAGTAACCAAACGTGCCCTCGCGGTGCGCGGTGTTTCCCAAGCCCGCAACCAGGCAGATGTTGTCGAGCGCCAGCTGGCCATCGTGCTCGGAAAGGCAGGTCTCGCAGATGCCGTCGAAGGCGCGACGGCCGTACTGGTAGTAGCGCTCACCCAACACGCCCAGACGCACGCCCTTCATGATGGCGTTGGCAAAGATCGCGCTGCCCGACTCCTCCAGGTAGTTGGGGGCGATATTGGGCAGGTTGATGACCTGATGCCACATGCCGGTCTTCTCGTCCTGATACGGCAGCATGGCGTCAATCAGGTCGTGGAACATCTTGCGGATCTCGTCCTTCTCGGCCGACATCGAAGGCGGCATAAGCTCCCACGTGTCGATGAGCGCCATGGCAAACCAGCCCTCGGCGCGCAGCCAGAAGTTAGCCGAAAGGCCGGTGACCGGGTCGCACCAGAACTGCTTGCGGCTCGCGTCGTAAGCGTGATAGTACAGACCATTGAGGGGGTTGCGCATCAGGTCGTGCACGACCTGGAACATATGGAAGCTATCTGAGCAGGCACGACGGTTGTGGAAACTCAGCTCGTACTGCATGTAGAACGGCTGTGCCATATACATGCCGTCGAGCCAGATCTGGTTGGGGTAGACGGCCTTGTGCCAAAACACGCCCTCTTTGGTGCGCGGCTGGGTTTCGAGCTGACGATAGATGGTATCCATGGCCGCACGATACTTGGGCTTGCCCACCAGGTCATAGAGCTTGTAGAGGGTCTTGCCCGCATTAACGTTATCGAGGTTGTACTCCTCGGGGTTGTAATGTTTGATGGTACCGTCGTCCTGGACAAAGAAATCGATGTAGTCGTCGGCGAACGTCAGGTAGCGCTGCTCACCCGTGATCTCGTACAGCTCGATGAGCGCCTTGATCATGCAGCCGTCGATATAGTTCCAGGTGTTCTCCTTACCGGCACGGAGCTTTTCGATGTTCCAGGCCGGCGCCTGCGGCGTAGAGGTTTCGATCAACTGCTCGATATAACGGTCCAGGATTTGATTGCAACCCATTGCTGTCCCCTCTGACGTTAATGATAGGTGAACGTTAACCCTAGTGTAACGCGAACGGGGAATATAGGGTGAACGTTAACCCTATATTCCCCGCGAACGGCAGACTTTTAACGGCAAACGGCGGCTAAGCCCGCGGCGATGCGATGCGCCAGGCGCTCATAGCCAGCCGGGCTGTAATGCAGGCCGTCCGGCATATAGAGTTCGCGGTGCTCCGGCAAAAACGGGCTGATGCCGCTTTGCGCATACAGGTCAATCACCGGAACGGAGTAGCGGTCGCAGACTTCGAGCATCGCCCGCACGTAGGCGACCTGTGTCAACCCCAGGTGATTGAGCTCATCGCTTGCCGGGATATCCTTCTCGTGCTTACCGCTCGTCTTGCACGGCGTCATAATCACGAGCTTTGCCCGAGGCGAGCGTGCCGTGATGGTGCGGATCAGGTAATCGAGTGCACCATAGAACTCGTGCACATCGGTACTGCCCAACTCGCCAAGCGGCACGTTGCGGCTAAAGTCGTTGACGCCGCCAAAGACGATGTAGATATCGGCCGCATCGTCGATGCCGTCCAGGCGCTCGACAAACGAATCGCTGCGGTCGGCCTTGACGGCGATACGCGAACCCTTGATGCCAAAGTTCTCGACGACTGCACCTCCCAGCAACGCGCCCAGATGCGAAGTCCAAGAGATGTCGTTGCCGCCTGCGCCGCATCCGTTATCCCCCCATGTGGTCGAATCGCCAAAGCAGCAAATGGTCGATTCACTCAAGTTCTTCGTTTCCATAATCTTCTCCTCATCCGCCCATTGGCGACCATACAGGTACGTACCGTTTATTTGCAGCATGCCGAGGGGCTATGCACGGTCGCATTTCGCAACGTGCGAATCGAGCCATTCGATATCCTCGGCAAGATGTGCCACGCCCAGATGGTGTTCACCCGGACACACCTCGTGCCGCAGGCCATCTCTGCGGCCCAGCAACTTGTAGGCATCGCGCACGATCTTGAGCTGTTCATCGACATTTTTCAGCCCGCGCGAACCGTTCAGATGATCTTCTTCGCAGCTCTGCACTAACAACGGGCGCGGCGCAATAAGCGAGGCAATATCGCCCATGTCGAGCAAGCGCCAAAGTCCGGGTGTGTAGTTGCAGCTGCAATTGCCATTGAGATGCAGCAGCGAATCGTCGACACCGTACAGATAGCCCGAGACAAACGCCTTGCGCACACGAGGGTCGAGTGCGGCCAGATACAGTGTCATGTATCCGCCGCCCGAAAAGCCAAAACAGCCCAGGTCGTCCATGGCAATGTCGCCGCGCGCCTCTAGGTAATCGATCAGACGCATGTTATCCCAGGCGTTGAGGCCCGCAACGGTAAGTCCCAGCGGCTCGGCCATGCGCGCCTGGTTTAGGCACGTGCCGCGCAGAAAGCTGTTCTCGTCATCGCCCTGACCCTTCCAGTCACGACGGTATCCCCAACCGCGTGCGTCGGGGCAGGCGGTCACGTAACCCATACGCGCCAAACGTAGACCGTAGTCGTAATTGAACTTACGCACAGCATCATCGACCGCCGGCACGCCCGTCACGCCCGCAACACTTGCGGCGCCTGCTCCCTGATGGCCATGCGGGCAGATATAGCAGCGTTTGAGTCCCCGCTCATCAAGCTTAGGATGAGACGGCTCCAACAGGTAGAACGGCATCCAAACATCACGCTCGACCTGCAACATCGCATGGGTGCGCACGATGCCGCCGGCAACCCGCACGCGGCTGAGCTCACGAATCTCAATCGGGACGCGGTCCATAAGCGAAAGGCCCAAAACATCGTACAGGCGAGTCCTGGTCGCAATCCTCCACGCCTCAAAGTCTGCAGGGGTCTTGCCCGCAAATGCCGCCGAGCGCCCTTCGCGCTTCAGTCGGGCGCGCAGCGCAGGCTCGTCTTCGCAGTACGTCTCGATGTGCACGGTGCGGCCATTGGCAGATAGCCCAGTCGTCTCAACCGCATCACCGGTGCCTCCCTCGGGATCCCAGCCATCCGCACCGGCAAGCACCTGCTCGCGAGCGTACCCGGCGGCAGCCATCACATCGAGTTCATTCGCCCACGGCACCCAGCCGGTAGTATCACCCGCCGGCCCATGCAGAATCGCGCCAGCATACTGCACGCAGTTGTGCGCCGCCGGCTTATTCCAATCCCACCAACCTTCGCGCTTGATATGCTGTCCCAGCCAGCAATCGATCAGCACGGTCTGGGCCCACTCACGCCAAGGACGACCCAAATAGACCGAATCCGGTGCCACGTCTTGCGCGGCTGTAAACGAGCAGCCGTGGAACACGAAGCCATATGGCTCTCCCTCGGGCGTCGATGCCGCCGTCACGTAACCGTTCACGTCCATATTGCGGTTGAGCGAGCGGATCTCGCACCCCTCAAAATAGGCACACGCGCCACCAAAGATAAAGTCGACGTCGCCCTCAATCCGGCAGCGTCGAAAATACTTACGGCCCACCCGACGCGGCGCAAACTGCTTGGGCCCAATGAATCCGCCTGGTTTGACTTCGCG
This sequence comes from uncultured Collinsella sp., assembly GCA_902470835.1. Taxonomy (GTDB): domain Bacteria; phylum Actinomycetota; class Coriobacteriia; order Coriobacteriales; family Coriobacteriaceae; genus Collinsella. The sequence continues at coordinate 15,978 of CABRHR010000035.1, forward strand.
CGGGGGCAACGGGCCCAAAAACAGCGTGTCCTGGCGCCCCGTAATGCAACAGGCGTCGACCACCAAACGGTCGCCGTCGGCGTACAGGGCAATCGCCTGCCCCACCTCGCGACCGTCGCCGGCATCGTTGACGATTGTGAGGTTCTCGAGCCGCACGTCGTCGGCATCGACCAAAACGGTATAGGTCCTAAAGGTGCCGAGCTTTCCGTCAATGCCCGATCCGTCCCCCGAGGGCATCTTGGCGCCCAGACTGCCCACGATACGCACGCTGTCAGCCGTCTCGCCCACCAGCGTCACATACGGTCGATGAATCTCGACCCGTTCGCGGTACTCACCCGGCTCGATATGGATTGTCACTGGTTGCTCGGCATCCGGATAGAGTTGATCGGCTGCCGCCAAGGCATCGGAAATCGTTGGATATGCTCCTGCCGCAGCCCTCGAAACGCGCAGTGTATAGATGCTTTCGCTCATCGTCCATCACGCTCCCAGGCCGCGAACTGCTCAGGCCAGCCCTGAACCTGTGGCTGAATATGCTCGGCGCAGCCCTTAAATGCCGTTAGGGCCGTAGCGAGCGATGCCCCATGTTTTCCATGCGGAAAGACATGTAGGCTAAAGCCAATCCCGTGGTCGGCAAGAGCCTGCGCAAGAAGGAGGCTATTTTGAACTGACACCGATGCATCCTCGGCGGTATGCCACAAGAACGTACGAGGGAAGCCCTCGCCCACCATATTCTCGATTGACAACTTTTGAGCCAAAGCGTCATCGGCACCCGTTAGGTGTTCAAACGAACCACGATGAGCATAGGTCCCCGAGCTTACGACCGGGTAGCCCAAGCAAAGTGCGTCAGGCCGAATCGACTCAGGCGATGCCGCGATCGACTCTGCAAGCCAGGATTGGTCCCAAAGCGCCCCGAGCAAGCCAACCAGATGCCCACCGGCCGAAAAACCCATGACCGTAATCCGATCAGGATCGACACAGTACTCTGCCGCATGGCTTCGGACGGTATCGACCGCCCGCGCGAGTTCTTGCAATGCCAGCGGATAGACAGCCGGAGCAACCGAATAGTTCAGTACAAACGCTTGGTAGCCCATCGCCAACAAACGGAGCGCTACCGGCTCGCCTTCGCGCGGCGAAACGTGATCGTAGCCGCCTCCCGGCACGACCACAACTGCAGGCAGCGGTTTTAAAGCATAAGCATCTTCGGTCGGAGCAAAAACATAAGACGTAATCGTGGCAGACGAGCCATCGACCCCGACAGGAATCGTTTTATTGAGCATGTATTCCCTTTCACCATGATGCGTAGCGCATCGCACATGGCCGTATCGCATAAGGGCTGCATTGCCGATTTATCCGACAATGCAGCCCTGGTCATCAACCTGAGTTAGGAACGGACAACCTTGTCGACGTTCTGGAGCTGCAGCTCCTCGCCGTCCTGGCCCTCAATAACCACATTTTGCAGGTCGAGTACCTTGACGTTTTGCGCGATGATGCCCTGGCGCACCATCGGCTCCACACCACAGGCCATGGCCGGCACAAAGGGCTCGGCATCGTCGGCAAAGGTAACGTGAACGTCTTGGAACGTCAGACGTGTCACCTTGCTCTCGGGCAGACCCGTGATATAGGCCACGGCAGCATGGCAGTTGGTGGCCTCGATATCGCAAAACGTCGTGGCACCAAAGCCGGGCGTGCGGTCGTCGACAGGCAAAGCCTCGCGAGACTGCACGTAATCGGTCTTGCCGTCCTTGTCACAGAAGTAGAAGGAGTTGACCACGAAGGGCGTGAGCACCTCGTCCATGCGAATGTGCTCAAAGGTGATGCCCTCGTTAACGGCGTCCTTGCCGCGCCCGCGGCGGGTCTTGACGCGCAGGCCGCGGTCGGTGCGCTCAAAGAGGCACTTGCTCACGGTAAGGTCCTTGATGCCGCCGGCAGCCTCGGATCCCAGCACCACGGCACCATGGCCGTCGTGCATGTAGCAGTGCGAGATCAACACGTCGTGCGTGGCGGGACGAAGCTCGGGCTCAATGCCCAGCTTGCCGCTCTTGATGGCGATGCAGTCGTCACCCACCGAGAACTGACAGCCAAGGATGCGGACAAAGCCGCAGCTCTCGGGATCGAAACCGTCGGTGTTGTGGGAGTTCTTGGGACCCTCGATCGACAGGCAGAGCGCGTCGACATGCTCGCACAGGACGGGATGGATATTCCACGCCGGGCTGTTGCGCACGGTGAAGCCGGCCAAGCTCACGTTCTCACACTCGGACAGGAAGATCATGCGCGGGCGGGCGACCTCGCGGCCCTCCTCGGGGCGAAAGATGTTCTTAAAGTCCTTGTTCCACCAGTTGTCCTCGGCAAAATCGGTCTGACCGTCGATGGCACCACGACCATAGATGCACACGTCGTGCACGCCCAGACCCGTAAAGGTAGAACAGTAGGTCGAGAAACTCTCGCCCTCCCAGCGGCCCAGGGGCAGCATATCGGTGCCGGCATACCCAGCGCCCTCGTCGCCTGTGACCGTGCCCGGAATGTAGGCAAGCGCCGCGCGGTCGTGACGGGCCAACAGCACCGCTCCCTCGGCGAGCTCAATGTTGATATTGCTCTTAAGGAAGAGGGACTTGATGCGATAACTACCGGCGGGGATCAGCACGCGCCCGCCCTTGGGGCAGGCCATGATGGCAGCCTGGATGTTGGTGGTGTCGTCGTGCTCGGCATCGCCCTTGGCGCCACAGTCGCGAACGTTGATAGTAAAGGGCTCAGCCGGCGTGGTGACACCTACGCTCAGCTCACGCTCGCCACAAACAAAACGAACCAGGTTACGCTTGCCGGGGGTCAGGCCGTCGACATAGGTCTCGACCGTATTCGTGGTACCAGCGGGCTCGTCGTTGACAAAGATCTCCCACGTATCGGCGCAGGTAAAGTAACCGCCGTCGTCAAGCTCGATCACGGCCGCGCGCGCGTTGCGCCAGATAACGTTCGTCTCCATGGGTTCTGTCTCTTATACACATCTGACGCTGCCGACGAAGAGG
>CABRHR010000036.1 GCA_902470835.1 uncultured Collinsella sp.
TGTGTATAAGAGACAGGTGCGCCTGGTCGTGGGCGTCGACTTTGGCGGGCGCGAGGGGCTGTGTCTGGTGGGCGGCGCCGCTTCCGCGCTTGCCGCCACGGGCCTGGGACTCTTTGTGGGCACACTTCCCGTTAAGGGCGGCAAGGCGTCCAAGTCCGGCATCCTCACGGGCTTTGCTACCACGTGCGCCCTGTTCGCCGGCCTCTACGGCGAGCCGGCGATGGCGCTTGCCGACGACGTCGCCCGCGCCTGCCCGGCCGAGTGCTGGTTCAACCCCGTCAAGCTCATCTGCGACATGTTCAATCGCCTGTATTTCTTTGAGGACCTGGGGCCCTTCGCTGTTCGCGCGGGCGCGCTCGTCCTGATGGCCCTGGTGTTTGTCGCCGCCGCTACGCTGATCTTTGGAAGGAGTCGCTATGAGCACCTTTAAGACCGCGCTTCGCATGGCGCTGGCGCACCCGTTCTACCTGCTCATCTATACGGTGTTCATCTCGCTCATGGGCGTATTCATCGCGGCATCGGTGAGCTGGAACTCGTCGCAGCTCACCGAGTACAAGCCCTACGATGCCAACGTGATCGTGGTCGACCGCGACGACAGCGACCTTTCGCGTGCGCTTACCAAGCATCTGGGTTCGCGTTTTGAGCTGGTCACGGGCATCGGCGACGATACGTACGACCTTGCGGACGCGCTCTCCAAGAGCAACAGCGCCAAGGGCAGCGCCGACTGCGTGTTCTTTATCCCGGAGGAGTTTGAGGACGACCTCGTTGCGGCTGCCCGCGCGGGGGAGGCCCTGCCCAAGCTCGACGTGACCTACGGTTCCGGCACCATGGCGGCGGCGCTTTCGTCTGCCGAGGCCTCGCGCTGGATCTCGCTCGCGGGCGCTGCGGCGGCGCTTGAGCCCGCTGCTTCTAACGGCGACGTTGCCAAGGCCGCCGAGCATGCCGCTGCAAAGCGTGCCGAGGTCGAGATCGAGCAGGTTAAGGTCGACTCGACTGCCGCCGCTACGCTCGAGTCGTACTTCAACTTTGGCGCGTACGCGATTATCTCGTCGGTCATCGTATCGGTGGGGTTGGTGTTCTCGGGCATGAACGAGCCCGAGCGCGTGCGTCGTATGGATGCCGGCCCGGTCTCCGAGCGCCAGCGCTCGCTTGCCGTGTTCGCGGCTGCCGCAGTGCTCACCGTCTGCATCTGGTTTGTGTCGAGCATGATGGGTGTCGTGGGCTTTGCCGGTGCGGTCGCCGAGGTCGGCGTGGGCCGTGTGTGCCTGGCGCTGGCAGCGACGTTTGCCCTGGCGTGCACGCCGCTGGCCGTTGGCTTTGCCCTTTCGAGCCTGGGTGCGCGCGAGGAGCTGCTCAACGGTGTGGGCAACCTGCTTGGCATGCTCATGACGTTTTTGGGCGGCGCCTGGATGCCGCTGTCGCTGATGGGCCCGGCCGTGCAGACCGCGGCGCACTTTGTGCCGACATATTGGGTGAACGATGCGATCGGCAAGGCGCTTGCCTCGGACCTGACGTCTGCCGTGCTGGGCGACATCGCCTGCGACCTGGGCGTCACGGTACTTTTCGCCGCCGCCATTGCCGCCGTAGGCCTGGCTCTCGCACGCGCCAAATCCCGCGCCTAGTCTGAAATAAATCCTAGGCCTCGCCCCAAAATAGTTCGCCAAGGTTTACTATTAGGCTCATAAAGTAGTACAAGGCTAACAATGGGGGATACCATGGCAACGCAGGAAGCCTACGTCCAGGTTAAGGATCTCAAAAAGCACTACGGCGACGGTGATGCGCGCCTGACGGTACTCGATGGCATCGACACGTCCATCAACCGCGGCGAGATCTGCGTCATGCTGGGGCCCTCGGGCTCGGGCAAGTCGACGTTTCTCAACCTGATCGGCGGCCTGGAGGATGCCGACGGCGGCTCCATCATGGTGGACGGCTGCGACCTCACCACGCTCAACGCCGGCGAGCTGGGCGAGTATCGCCGCCGTGAGCTGGGCTTTGTCTTCCAGTTCTACAACCTGGTGCCCGACCTCACCATCAAGGAAAACATCGAGGTCACGGCGCACCTGTCCAAAAACCCGCTCAATGTCGACGACCTGCTGCGTTCGCTGGGCCTCTACGAGCACCGCAACAAGTTTCCGCGCCAGGTCTCAGGCGGTCAGCAGCAGCGCTGCGCCATCGGCCGCGCACTCGTCAAAAACCCGGGCCTGCTGCTGTGCGACGAGCCCACGGGCGCACTTGACTACAAGACGTCCAAGGAAATCTTGCAGCTCATGGAGGATGTCAACCGCACCTACGGCTGCACCATCATCATCGTCACGCACAACGCCGCCATCGCTCGCATGGCCAACCGCGTGCTGCGCCTGCGCGACGGGCGCATCGTCGAGGATGAGCTCAACGAGTCGCCCGTCGCGGCCGCCGAGCTCGATTGGTAGGCGGCGCCATGACACCTCTCGCAAAACGTCTCCCGCGCGAGCTGCGCCGCAATATCGGCAAGTACCTGGGCATCTTTTTGCTTATGTGCGGAAGCATCGCCCTTACCTCGGGCTTTTTGCTCGCGGCGCATTCCATCGGTTGCCTTATCGACGACATGCGCGATGCGTACACGATTGAGGACGGCCGCGTGACCACCTCCTTTGAGGCCACTAAAGACCAGCTCAAGGCCGCCGAGGACGCGGCCGACGACGTCGGCGGCGTCACGCTCTACAAGAATTTCTCCATCGACGCCATCATCAAAAAGACCGCCGGCGACGACGGCACCAAGCGCACACTGCGCACCTATACGCACCGCACCAAGGTCGATATCGCGTCCTACTGTGAGGGCAAGGAACCCAAGGCGGATGACGAGGTGGCCATCGACCGTGTCTTTGCCACCAATAACGACCTCGCCATGGGCGATAAGGTCGAGCTTGAAGGCCGCACCTACACCATCTGCGGCATCATGACCCAGCCCGATAGCCAGGCGCTGTTCCTCAACAATTCGGACTTTACGGTGAACACCATCACCTATGGCGTGGCCGAGGTCACCGACGCCGGCTTTGCCGCGCTCGAGGATGCCGGCGGCGCGCCTGCCTACACCTACTCCTTCACCTTTACCGATCGCGATCTCTCCACCGCAGACCGCATCGACGCCGAGCAAGATATGGTCGAGGCGCTGACCGATGCCGATGCACGCGTGGACGATCTGATCGATGCCGATTCCAATCAGGGCATTGGCTATGCGCGCGACGACGTAGACGGCGACTCCATGATGTGGATGACGCTGCTCGACATCATCATCGTGATCATGGCGTTTGTCTTTGTGGTCCTTACCGACGCCACCATCGAGGAGGAGAGCGCCATCATCGGCACGCTGCTCGCCAGCGGCTATCGTCGACGCGAGATCGTGCTGCACTACCTTGCGCTTCCCGCCATCGTGGGCGTGGTCGCGGCGCTTTTGGGCACTGCGCTCGGCGTTGTGTTCTTTACTGAGCCCATGCGCAGCCTCTATTACGGTTCGTACAGCCTGCCGCCCTTCCAGGTGTACTGGAGCTGGGAGATCTTTGTGAAGTGCGCCGTGGTTCCCGCCGCCGCGCTCATCCTCATCACGCTGGTGGGTCTGCTTCGCAAGATGGGCAAGACGCCGTTGCAGTTCCTTCGTCACGAGGCGAGTGGCAAATCGGGCACCAAGCGCGGCCTGCAGCTGCCGGAGCGCATGGGCTTTGTTTCCCGCTTCCGCCTGCGTATCTTCCTGCGCAATCTGGGCAACTTCGCCACGCTCTTCGTGGGCATCGCGTTTGCCTCGCTGCTACTGCTCTTTGGCCTGGCGATTCTGCCCACGATGACGCACTATGCGGACAACCTCGAGACAAGCCTGGTCGCCGAGCATCAGTACACGCTCAAGGCGCCGCTGGAGCTCGAGGGCACCGCCGAGGAGCGCGAGCAGTGGTCGGCGCTCGAGCGCCTGCAGTCGGTTGACGGCGCGCTGCTTTCTGCCGCCCGGGATGCCGATGACGAGCTTGACGACGCGGCCGATGCGGCGCAGGCGGCAGCCGATGCCGCGACCAGCGCTCCGTCTGCCGAGAGCCTGGCCGCGGCGCAGGACGCGCTTGCCAAGGTCCAGGATAAGAAGGATGCGCTCTACGCGTGCCTTGACGATCTTGCCGATGCCCTCGGCTGCGACCGCGACGAGGCTATCGACCTGATCGACAAGGCCTCTAAGATCGACACCGACAACGACGACATTCACCCGGTTAACACGATCGACAACGGCGCGGGCGCAATCGCACAGGCCGAGAAATACGCTGTTTACCAGCTGCAATACGATCGCGGCGACGGAAATGGCGAGGAGACGATTTCTGTTTACGGCATTTCATCCGATTCGCGCTATTGGAAAGACCTCAACGTCGGCGACGGCCGTGTCGTCTTTGGCGGCGGTCTGCTCGATAAGTTTGGCTGGAGCGAGGGTCAGAAGGTCACGCTTCGCGACAAGTACGAGGGGGAGCATTATTCCTTTGAGTACGAGGGCAAGGACTGCACCTGGGGCTCCAAGTCGGACATGAATATCTACATGAGCATCGACGACTTTAACGAGCTGTTCGACAACGACGCCGCCTACTTTAACGGCTATGTGAGCGACGAGAAGCTCGACCTCGATGCTCGCTACTTTGCCGGCGACACCACGCCCGACGACATGCGGGCCGTGGGCGACCAATTCATCGGCATGATGAGCAAAATGATCGGAATGATGATCGGGCTCGCGGTGTTCATCTTCCTGCTGTTTATGTACCTGCTGACCAAGGCGGTGATCGACCACAGCGCCCGTTCGATCAGCTACATGAAAGTCTTTGGCTATCGCGATAGCGAGATCTCGCATCTGTACATCCGCTCGATCACGCTGTGCGTGGCGGCGTCGCTCGTGCTGAGCCTGCCGGTCATTATTGGCTCGCTCACGGCCATCTTCCGCTCGATGCTGCTCGCCTACAACGGCAATATCGAGATCTACGTGCCCGCTTGGTCCATGGCGGCGTGCGTGGGCATTGGCTTTGTGACCTACCTGGTCGTGGCGCTGCTGCACACGCGCTCCATCAAGCGCGTGAGCCTCTCCGAGGCGCTGAAGGTCCAGGAATAGGAGGGCTCATGGCCAGATCGGCAGAAGAGCTCAAGCAGCTTTCCGTCAAAGAGTTCACCGAGGCGGCGAAGATCTACGAGTCCGGCCATGCCGGGATCTACGAGATGTGCAAGGACGACTATCCGCAGATGCTCGAGGAGCTCGCGCTCGAGCCGTTCGAGGACGTGCTCGACGTGGGCTGCGGAACCGGAGCAGTCCTGGAGCTGCTGCACGGGGAATACCCGGGCAAGTACCTGACGGGGCTCGACCTCACGCCCAAAATGATCGAGGCGGCACGCGCCAAGCAGCTCGGGAACGTCCGCTTCGTCGTCGGGGACGCCGAAGCCCTGCCCTTCGAGCCGCAAAGCTTCGACGCCGTGCTCTGCTCCAACAGTTTCCATCACTATCCGCACCCCGAGAGGTTCTTCGCCGAGGCGGCCCGAGTCCTGCGCCCCGGCGGGCGCCTGATTCTCCGCGACTACACGTCGAGCGACTTCGTGGTATGGCTCATGAACACCTTTGAGCTGCCGTTGGCGCGCCTCGCAGGCCACGGCGATGTCCGGATCTGCAAGGTGTCCGAGCTTCGTGCGCTCGCCGAGAGCGCCGGATTCCTCCTGCTCAAGCTCGAGGCGCAGAAAGGCTTCCGCGCCCACCTGGTTGCGCGCAAGCCCTCCTAGGCCGACCACATTTTGGGACGGGGGATTTCGTCCCACGCGACGCCTTTCCTACCAGATGCCGATGACGTGCTGCATGCCCAGACTCACGCAGGCGATGGCGACCCAGCAGCAGGCACCCAGCAAGAGTGGTCATTGGGGACAGACTTAAATGACTAGTCATCGGGGGCAGTCTTTGCCGATTCGCCGGCTCGCCGGCCGGGCTGGCGAGGACTGTTCCCGGCTGCCGGCAGAAAAGGAATGTCCCTAACTGCCGGGTGGCGAGGCACTCATTTAAGTCCGTCCCCAATGAGTGGTTTCAGTCATTTAAGTCTGTCCCCAATGAGTAGTCATTTACCCAACGACTAGGTTTCGCGCTTGACTTCGACCCCACTCCAATGGGTACCATCTCCTATGTCTGTAACGCCATATAGACCGAGGGGATAGATCTATGACCGCAGCCGCACCCGCCGCACCCGCCAAGGTGTACTTTACGAACCTGCGCACGCATGCTCGCGAGAGCCAGCTCGACAAGCTCAAGCGCCTCATTCGCCGCGCCGGTATTGAGCAGATCGACTTTGAGAACAAGTTCGTCGCCATCAAGATTCACTTTGGCGAGCTGGGCAACCTGAGCTTTTTGCGCCCCAACTACGCCCGCGCCGTCGCGGATGTCGTCAAGGAGCTGGGCGGCAAGCCCTTCCTCACCGACTGCAATACGCTCTATGTCGGTAGCCGCAAAAACGCGCTCGAGCACATCGATACCGCCTATCAGAACGGCTTTACCCCGTATGCCACGGGCTGCCAGATCATTATTGCCGACGGCCTCAAGGGTACCGACGAAGCGCTCGTCCCGGTCGAGGGCGGCGAGTACGTGCACGAGGCCAAGATCGGTCAGGCGCTCATGGATGCCGATATCGTGATCAGCCTCACCCACTTTAAGGGTCATGAGCAGGCCGGTTTTGGCGGCGCCATGAAGAACCTGGGCATGGGCGGCGGCAGCCGTGCCGGCAAGATGGAGCAGCATGCCGCCGGCAAGCCGAACGTCGCGGCCGAGCACTGCATTGGCTGCCGTGCCTGCGAAAAGATCTGCGCACACAACGCTATCTCGTTCGACGACACCCGCGAGCGCGAGCTTGCCAACGGCAACACCCGCACGGTCCACGTCGCTGCCATCGACCACGATCGCTGCGTGGGCTGCGGCCGCTGCATTGCGGCATGCAACCAGGACTGCATCAAGCCCGGCTATGACGCCGCGGCCGACGTGCTCAACTGCAAGATCGCCGAGTACACCAAGGCCGTCGTCGACGGCCGCCCGAGCTTCCACATCTCGCTTGCCATGGATATCAGCCCCAACTGCGATTGCCATCCCGAAAACGACACACCTATCGTCAACGACATCGGCATGTTCGCGAGCTTCGACCCGGTCGCCATCGACCAGGCCTGCGCCGATGCCGTCATGGCGTCCGAGCCGCTGCCCAACACCGAGCTCACCGATAGCGCGGCCAAGATGGAGCATAACCACGAGCATCTGGAGGGCGAGCAGGCGCACGACCCCTTCTGCATTACGCATCCCGACACCGACTGGCGCGTGTGCATCGCGCATGCCGAGAAGATCGGCTTGGGCACGAGCGAGTACGAGCTCATCGAGGTCAAGTAGCGCCTATCTATTGGACAAAACAAGCGCTTTTGTAGCGCAACGTTAGCAAAAGCCGCCCGTGGGCACAGCGTCCACGGGCGGCTTTCCGGAAGTATGCGGCAAATTTCGAGACCGCCGAGCACACGACATTTTTTGGCAACAAAACCCCAGATAAATTGTTGGTAAAACTGCGGTCTGGTCGGCAGTTCTAGATTTTGCCGCATACTTCCGAAAATAGGGGGTCAGATAAAGCCTAGGACGTTGCTTTTTGCCTAAAAATTCTTGTCGAGGAAGTTGTCGACCGTGTTCCAGTAGAGTTCGGGGTCGACCTGCGCGCTCTTGGCGTGGGTGGCGCCATGGATAGTGAGCTTTTGCTTGACCTTGCTGGCGCACGCGTCGTAGTTTTGGTCGAGCGTGCTGTACGGTACAAAGGTGTCCTGGTCGCCGTGGATAAACAGCATGGGAACCGTCGCATGTTTGAGTTGCTCCACACTGCTCGCCTTATGAAAGTCGTAGCCCGCGCGCACGTTGCACACCAAGTTTGCTACATCGAGCAAGGGAAAGCTGGGCAGGCCGAACACGTCCTTGAGCTGCAGAGAAAACTCGTCCCAAACACTTGTATAACCGCAGTCCTCGATAATGCATTTTACGTTTGCGGGCAGAGATTCCCCCGCGACGTTCATGGCGGTTGCCGCACCCATCGACTCGCCAAAGACCAGGATGCGCGCCTCGGGGTCAGCCTGAACGATTTGCTCGATCCATGCGACGATGTCGAGGCGCTCGGGCCAGCCCATGCCGATATAGTCGCCGCCGGAGCGCTCGTGGGCGCGGGCGGCGGGTGCGAGTACGTTCATGCCGCGGTCGTGGAATCGCTTGACGTATCGGGCCATACCGATGGGCTCGTTGGTATATCCATGCAGGCAGACGGCGTAGTCGTGCGTTCTCTCCGACGCAGCAAAATACCAGGCGGCAAGCTCGGTTCCGTCATCTGCGATGAGGCTGCTGCTCTCGCGATTCTCTTTAAACCACGCCCGCGCCTCGGTTTCCTCGGCATCCGGCTGCTCACCTTTTTTGTCGTCTTTGCCATCCTGCATCATCTTCATGGTGTACGGCGCTTGGGGATTCAGGGCAAAGTCGAACAAGAAGTTGCCGGCAAACCCCAACAGCGCGACAACGAGCACCAGCGCAACGACGCCGGCTATCTTGAGCTTTCGATGGGAACGTGCGTTTTGAGACATAAGAAGCTTTCCTATAAGATGTTAATACATCAACATTTAATGCAAGCGCATTATGGACGTTCGCCGTTGATGCGTCAACAGGCAAAGAATGGGTAAACAAAGGGTCACGTATGGTGCAAATTTCGCACGTACCTAGACGCTTTGATATAGTGTTGAGAACTCTTTACGTTGGAGGATGTAACCGGCATGTCCGATTCGAGCGACAGTTCTAAGCCGCGACCCAAGACCGCGGCCGTTCCACACTACACGGTGGGCGAGGAGATCATGAACTCCGTCACCCATGGTGTCGGCTGCCTGCTGGGTATCGCGGGCCTGGTGCTCCTGATCGTATTCGCTGCCCTGCGCGGCGGAGGCCCGGCCCACATGGCCGCGGCGATTGTCTATGGTGTCAGCATTATTCTCGAATACCTAGCCTCCACGCTCTACCACGCGATTCAGCCCGCGCGCGCCAAGCGCGTGTTTCGCATCATCGACCACAGCTGCATCTACCTGCTCATAGCCGGCAGCTATACGCCGTTTTGCCTTATCACGCTCGCAAACGACGGCGGCCCTGCGCTGTTCTTTGCCGTATGGGCCATCGCCATTATCGGCATCGCCCTCGAGTGCTTCCTACGCGAGCGTCAACCGCACTGGGTAAGCGGCCTGGTCTACCTGCTGATGGGCTGGCTCGTTGTCTTTAAGCTGCCCGAACTTGTGGCGCTGCTCAACCCCGTGGCACTTGCCCTGCTCGCCGTCGGCGGCGTGTGCTACACCGCGGGCGTGCCGTTCTATATCGCCAAAAACGTGCGCTACCTGCACAGCGTGTTCCACCTGTGGGTGCTCGCCGGCAGTATCTTCCAGTTCATGGCGGTGATCCTCTTCGTAATCTAGCGACCACGCCTGCGCGCTCGCGTCCTTGTTTGGGCGCCGGCGCAATTGCCGTATCCGCCGTCAACGTTTTAATCCGACGTCCCGAATCTTGGAGGTTCGAGAAACTCCCGATGGACATAACCATCTCCCTTATCACCACCCTCGTTTTGACCCTCATCAACGGCTACTTCTCTATGTCCGAGATGGCGCTCACCACGGCCAAGCGCGCCGTGCTGGAGCACGAGGCCGAGGAAGGCGACAAACGCGCCGAGCGTGCCATTAAGCTGGCTGCCGACTCCGACCAGCTGCTCGCCACCATCCAGGTTGCCATTACGCTCGTGGGCTTCGCCTCGTCCGCCGTCGCCTCGACGAGTCTGTCCGACCCGCTCGCCACGTGGCTCATGAGCTTTGGCATCGCGCCGCTCTCCGCCATCGCGCGCGGCCTGGCGCCGGTCATCATCACCGTCGCGGTCGCCTTCGTATCCATCGTGATCGGCGAGCTCGTCCCCAAGCGCATCGGCCTGGCCAATGCCGAGGGCGTGTCCAAGCAGGTCGTGGGCCCGCTTTCCGTGTTCCAGAAGATCGCCCGTCCGCTCGTGTGGCTGACTGGCGCTTGCTCCGATGGCCTGGCCCGCATCCTGCGCATCAAGAGTGCCGACGACCGCCAGAACGTCTCGGAAGAAGAGATCAAGTACATGGTCTCGGAGCAGGACGACCTGCTCGACGAGGAAAAGCGCATGATCCACGAGATCTTCGACCTGGGCGACACCGTTGCCCGCGAGGTCATGGTGCCGCGCGTGGACACCACCATGTGCGAGGACGACGAGACGGTCGCCGACGTGCTGTCCACCATGCGCCAGACCGGCTTTAGCCGCATCCCCGTCTATCACGAGGATCCCGACAACGTCGCCGGCATTGCGCACATCAAGGACCTGATTCAGCCCGCGCTCGACGGCAAGGGCGACCAGCCCATCGCCAGCTATTTGCGCGACGCCACCTTTGTACCCGACACCAAGGACATCCTGCCGCTGCTGTCCGAGATGCAGACCTCGCACGACCAGATCGTGGTGGTCGTGGACGAGTACGGCGGCACGGCCGGCATTATCACCATCGAGGACATCGTCGAGGAGATCGTCGGCGAGATCGAGGATGAATTCGACCCCGACAACAAGTATCTCACGCGCCTTTCGCGCCGCGAGTGGCTCGTTGATGGGCGTTTTTCGTGCGATGACGCGATTGAGCTTGGTTGGCCGCTCGAGGAAAGCGATGATTATGAGACCATCGCTGGCTGGATTTTGGAGCTTTGCGACTCGGTGCCCGACATCGGAGAGGTGTTTGAGGTTGCAGGGTACAAGTTCAAGGTGCAGTCGATGCGTGGCCAGCGCATCTCGCTCATTCGCGTGATCGCTCCGGCCGAAACCGATAAGAAGGATTCCGAGTCTTCGGTAGATGAGCCGACGACGTCGGGTGCGGGTTCCGTGAATCCACACGACGGCGACGAGTAGGACAAGGAAGAGTAGGGGAGAGTTATGGCAGGCCTGTTCAACATCCTTAAGGTCACCGTCAGTGAGGACAAGATCTGCGCGCATGTGCTGGTGAACCCCGGCATGCCGCTCATGACCTCGGAGGACATCGAGGCCACGGCGCGCGTGTACTACCTGGTGCCCGCGATTGCCAAGCACCTGTGCCTGGGCGATTCCGGCCGCGAGTTCCAGGACTGCATGGGTCAGACCGAGCTCTGCCACCTGCTGGAGCACGTGACGGTCGAGCTCATGAACGAGACCGGTCTTGCCGGCAGCATCTCGTGCGGCCGCACGCGCGTAAGCGAGCACGACGAGCGCGTCTTTGAGGTTGAGCTTTCGTGCCCCGACGACGCGCTGGCCATCGGTGCGCTGTCTTCGGCCACCTTTATGATGGACTGGGCGTACCTGCACGCCGACCAGCCTGCCCCCGACGTGGAGGGCACGGTCGCGGGCCTGCGCAACCTGGTGCTGGGCATGCGCGCCGAGGCCGAGGGCAAGGATCCTCACGAGGCCGTCGCCGCTGCGAACGGCGAAGATGCCGCCAAGGGCGAGGGCGCTGACGAGGGCGATGTGCCGGTCGATGCCGAGCCCGTTGCCGATGCGACCGCCGAGCCCCAGGGCGTCCCCAACTTTGACGACGAGCCCCAGGTGGCGATTGATACCGAGGGCGCGGTTGCCGAGAACCACGAGGCCTCCGCTGCCGTCTTTGGCGGTGCTGCGACGGTTCCGGCAGGACCTGCGCATGAGGGCGGCCTGCCGCTCGTGGACGGCGCCGGCGAGGACCCGGGTGCCACGGTGGCCATGCCGGCTATGCCCCAAGAGTAGGCCTACGCGTTTATCACCATCACGTACCTGCGCCTTTGCCGTACGCAGATGAGCGGAGCGGCAAGTGATGCGCTGCGGGTATAATGGACAGCATTCAAACGGTGGGCATCGACGTGCCCGCAGGAGAGGAATGATCATGGGTAAGACTTTCAGCTTTGTCTCCGGCGCACTTTTTGGTGCCGCTGCCGGCGCTATTGTCGGCGTTGCTCTGGCCCCGCGCTCGGGCGCCGAGACCCGCGCCATGGCTGCCGATATCGCCAACGACGCCTGGGACAATATGCGCGACACCTACGAGCACAGCGCCGAGGAGGCCCGTGCTGCGGTGAATGACTTTGGCCCGATGGTCGACGCCAAGACCGACGATCTGCGCGCCAAGGTCGACCTGGCCCGCGAGCGCATGGACCAGCTGCGCGAGCAGCTCAACGACGCCATTTCGGGCGGCAACGTGACGCCTGCCGCCGACGTCGTGGTCGAGAACGCCGTCGAGGCTGATACCGAGGCTGCGGAGCCCTCGACCGAGGCATAATGCGCGCCGGGGATTTTGTCGGTGCCAAGATCTATCGCAAGCCTACCGAGGACAAGCGCACCAAAAAGGACGGCACGCCGCGCAGCCCTAAAAAGCTCGGAAAGATTCACTTTCCGGTCTTTACCCCGGGCGGTACGCGCGTGGTCGGCTTTATGGTCCGCCAGTCCGATATCGCGGGCATGATCGAGCGCCCCGACCGATTCGTAGCGCTCGACGCCATTGGTGTCTACGAGGGCGCCATCGCGGTCGATGACGTCAAGGGCACCTACGATGCCGCCGCCGCCAAGCGCCTCGACATCAACCTGGACGATTGCATCATCTGGGTCGGTATGGACGTGCGCACGGAATCGGGCGACGTCGTGGGCTATTGCTCGGACGTGGAGTTCAAGCCACGCTCGGGCATCGTGCAGGCATTCTATGTGACCGCCGGTGCTGCTTCGAGTGTTTTGGTTGGTGACACGCAGGTGCCGCCGACGATGCTGCGCGGCTATGCGGACGGCGCGATGATTGTTTCGGACGAGGTCAAGTCGCTCGGGTATTCGGGCGGTGCGGCTGCCAAGGCCGCCGAGGCCAGCGTCGTGGTGGGCGACAAGGTCAAAAAGGGCGCCAAGGTGCTCGACGACAAGGGATCGGTTGCCGTGGACAAGGGCAGTCGCGCACTGGGCAAGCAGCTCGGCAAGACGCGCGGCATGTTCAAGGCCTTTAAGGACGAATACCAAAAGGCGAGCGGAGGCTCGTCAAAAGCTACAAAATAGCGACGTACCAAATGATGGGAGGCAAGCCGGAGACCTGTTGCTCCGGCTTGCTGTGTTTATGGGGGAGGGCACATGCGCCAAAACGGATCCAACTTAAACGGGCGTTCGGGTGCGCGTCCGACGGCGCGCCGCGACCTGGGGCAGCTGCCCAGCGGTCAGCGCAAGCGTCACCGTAAGCCCGGCGCGATGTATCTCAACCATAGCCGCGGCTTTAGCGATCGCAGCGCGCGCATCGGCAACAGCCGCACACCCCGTCGTTCGTCTCGCCTGCCCTATGCGCTCATCGCCGTGGGCTGTGCGCTCGTGCTGTTTATCGCTGCCGTCGTGGGCTACGTCAACCGCAGTGTGGACGTGGAGCTCAACGGCCAGAAGACCGCGGTGCGTGTGGGCTCTACGCTGCAGAATCTCATCGATGACCAGGAGTTGACTGACACCTACGACGCAGGCGACCTGCTGGCCGTCGATGACAGCGTGCTCAAGCGCCATGGGGGCGAAAAGCTGTCGGTGAAGGTCGACGGCAAGCGCGTGAAGCAGGGTAAATGGGATAGCCGCGAACTTGAGGGCGGCGAGAAGGTGACGGTCAAGGATGGCCGTAACATCTACGAGAAGCACGAGGTTCAGGCTACGGTTATCGAGCCCAAGCTCAAGGTCGAGGGTACGGGCGCTATCGAGTATGTGCAGACGTGGGGTGTCCAGGGCCGCTCCGAGGTGTGGGTTGGTGAGCAGTCGGGCAAGACGCAAGACCGCGGCGAGGTTGTGCCCGCCACCGATTGCGTCGTTGCGTGCGCCAGCGTGGCGCCCAAGGGCAACAAAAAGTACGTGGCGCTGACGTTTGAAGAGGGTCCGAGCGGCGCCACCAAGCAGATCCTGCAGGTGCTCAAGGAAAAGGGCGTCACCGCGACGTTCTTCCTTTCGGGCGATGCGGCCGAGGCCTCGCCTGCCACGGCCAAGGCGATTGTCGATGCCGGGTGCGAGATCGGATCCAACAGCTACAGCGACGATTCGCTCAAGGGTCAGGACCGTGAGGCGGTACGCGAACAGATCACGAAAGGCACCGATGCGATTAAGTCGACGACCGGCGTGAAGACGATGCTGCTGCGTGCTCCCTACGCTGCCTTTGACGAGCAAAACTGGATTGATGCGATGGACCTGGTCTCCGCCGTAGTCTCGTGGAATATTGACTCGGGCGACTGGCTGCTCAACGGTGCCGACGAGCAAGTCTCGACGGTGCTCGATTCGGTGACGCCGGGCAATATCGTGCTGCTCACCGATAGAGACGAATGCGCCGAGCAGACACTCGAGGCGCTGCCGCAGATTATCGACGGCCTTGTCGCCGACGGCTACAAGATCGTGACGCTCAACGACCTGGTCAAGACGGACACGTCGCTGAGCAAAAAGCTCACCTCGCTGACGAAGGTCACCATGCCCAAGGACGCCGTGTTTCCCCAACTTGCCGAGGACGACGACACCACAGAGTAGTCATTGGGTAGTCGTTTAAGAACGTCCCCAACAGCTATGTCACGGATGCGTCAGCGTTTGGTATGCCTGCAATGTGCAGCGCATAAATTCGATGCCGCAGGGCGATGCTGATGCTATAGTTACTGCGGTTAATGAGGGTCAAGAGAAAGGTTACAGGTGAAATCCAAACCTCGACCATACAGTCGATGACCCCATGCAGGTGCTTTTTGCGCATGCACGGGGTGTAAGCGTCGAGCGGCGTGCCGCCCGCGCATGCGTATACATATCCAGAAGCCCCCGGACGCCGCACGCGCGGTCGCGTCCGGAGGAATAATGATGGGGAGCACCATTGAATTATCTGAGTGAGATGCTCAAATTGCCGGTCTTGGACGTCGACGGCGAAAAGCTCGGCGTGGTGAACGATTTTGGCATTGCTACCGGCGAAGTTTTTCCGCACGTGACGTCGCTCGCGTTCCGCGGACCCGGCAAGACGCCGTTTATGATTAGCTGGCGTAAATGGGTCGACCGTATCGACGAGACGGGTGTACACCTTAAGACGTCGGCCACCGAAATCCGTTTTTCGTACCTGCAGCCGACCGAACTCTTGCTTGCCCGCGATGTGCTCAACAAGCAGATTGTCGACACGCAGGGCATGAAGGTCGTGCGCGTAAACGACATCAAGTTTTCCATGTCGGGCGAAAATCAGCTGCGCCTGCTGGGCGCCGAGGTCGGTGCCCGCGGTCTGCTACGCGCCATCAGCCCCGCGCTCGAGCATATCGTCGAAGGCTTTATGAAGCACCTGGGCAAGCCGCTCAGTGAGGACATCATCGCTTGGTCCTACATGGACCTGCTCGACCGCTCGACCAAGAACATTCAACTCTCGGTGTCGCATAAGACGCTCGGCGAGCTGCACCCTGCCGACATCGCCGACATTATCGAGCAGCTCGACCCGCGCCTACGTGCGCAGGTGTTTGCGCAGCTCGATACCGCCCAGGCCGCCGAGGCCATCTCGGAGTTCGATGACGACGAGCTTATGACCGAGATGCTCGAGGGCCTGTCCGACACCGACGCATCGTCGATGCTGGCCATGATGGACCCGGATGACGCCGCCGATCTGATCGACGAGCTCGATTACGAGAAGGCCGAGAAGCTCCTGCGCCTGATGGGCGTCAAGGAGGAGAAGGCGATTCGTAATCTGCTGGGCTACGAGGACAACACCGCCGGCCGCATCATGACCTCGGAGTTTGTCTCCCTGCCCGCCACGGCGACGGTCGCTGACGCCATCGAGGCGATTCGCCAGCTCGATGAGGACTTCGAAAGCGTCTACTACGTCTATACCGAGGATCCGAGCGGCATGCTGACGGGCGTGCTTTCGCTGCGTACGCTGATTGTGGCCGACCGCGATGCCACGCTGGGCCAGTTGGCCTACCGCGACCTGGTCTATGTGTCGCCCGACGAGGACCAGGAAGACGTAACGGACGAGATGACCAAGTACGACCTGGTTGCCATCCCCGTCTGCGACGAGAACCGTCACATTCTAGGCATCGTGACCTTCGACGACGCCATGGACGTTATCGCCGAGGAGCATCAGGAGGACCTGCAGATCGCCGGTGTCGGCTCGGGCGATAGCGCGTCCGATGACTCGACGAACGTGCTCAGCTGGTTTGTGCATCGCCAGTACTGGGTTGTCGTGTGGGGCATTGCCTCGTGCCTTATGGCAACCGTGCTGGGAACGGCATTCGGCTCCGCGCATCTGGTAGTGTTTCCCATGTGTGCCATGCCGCTCGTGCTGCTGGCGGCCTCGCGCATGGTGTCGTTCGTCAAGAACTACTTCTTGGAGTACGACGGCCACGACGACGAGCCTAAGCCCTACCTGGGATTCTTCTTCCAGAGCACCGGTATGGGCCTGATTCTGTCGCTCGTGACCTATCTGTGCGCACAACTGGTGCGTACCGCCGCGTTTCCCGATGCCCCTATGTTTGAGGAGCAACTCTTTACCGGCTGCTTTAATATCGCTGCCGTCATTTGCCTAGTTGGCAACATGAGCGCCGTGATTTATCTGATGGTGCTGTTCTGGCGCGACGAGCATGATCTCAACACGTCGGGCACCGCCATGAACGTCATTGCCGTCATGATCTCGTGCGTGGCGTACTGCATCGCCGCGGTGCTGCTCGCCATGTCAGTCATGGGTTAGGTGGTCGCGTGCAAAACACGAAGCAAAAGGCGAGCACCAAGCAAAAGCTGACCATTGCGGCCATCTTTGGCGCCATGGGTCCCGGCCTGTTGGCGGCGCTTTCGGGTAATGACGCCGGCGGCATCGCCACGTATTCCAGCGCCGGCGCCAGCTATGGGTACAAGATGCTCTGGATGCTTCCCGTCATGACCGTGCTGCTCATCGTGACACAGGAGACCGCGGCGCGTTGCGGCTGCGTCACAGGCAAGGGCCTGGCGTCGCTCATTCGCGAGCGCTTTGGCGTGCGCAGGAGCGTGCTGGCCATGGCGGCGCTGCTGATTGCCAACACGGCCGTTACCATCTCGGAGTTTGCGGGTATCGCGAGCGGCCTGGCCCTGTTTGGGGTGCCGGCGAGCATTTCGGTGCCATTGGTGGCCCTGCTGGTTTGGATGCTTACCATGTCGGGCAGTTTCCAGCGCATCGAGAAGATTTTGCTGCTGGTGAGCTGCGTCTTCGTGACCTATATCGTTGCCGCCTTTATGGCCGGCCCCAACTGGGGCGAGGTCGCGGTCGACTTGGTCGTACCCAATATTCAAAACGACCCCAGCTACGTGTCGCTGGTAGTTGCCACGATCGGCACCACCATTGCGCCGTGGATGATCTTTTTGGCGCAGAACAACGTGGTCGATAAGAATGCGGGTGAGGACGACATCGTGCTGCAGCGTATTGATACCGTGAGCGGCTCGATCGCTGCTGATATCATTGCGGGCTTCATTATCATCACGACCGGTACGGTGCTGTTTCCCGCGGGCGTCCAGATTAGCGACGCTGCCGATGCTGCCCGCGCGCTGGAACCCATTGCGGGCCAGTGGTCCACGGTGCTGTTCGCCTCGGGTCTGGTCGCGGCGAGCTTTTTGGCCGCTTGCGTGCTGCCGGGCGTTACGTCGAGCGCTATCTGCGAGGCATTTGGCTGGGAGCGCGGTGCCGACCGCAGCTGGGACGAGGCTCCGGTCTATCGCGGCATCATTACGGCCATCATTGGCATTTCGGCCGTGCTGGTGCTTATGCCCGGCGTCGATTTGTTCCAGATTATGATGACCTCGCAGGTCATTAACGGTGTACTGCTGCCCGTAGTGCTGGTGTTCCAGGTGATTATCGCTGCCGATCGCCATATTATGGGCGGCAACCGTAACGGCCGCGTGTGGAATGTGCTCACGTGGGCGACCATTGGCGTGATTACGGTGCTGACGGTTGTCATGTTTGTCCTGCAGGCGATGGGCTACAGCGCGTAGCGCCTCTTTTGGGTTTCGAGCGGGCCGCTGCCATGGGCTGCGGCCTCTTTTTGCCCGCTATAGGGGGTTAGTTATATGTCAGTGGACAGAAAATGCCAAATATGAGTACTGTTGCTAAGTGAATGGCATTTACATCTAAGAAGATAATGAACATAACCGATAGTATGTCTGTCTCTTATACACATCTCCGAGCCCACGAGACGCTACGCTATCTC
>CABRHR010000037.1 GCA_902470835.1 uncultured Collinsella sp.
CTTCGTCGGCAGCGTCAGATGTGTATAAGAGACAGAGTCGGCCCTCTACCATCGAGTTTTGAGACTTGAAAAGCTCATTGAAGCAAACAGGTAGTTGAGCGAAACTGCTTATATAGGGATTGAACTGCTGTTTTACTCTTTAAAACGTTTTAACGTAAATTTGATTTTCAATTTCGAGCATTCTCGTGAAATTCAAGTCAAAAAAAAGGTATATTAGGCGAGTGGTTAGTTTGTGGGCCTCAACGGCGGGCGCTGTAGCTCGCGGGGGCCTTACGAAAGGAGACACAATGGCAGTAAAGGTTGCTATTAACGGCTTCGGTCGCATCGGTCGTCTGGCTTTCCGTCAGATGTTCGGTCATGAGGGCTCCGAGATTGTCGCTATCAACGACCTCACCTCTCCCGATATGCTCGCTTACCTGCTGAAGTACGACTCCACGCAGGGCAACTACGCTCGCGATCACGAGGTCGTTGCTGGCGAGGATTCCATCACCGTTGACGGCAAGGAGATCAAGATCTACAAGGAGGCCGACGCCAACAACCTGCCTTGGGGCGACCTCGACGTCGACGTCGTTCTCGAGTGCACCGGCTTCTACACCAGCAAGGCTAAGGCTCAGGCCCACATCAACGCTGGCGCCAAGAAGGTCGTCATCTCCGCTCCGGCCGGCAGCGACCTGCCCACCATCGTGTACAACGTCAACCATGAGACGCTGACCGCTGAGGACAACATCATCTCCGCTGCTTCCTGCACCACCAACTGCCTCGCCCCGATGGCCAAGGGTCTGAACGACTTCGCTCCCATCGTGTCCGGCATCATGACCACCATTCACGCTTGGACCGGCGACCAGATGCCGCTCGACGGCCCGCAGCGCAAGGGCAACAAGCGTCGTAGCCGCGCCTGCGCCGTCAACATCGTCCCCAACACCACCGGTGCTGCCAAGGCTATCGGCCTGGTTCTCCCCGAGCTCAACGGTAAGCTCATCGGTGCCGCCCAGCGCGTCCCGACGCCGACCGGCTCCATCACCAACCTCTACGCTGTCGTTGACAAGAAGGTCACCGTCGACGAGGTCAACGCCGCTATGAAGGCCTACGCTGCCACCATCTCCGAGACCTTCGGTTACAACGAGGACGACATCGTCTCCACCGACATCATCGGCGAGACCCACGGCTCCATCTTCGACGCCACTCAGACCATGTGCTCTGACCTCGGCAACGGCCAGACCCTCGTTCAGGTCACCTCTTGGTACGACAACGAGAACTCTTACACCTCTCAGATGGTCCGCACCATCAAGTACTTCGAGAAGTTCGTTGCTTAATTTAGCTTTTAGCGAATAGCTCGTTGAGCGTCTAAAGAAGGGCGCGGCCTTATAGGGCTTACACCCTAGGGTCGCGCCCTTTTTATAGGAAATCGTCTGCCGTAATGGGAGGCAGACACGTACGAAAGGTAGAAGCAAACATGGCCTTTACCAAGAAGACCGTCCGCGACATCGATGTCGACGGCAAGCGCGTTCTCGTCCGCGTTGACTTCAACGTGCCTATCAAGGATGGCGTCGTTGGCGACACCACCCGTATCAAGGCTGCCCTGCCCACCATCAACTATCTCGTTGAGCACAACGCTCGCGTCATCCTCATGAGCCACCTCGGCCGTCCCGATGGCACCGGCTTCCAGCCCGAGCTGTCCCTCGAGCCCGTCGCCAAGAAGCTCGCCGAGCTCTCTGGTCTCGACGTTGCCTTTGTCGCCGACACCTACGGCGAGAAGGCTGCCGAGGCTGTCGCTGCCGTCGAGCCGGGCAAGGTTCTCGTTCTCGAGAACGTCCGCTTCGACAAGCGTGAGAAGAAGAACGATCCCGAGATCGCCAAGAAGCTCGCTTCCTATGGTGACGTCTTCGTCCTCGATGCCTTCGGCACCGCTCACCGCGCCCAGGGTTCCGTCGTGGGCCCCGCCGCTTACCTGCCTGCCGTCGCCGGCTTCCTGCTCGAGAAGGAGGTCGACACGCTGACCGGCATCTTCGCCGAGCCCGAGCGCCCCTTCGTCGCCATCGTCGGCGGTTCCAAGGTTTCCTCCAAGATCGGCGTTCTCGATCACCTCATCGACTCCGCTGACACCCTGATCATCGGTGGCGGTATGGCCTACACCTTCTTCCTGGCTCAGGGCCTGTCCGTCGGTCAGTCCCTCAAGGAAGAGGACTGGGTCGAGCGCGCTGGCGAGATGCTCAAGAAGGCCGAGGAGAAGGGCGTCAAGATCCTGCTCCCCATCGACAACCGCGTTGCCGATCACTTTGGCGAGGACGCTGTCCCCGAGGTTGTCGCTTCCGACGCTATCCCCGACGATCGTGAGGGTATGGACATCGGCCCCAAGACCGAGGAGCTTTACGCCGAGGCCGTCAAGGGCGCCAAGACTGTGTTCTGGAATGGTCCCATGGGCGTCTTCGAGTTCGACAACTTCGCTCACGGCACCCAGGCTATCGCCGAGGCTGTCGCCGAGGCCGACTGCACCTCGATCATCGGCGGTGGCGACTCTGTCGCAGCTGTCAACAAGTTCAACCTGGCCGACAAGATGAGCTGGATCTCCACCGGTGGTGGCGCTTCCATGGAGCTCGTCGAGGGTAAGGCCCTGCCCGGAGTGGAGGCGCTTCTCGATGCCTAATCGCACCCTTCTTATCGCTGGTAACTGGAAGATGAACAACGACGTCGCCGAGGCCGCCAAGCTCGCCGACGAGCTGGCTCAGGCTCTGCCCGAGGTTCCGGCTGGCGTCGAGGTGCTCGTCTGCCCTCCGACCATCGACATCACCACGGTTCATGACCGCATTCAGGCTGCCCCCATCGCCCTCGGTGCACAGAACGTGTACTGGGAGGCCAAGGGTGCCTTCACCGGTGAGTCCTCTTGCGACATGCTCAAGTCCGCTGGCTGCACCTACTGCATCATCGGTCACTCCGAGCGTCGTGATTACTTCCACGAGACCGATGAGGATCAGAACAAGAAGGCCAAGGCCCTCGTTGCCGCCGGTCTTGTTCCCGTATTCTGCTGCGGCGAGTCCCTCGAGGTCCGCGAGGCTGGCACCTATGTCGAGCACGTCGTGAACCAGGTCAAGGCTGGCCTTGCTGGTCTTGAGATCACCTGCCCCAAGCAGGTCGTCGTCGCCTACGAGCCCATCTGGGCCATCGGCACCGGCAAGACCGCTACCGCCGAGGACGCTCAGGAGGTCTGCGGCGCTATCCGTGAGACCCTCAAGGAGATGTTCGGCGAGGAGCTCGCTAACGGCATCCGCGTTCTCTATGGTGGCTCTGCCAAGCCCGGCAACATTGCCGAGCTCGTCGCCAAGCCCGACGTTGACGGCGCCCTTGTGGGCGGCGCTTCGCTCAAGGCTGCCGACTTCGCTTCTATGGTCGTCAAGGCAGGCGAGTAGGACATATGGCACAGCGTCATCTTCCTGCACTCCTGATTATCATGGACGGCTGCGGCCTGGCTCCGGCCGATGGCGAGAACGCCGTCGCTGCCGCCAAGACGCCCTTCCTTGACAGCCTGTATGAGAAGTACCCCCACACCACGCTCGGCGCTTCGGGCGAGGACGTGGGCCTTCCCGACGGCCAGATGGGCAACTCCGAGGTGGGTCACCTCAACATCGGTGCCGGCCGCATCGTGTTCCAGGAGCTTTCGCGCATCAACAATGCCATCAAGGACGGCTCCATCGCCAAGAACGAGGTTTTCGTCAAGGCTATGGACGCTGTCAAGGCCGAGGGCAAGACCCTTCACCTTATGGGCCTTATGAGCCCTGGCGGCGTTCACTCCCACATTAACCACGTCGAGGCTCTGGTCAAGATGGCTGCCGAGCACGGTGTCAAGACCGTTCGCGTCCACGCCTTTATGGACGGCCGCGACGTCGACCCGCAGTCCGGCGCTGGCTACATGAGTGAGTTCTGCGCCTTCCTGGCTAAGATCTCCGAGGAGACCGGTTGCGACGCTCGCGTCGCCACTGTTTCTGGCCGCTATTGGGCTATGGACCGCGATAATCGTTGGGAGCGCATCCAGCGCGCCTACGACGTCATGGTCAACGCGTCCGATGCCGATGTCGACCCTGTTGCCGGTATCAAGGCCTACTACGAGAAGGATCCGCGCGGCGACGAGTTCGTCGAGCCCTTCGCTGCCCACAACGAGGGCATCCACGAGGGCGACGCGGCCATCTTCTTCAACTTCCGTCCCGACCGCGCTCGTCAGATGACCCGCGTGTTCACGGACAAGGAGTTCGACGGCTTTGAGCGCGAGCAGATCAAGCTTTCGCACTTTGTGACGATGACCGAGTACGATCCGACGTTTGACGTCGAGGTCGCCTTCCCCAAGACGTTCCCCGAGAACGTCCTGGCCGACGTTATCGCCGCCAACGGCCTGAAGCAGCTGCACACCGCCGAGACCGAGAAGTACGCCCACGTGACGTTCTTCCTCAACGGCGGCATCGAGGAGCCCAAGGAGGGCGAGGAGCGCGTGCTCGTCGCTTCCCCCAAGGTCGCTACCTACGATCTGCAGCCTGAGATGAGCGCTCCCGAGGTTACCGAGAAGCTCGTCGCCGCTATTAACGAGGATCGCGCTGATTTCTACATCGTGAACTTCGCGAACTGCGACATGGTTGGTCACACCGGTGTCTTCGACGCCGCCGTTAAGGCCGTCGAGGCTGTTGACGATGCCTTGTCCAAGGTTGTCCCGGCGATTCTCGCCAAGGGTGGCTTTGCGCTGATTACCGCCGACCACGGCAATGCCGATCACATGTTTGACGTTGCTTCCGACGGTTCCAAGCATCCGTTTACGGCTCACACCACCAACCGCGTGCCGTTCATCATCGTTGACGAGAAGGCCAAGCTCACCGGTATCGAGGACGGCCGTCTTTCCGATATCGCTCCGACCATGCTCACCATGGCTGGTATTGAGCCTTCCGCCGAGATGACGGGCCGCGTGCTCGCCACCGAGGCCTAATAGAAAACAAATACCGTTTTCTAGTAAGGGGGTTGTCCACAACCGGACAACCCCCTTTTTGGTATTTCTGCCATTTCCACCCCGTCCTTGAGTGGCAGGTAGGGGAGAGCGGGGGATTGTGGTACAGTACTGGAGTTTAAACTGTTCTATTAAGGAGCTTATCTATGGGTCCGTTCCAGATTCTTCTGTTTGTCGTTTGGGCTGTCTCTGCCGTGGCGCTGACGATTCTCGTCCTGATGCATTCCGGTAAGGGCACCGGCGTTTCGGATATGATCGCTAGCTCGCTGTATAACTCCAGCTCTGCCACGGGCGTCATGGAGCAGAACCTCGACCGCCTGACCGTCATCATGGCTGTCGTGTTTGCCGTGTGCGTCGTGCTGTGCATGTTCTTCTTCCCGCAGGGCATCGTCGGCTACTAAGCACGAGCCGCATAAATATTCAAAAAGGGTCCCGTAAGTGCGGGACCCTTTTTGTTTACATATTTGTAACAGAGTCAAAATATCCTCACATACTTCGCCCAACTAAAGAAATTCTCGACCGTTAACCGGAATTAGCCCCAAATCGTGTATAAAATGCGCTACTGTATTGCAAAACGTTGGTCCGTTGTGCATAACCAGCCATAGCAGCGGGCGGCGTTTTGATGGTTCGGATCGGATTGTTTCGACATGTGTCCGACTGAACATTTCTTTGTCCTATCTCATAAGGAGGATGGCATGGCTGATTCTATGTTCCACCAGCCCGTTATGGGTCGTCGCGCCTTTGTTGGCGGCACCCTCGCTGCGAGCTCCATGGCTTTTCTTGCCGCGTGCGGCAAGAAGGGTGGCGACGCTTCCGGTTCTGAGTCCGGTTCGACGCTGAACTTCTACATCAACAATCCGGTCTGCATCGACCCCTACAACGTCCAGGAGGACCAGGGCACTCAGGTCGAGTATCAGCTCTTCGACCCTCTGACCTCTTACGACGCCGAGAAGGGCGAGATCGTCCCGCTGGCCTGCGAGTCCTTTGAGGCTAACGATGACGCCACCGAGTTCACCTTCAAGATCAAGAAGGCCAAGTTCCACAACGGTGACGACGTTACCTCCAAGTCCTTCAAGTTCGGTTGGGAGCGCTTGGTCAACACCAAGTCGGCTATCGCTACCGAGTATGGTCCTTCCGAGGTCGCTTATCACCTTTCCATGGTCGAGGGCTATGACGATCTGCTTGCCGGTAACGCTACCGAGCTCACCGGTGTCACCTGCCCCGACGATGAGACCCTCGTCGTCAAGCTGACTTCCGCCTACGCCGACTTCCCCTTCGTCGCCACTCACCCGGCTCTGGCCCCGGTTCCCGAGTGCGCCGAGTCCGATGCCAAGAGCTTCTACCTTGCCCCGATTGGTAACGGCCCGTTCATGATGGACGGCAAGTGGGAGGATGGTCAAGAGATCAACCTCAAGAAGTTCGACGATTACTATGGCGACAAGGCCAAGATCGACGGCATTCACTTCCAGGTCATCAAGGACATGGAGACCGCTTACAAGGAGTTCCAGGCCGGTAACCTCGACGTTTGCGACGTTCCCGTTGCTCAGATCGATGCCGCCAAGAAGGATCGCGGCGTGTCCAAGGACGGCTACACCATGGGTGACGGCGAGCGCATGCTGCTCGGCGCCGAGCCTTCCACCTACTACCTGACCTGCAACACCACGGCCGAGCCGTTCAACAACGCCGACCTGCGCAGGGGTATCTCCCTGGCCATTAACCGTGAGGCCATCTGCAAGACCATCTTCAAGGGTACCCGTACCCCCGCCGACGGCATTGTTCCTCCGGGCATCGATGGCTACAAGGAGGGCGCATGGGAGTTCTGCGCCTACGACGTCGACAAGGCTAACGAGTACCTCGACAAGGTTGCTCCCGCTGGCGCTAACGGCGATCGTGGCATTAACGTGACCCTTTCCTACAACCAGGACGGTGGCCACAAGGAGATTATGGAGTCCATCATTGGCGACCTCGCCAAGGTTGGCGTTACCGCCGTCTCCGATACCCCCGAGTGGTCTGCCCTGCTCGAGCAGTACCAGAACTTTGACTATCAGTTCGGTCGTCTGGGCTGGATCGCCGATTACCCGATTATGGACAACTTCCTGTATCCGCTGTTCCACTCCGACTCCCTCGGTGGCGACAACCGTTCCGGTTACAACAACCCCGAGTTCGATGCCAAGGTCGACGAGGCCCGTACCACGGTTGACGACGAAGAGCGTATCGCGAAGATGCAGGAGGCCGACGCCATGGTCGCTGCCGACTGCCCGGTTATTCCGCTGATGTTCTACACGCACACCCTCGCTGGTTCCGACCGCATCAAGCACCTCTATGTTGATCCGCAGAAGCATGCTGATCTGGGTACCGCTGAGCTCGCATAAGATTTGCAGCTTTGGTGAGGGTCAAGTTTTTACGTAGACCTCATGGGAAACATACAGTTCCCCCTAACCTGGGGTAAACTGGCTGATGGTAATTTTGGGATGCCGGTCTGGCGATCGGCATCCCATTTAGGTTAATCCCTAGATAGGGGAGTGGTATGGGTAAGTACATCGTTAAACGTGTGCTTCAGTTCATCCCGGTATTTTTGGGCGTTACGCTGATTCTGTTCGCCCTCCAGAATATCGTGCCGGGAGACCCGATCAAGCTGATCGGTGGAGACAAGGCTCTGTCCCCCGAGGTGGAGCTTCAGCTTCGCGTGCGCTATCACCTGGTCCAGTCGGACGAGGACGGCAACGCGATCCTTGACGAGAACGGCGATCCCGTTCAAACGTCGCTCGTGGACCGTTACGTGTATTACATGAACGGTCTGCTTCATGGCGATTTGGGCAATTCGTACCAGCGCAAGCTGCCGGTTACGGATATCTTTGCGCAAAAGTATCCGTATACGGTCAAACTTGCCGCGTGCGCCATCGTGCTCGAGGCAATCATGGGTATCGGTGCGGGTATCATTTCGGCGGTAAAGCGTTACTCCTTCTGGGATATTTTGGTAACGCTGACCACGTCGATCCTCGTTGCCGTTCCTGCTTTCTGGCTCGGTATGCTGCTGCAGCTGTTCTTTGGCGTCATCCTTAAGGATGCCACCGGCGGCGCATTCTCCATGCCTATTTCGGGTGCCGGCGGTGCTAGCTCTCAGTATCAGGATTGGATGCACTATGTGCTTCCGACCATCACGCTGGCTTCGGTTTCGACCGCCTATGCTGCCCGCATCATGCGCTCGCAGTTGCTCGACGTCATGAACCAGGATTACATCCGTACGGCAAAGGCCAAGGGCCTCTCCAATCGCGCGATCATCATCAAGCATGCGCTTAAGAATGCACTCATCCCTGTCGTTACCTATATTGGTGTCGACTTTGGCGGTATGCTTTCGGGCGCCATCCTGACCGAGACGGTCTTTAACTGGCCCGGTATCGGCTATGAGGTCTATCGCGCCATTAGCATGCGCGACTGGCCCATCGTTATGGGCGGCGTTACGCTCATCGTCGTCGTCGTCATGGTGATCAACCTGCTCGTCGACATTAGCTATGCATTCCTCGACCCGCGCATCCGCCTTGGCGGTCCGTCGGATAAGGCCTAAGGGAGGTACGTCTCATGCAGGAAACTGATTCTCAGTCTCAGGAGCAGGCTACCGCCACCAAGGCCGCATCTGCTCCCGCCAAGTCCCGCACGCTGTGGGGCGACGCTTTTAAGCGTCTTCGTAAGAACAAGCTCGCCGTTATCGGTGTCTGCTGGATCATCATCGTCGTTGTGGTTGCCCTGACCGCAGATCTGTGGGCTAAGCCCTGGCTCGGTTCGCCGACGGCTTCCGACTCGACCACCATGGCTCAGACGTCGCTGCTGGCTCCGTGTGCCGAGCACCCGTTTGGCACCGACGCCCTAGGTCGTGACATTCTCGTCCGCGTTATCTACGGAGCACGTGTTTCGCTGTCCGTCGGCATTATGGCCACCGCCATCTCCACGCTGATCGGTCTGGTCATGGGTGCTCTGGCGGGTTTCTACGGCGGCATCTGGGATACGATCATCATGCGCTGCGCGGATATCTTCCTGGCGTTTCCGTACGTGCTGTTCGTTGTCGCTATGATCGCCGTTATCGGCCGTGGCCTCCAGAACGTCTTTATCGCCATCGGTATTCTTGGCTGGCCTTCGATTGCGCGCGTCTTCCGATCTGCGATCCTGACGGTCAAAGAGAACGACTATGTTGATGCCGCTCGCGCTATGGGTGCATCCGATGCCCGTATCGTTATGCGCCACATCTTCCCGAACTCCGTTGCTTCCATCGTGGTCTACGCGACCATGAACATTGGTGGCGCTATTTTGACCGAGTCCGCTCTGTCCTTCCTCGGCATGGGCGTTATCCCGCCTACGCCTTCGTGGGGCTCCATGATTCAGGACGGCCAGCAGTATCTTCTGACCGCTCCCTGGATGATGATCATGCCCGGTCTGGCAATTCTCTCGACGGTGCTCGCCTTCACCCTGCTTGGTGACGGTCTGCGCGACGCCCTCGACGTCAAGATGAAGGACGCATAAGGATGAAGAAGAACAAGAACTATGTGGACCTGAAGGACCAGCCGGTTCCCGAGGGCCAGCATCTGCTCGAGGTCGATGACCTTAAGATGTATTTCCACACCGAGGATGGCGTCGTTCGCGCTGTCGACGGTGTGTCCTACACGCTCGATCGTGGCGAGACCCTGGGCGTCGTCGGCGAGTCCGGTTCCGGTAAGTCCGTGACCGCCATGACCATCATGGGCCTTATCTCGATGCCTCCGGGAAAGATTGAGGGCGGTGACGTTCGCTATCGCGGCCGTTCAATCCTCGAGATGACCGAGGAAGAGATGCAGCACATTCGCGGTAACGATATCGCGATGATCTTCCAGGATCCTATGACCTCCCTTAACCCGGTCTATAAGATCGGTAAGCAGGTGGGCGAGGGCCTTCGTCTGCACCGTGGTTACTCCAAGCAGGAGGCGCTCAAGCGTGCCACCGAGCTTTTGGACCTCGTTGGTATTCCCGAGCCCGAGAAGCGCGTCAACGAGTATCCGCACCAGTTCTCTGGCGGTATGCGTCAGCGCGTCATGATCGCCATGGCTCTTGCCTGCGATCCCGATATTCTGATCGCCGACGAGCCCACGACTGCTCTGGACGTTACTATCCAGGCTCAGATTATCGAGCTCATGCAGGAGATGCAGGAGAAAAACGGCAACGCCATTATCATGATTACCCACGATCTGGGTGTCGTCGCCGATATGGCCGACAAGATCATGGTTATGTATGCCGGTCGTCCTGTCGAGTTCGGCACGGCCGAAGAGATCTTCTATGGGAGCCGTCATCCCTACACCTGGGGTCTTATCCGCTCCATCCCGGAGCAGGCTATCGATGAGAAGAAGCCGCTTACGCCGATTCACGGCAACCCGCCTTCGCTCATGAACCTGCCCGAGGGTTGCGTGTTCTCGCCTCGTTGTCCTTACGCTACGGACAAGTGCCGCAAGCAGCGTCCCGAGCGTGTCGTGACCGAGTCTGGCCACTACTCCGCGTGCCACTACTCCGACGACCCCGAGTTCCTTAAGAACGCTCCCGAGACGTCCCGTACGCGCAAGGATTCCAAGAAGGGAGGCGAGGCGTAATGGCAGATACCAACGAGCGCACTCCGCTGCTGAAGGTCGAGCACCTCTCTAAGGAGTTCCCCGCTGAGTCCGGCATGTTCGCCAAGCGCTTCTCTAAGCGTGTCGTCTCTGCCGTGAACGACATTTCGTTTGAGATCTATCCGGGCGAGACCTTTGGTCTGGTCGGTGAGTCTGGCTGCGGTAAGTCCACGACGGGCCGCACCATCATGCGCCTGACCAAGCCAACCGCCGGTAAGGTGTTCTTCCAGGGCAAAGACGTTGCCGAGATGAGCAAGCATGAGATCAAGGACATGCGTCGCGAGATGCAGTTCATCTTCCAGGATCCCTATGCTTCGCTGAACCCTCGTATGACCATCGGCGAGATCGTCTCCGAGCCCATGACCATTCACGGCGTGGGCACCAAGGAAGAGCGTATCGAGCGTGTTCGCGAGCTGCTTGACGTTGTCGGTTTGAACCCCGAGCACATCAACCGCTATCCGCATGAGTTTTCGGGCGGCCAGCGTCAGCGCGTCGGCATTGCCCGCGCTTTTGCGCTCAAACCCAAGCTGATCATCTGCGACGAGCCGGTTTCTGCTCTGGATGTTTCCATTCAGGCCCAGGTTTTGAACCTGCTGAAGGAGCTTCAGGATAAGTTCGGTACTGCTTATCTCTTCATTGCTCACGACCTCTCCGTCGTGCAGCACATTTCTGATCGCGTTGCCGTTATGTATCTGGGCAAGATGGTCGAGGTTTCGGACTGGAAGACGCTCTACAGCGAGCCTCACCATCCGTACACGCAGTCGCTGCTGTCTGCCGTGCCGGTGCCCGATCCTGATATCCAGAAGACCCGCAAGCGTATCATCCTCGCTGGCGATCCGCCGTCGCCGCTGGATCCGCCGACCGGCTGCCGTTTCCACACGCGCTGCCCGATCGCTCAGGGCATCTGCTCCGAGAAGCTGCCTGAGTTTAAGGAAGTTGCCCCGGGCCACTGCTGTGCCTGCCACTTCGCCGAGCCGTTCCCGATCAAGGAATCGCACATCGACCTGTAGTCGGTTGTTTGTCCGGGCCCGTGTTGGACTTAGTTTTCAGAACGTCCTCGACCATGGAAACCCCTTATCCTGCTCCTTCGGAGCTGCGGATAAGGGGGTTTCCTGGTCTGCAGAATGTTCTGAAAACTAAGTCCAACACGGGCCCTGTGGCAACTCGGCAGGGGGAGTGCGATTCCCTGATCGCTCACTTAATCTAATAAGAATTTGAGTGAGGCCGGAGCTTTAGCTCCGGCCTCCTTATATATAGGCTCGGCAAAGCCGAGCCACTAAATTTATATCAACCCCAGAACATGTTTGAGAACGGTGCCTGGAGTACGTGCCCCTAGGGCAGGAATGAGGTTGCTTTCCAACGCATTCCGCAGGGGGCGGCATTATTTTGTAGCGCGAAGCGCGGATCAAAATAATGCCGCATGCCCGAGGACGCGTTGGAAAGCAACCTCATTCCTGCCCGAACAGGTCAGTTTACCTGCGCATCTACAAATTCGTAAACTTTTTTGAAAAAAGTGCTTGCACAGTTCTCGAATCATAGGTTATTATCTTTCTCGTTGAACGCGCGGGTCCAACAAAACGAACCGTGAATCAACAACATAGCATGTCGGAGTGGCGGAATTGGCAGACGCGCTAGCTTGAGGTGCTAGTGACCGCTTTTTGGTCATGCGGGTTCAAGTCCCGCCTCCGACACCATCGCATTTGAGAAGCCTCTTCGGAGGCTTTTTTGTTACCGATAGACGGTGGGGTCCACGATGGAAACGCTTGAACGCAACGAGTGGGCAGACGTTGCCCAACTAGTCGAGATCACGAGCGATGCTGTCATCATCTGCGAGCTCGACGGAACCATTCTGCATGTGAATAATCGCTTACTTGGTTTGATGTGCGAGGAACGCGCCGACGTCATCGGTGGAGATGTTAAAGACGTCCTGTACTCGTCCGCTTTTGAACGTGCGACGGAACATCGTCTGCCATTTGAAACTGATGGCTCCGAGAACGAACTGATGCTCAAGCTGAGTGACGGCTCCTTTATCCCCGTCTTGGTTCGTGCGGGCTCCGTAACGCCTCCACGTATCTTTGGGCGCCGCGCACCACGTGTCCTTGTGGCGCTTCACAGTATCGAGGAACAGTATTCTCACGACCGTCAACTCAAGCGTGCGTTATCGGAGCTTAGAGTTGCGAACAAGCGTCTCTCTGGCACGCTCTCGGTCATTATGAGCACTGTGGGCTCCGATGAGTTACCCAGCCTGCTTGATACTGTTTTGAACCAGCTTGTAGGAACACTCGATGCTTCGGGTGCCGCTATCTATTTTTCTGAGAGCGGCGGTTTTAAGCTACGCGGTGTTTCCAAGGAGCTGTACGACAGCTACCTGCCCGAGTTCTTGCCGTATGGCGCTGGTATTCCGACGTATGTTCTTCGGGAGTCGCGTGCCTGTCGCTTGTCGATTCAACAGGACCTTGAGGGCGATAGGGCCGCCTCCGGTATGTTCATGGACCTGGACAATCGTTCTAAGCACCTGTTGCGCGTGCAAGATATGCCTCCGTACCGCAGCGAGATTTGTCTTCCCGTTTTTTACGGTACGCAGATCCTTGGCGTGCTGGAAGTTGGTTGGAAACGCCCCCAGGCACCGCTCGCCTATGACGTTAATGTACTCGAGGTTATTTGCGATTACCTGTCTATCCAGCTGGTCGGCATGGCATCGAGCCTTCGCTCTCGTCGTACGGCCGAGCTTGGTCGCTCGCTCAATGTCTTGCGTGATGAGTTGTTTACCTTTCTAGACGATTCCGCCGCGGCTACCCAGGCGGTATCGTCCGAGATCTGCAATATGCTCAACTGCCATTTTTGTCCTGTTGAGTATGACGCCAGTCTGGACTCCTACGTCATAGATTTTGAAGGCGGCAGTCGCGTTGCCTTGCCGGACGATCCCGAGAAGCTTTTCTTTTCCACGACGGCGCCAGCGGCACGTCTGGGGGCTGGCCCTGATGGCTTTGAGGCATCTGTTTTGGGCGGCACGAGTGCCGAGGACCTTAAACACGTCCGTATAACTCGCGTTGACGAATCGATGCCTATGGGAGGCTGGCTTAGGGCGCATGGTCTGCCTTGTCAAGGTCTCTACGTCGACTCCGGCATCGAGGCGGGTCGCCCGCGCTCTGAGGGTGATGGCAAGCACAGTAACGACGCGATTGTTCCTGCTTCTGTTGCGAAGAGCCCGACGACGCGCGCGCTGCTGCTTCGTGATGGTAGCCAAGAGCCGATTGATGATCTTGAATATGACTACTTGGTGCACTTGGCGCATGACTTTGAACTGATCTACGAAGGCGAATCTCAAAAGCGCGAGGAGCGCCATATCGCTCAGACCCTTCAGATTGGCATGAGAAATTCCCTGGGGGATGTTCCGGGTATCGCAACCGATTCGGTGTACCTGTCGGCCACGAACTCGGCGTTGGTCGGCGGCGATTTCTATACGCTCATCCGTCTTCCCGACGACTGCGCCGTCATGATTCTGGGCGATGTGTCTGGCAAAGGCATTGAGGCTGCATCGATGTCCGCGCTCGTCAAGACGGCCCTGACGGCATATGCCTGGGAGGGCGCTGGACCGGCCCGCATGGCACGCTCCCTTAACAGCATGCTCATGGGCTTTTCGAGGGTCGAGACGTTCGTGACGGCCTTTATCGCCAAGATTGACCTTAAAGCCGGACGCGCAACGTATTGTTCGGCGGGCCATCCTCCGACCATGGTCATCAGGCCAGAGTCGATGCCGCTGGGTGGCGGCGAGGCCCGTGGGGGAGAGGTTGAGCTGCTTGGATGCCAATCGGGCGTAATCGGTGCCTTTGAGAGCATGGTGTACGAGACAGGCGTGTTTACGTTCGCCCCCGGCGACATGCTCTTCATGTATACGGATGGAACGATTGAGGCTCGCGACCGTACCGGAGCGTTCTTTGGCGAGCAGCGCTTGCGCGACCTTCTGCTTTCTGTTTCGGGGGAGGGCGTGTCGGGCATTTGCGGCAAGGTCTTGGGCGAGCTTGACAGATTTACCGAATCGGCGCTGGACGATGACATTGCATTGGTGTCCCTTGAGTTTTTACGGGGTCGTTCATAGACGACGCTGGGCGGGCTGAATCCGTACGGTTAGGGAAACGAATGCATTGAGTGGGCTTTTTTGGGGAACCATGGTCGTATGAATGAGTGGAATGACATAGCGGTTTTGACGCCACCAGGCGATATCGACATCGCCACGGTGCCTGAGCTGCGTCGGCGGTTGGATGCTTTGATTGGCCGCGGCGTGCGTCGTGTCGTCATCAACTGTCAGGCTGTTAGCTTTATCGATTCGACGGGCTTGGCATTCCTGCTTACACGCGCTCGTGAGCTCATGAGGCGAGAAGGCCTGCTTTCGCTCGTCAATGCATCGGGTGAAGTTGTTCGCTTTTTGGAGATTGCTCGTCTTGTCGATATCCTTCATGTCGCGGGGCCGGCACGGGAGTCTATTCCCGCCATTCCGGTGGGGGAGCTGCCTCGCTGGAGTAAGAGCGTCGAGGTCCGTCAGGGTATCGAGAATCTTCCATACTACCGACATCGCATCGCCGAACTCCTTGAATCGCTTCCGTTGCGCCGTGACGAGCGCTACGATGTCGCATTGGCGTCGGGGGAGGCGCTGGGTAATGCCTATGACCATGCGGGCGGTATCGGGTGCGTCCTGACGGTTCAAGCCTATGGCGATCGCGTTGTGGTTGAGGTGCTTGATCGAGGTGCCGGCTATTCTATCGATGAAACGAGCGAGCCGGTTGCATCTGAGGAACGCGGCCGTGGTATCAAGCTTATGCGTATGCTCGTCGATAACGTGGAGGTTGCTCGTCGTACGGACGGCGCCGGCACGCGCGTGCAGATGGTGAAGCTGTTTAGCGGAGCGCTGGAATCGTGTGCCTAGCCAATCGCTTTAGCGCGTTTGGCTACTAAGAACATGCGGCAGACAAGTTTTTTGAAAAAAGTACTTGCGTCTTTTGGACAACTCGCGTAAATTAATAACCCGCAAGCGGACATGGCTCAGTTGGTAGAGCACAACCTTGCCAAGGTTGGGGTCGCGGGTTCGAGCCCCGTTGTCCGCTCCAAACGTAACAGCCCGGCTACTAAAGTAGTCGGGCTTTTTCGTACCCATTGCTTGGGCTCGAACCCGAGAGGGAGCGAGCGTTAAGCAAACGCGGAGCGTTTGTAGCGAGCTGGCGAGGTCGCCGGCAGGCGGCCGAAGCCGGCGCGTATCCGCGAAGCGGATACGCGGACGCCCCGTTGTCCGCTCCAAGCGTAACAGCCCGGCTACCACGGTAGCCGGGCTTTTTCGTATCCATCGACTGGGCTCGAACCCGAGAGGGAACGAGCGTTTTGGGTCGTGGCTGTGGCGCTGTTTGCCGCGAATGTTCGCTTTGGGCGTATCATCGTGGGCATCTCGTATAACCTCGTTGTAAGGGAGATACGCCCCATGGCTACAGAAAAGTCTTCTTCGCGCTCATGGATGTCCGACGCCGCGATCTATCAGATCTACCCGCGCTCGTTTAAGGATTCGACTGGTTCGGGTCTGGGCGATATCGCGGGCATTACCCAGCAGATGGACTATCTTGAGCAGCTGGGTATCGAGGCCATCTGGCTGAGCCCGTTTTACCCATCGCCTCTTGTCGATGGTGGCTATGATGTGGCGGACTACTGCGATGTCGACCCACGTCTCGGCTCGCTTGACGACTTCGATGACATGATCGCTGCGGCTCACGTGCGCGGCATCAAGGTCATCGTCGACATCGTGCCTAACCATTCATCCAACCAGCACCCCTGGTTCAAAGCCGCTCTTGCCGCCGGCCCCGGATCGCCCGAGCGCGCCCGTTATATCTTCCGCGATGGTCGCGGCGAGCACGGCGAGCTTCCTCCCACCAATTGGAATGCCAACTTTGGCGGCCCCGCCTGGACGCGTGTTGCGGACGGTCAGTGGTATCTGCACATGTTTACGCCCGAGCAGCCGGACTTTGACTGGTCATGCCCCGAGGTTCACGCGTTCTTTTGCGACGTCCTGGCGTTTTGGAGCGATCGAGGCGTCGATGGCTTTCGCATTGATGTGGCGCACGGTCTCGCCAAGGACCTCGACCGCGATGACCTCGACCGGTGGCATCTTGCCGAGGGCGATGACATGGTTGACGACGGCACCCATCCGCTGTGGGACCGCAACGAGGTCCACGAGATCTATCGCGAGTGGCGCCGCGTGTTCGACCGCTATAACCCGCCGCGCAGCGCCGTTGCCGAGGCGTGGGTGCTGCCCGAGCGCCAGTATCTTTACGCGCGCCCCAGCGAGCTTGGCCAGACATTCAACTTTGAGTTCGCCAAGGCCATTTGGACCTATGATGACATGCACGCTGCAATCGAGGAGGGCTTGAAGGCGGCCATCGAATCCGATTCCGCCTCGACCTGGGTACTCTCCAACCATGACGTGCCGCGCGTGGCGACACGCTATGCCCTGCCGCAAATCAAGGCGACGCGCTACCATCAGATTGCGCTCGACTGGCTCTTACGCGACGGGTCGTCTTATGACGAGGACCGTGAACTCGGCGAGCGCCGCGCGCGGGCGGCCCTTTTGCTTGAGCTGGCGCTTCCGGGCTCGGCATACGTGTATCAGGGTGAGGAACTCGGCCTTTTTGAGGTGGCTGACATTCCGTGGGCTGCACTCGAAGATCCCACTGCGACCAATACGCACGGACCGAAGCGCGAGAAGGGGCGCGACGGCTGTCGTGTGCCCCTGCCATGGGTAGCGGCGGACGATCCCACGCAGGGCGGATCGTTTGGGTTTTCGCCTGCGGACGCCGATGCGGCGCCCCATCTGCCGCAGCCTGCATGGTTTTCCGATTACGCTGCCGATAGAGAAGAAGCGGACCCGACATCGATGCTTGCGTTCTATCGTGACGCCCTCTGGCTGCGGCGCAAGCTGCACGGGTGCGCCAACGATCTTGCGTGGCTCGATCTTGACGGGCGCACCGGCCTTGCGGATGGTGCCGAGGGCGCCGAGGGCGGCGTCATCGCCTATCGCCGCGACAACGGATGGGTGTGTGTGACGAACTTCGGTGCAGCACCCGTGGAGCTGCCGGCGGGCAGGGTCCTGCTCACCTCATCACCGCTTGCAGACGGCAGGCTTGCGCAGGACAGCTCCGCCTGGATCATGCTCGGTGAGATATAGGAGCCTCTTGCGGCGAGTTTGCGTTTGCCTGCGCTTTCCGTGGTGGCTGATGTCTTCGCGAGGTTCGCGAGGGCGTCGCAAAACTTTTCAAAAAAAGTTCTTGCATAGGATGCGGGTATCACGTAAGATTAATCCTCGTAAGCGGACATGGCTCAGTTGGTAGAGCACAACCTTGCCAAGGTTGGGGTCGCGGGTTCGAGCCCCGTTGTCCGCTCCA
>CABRHR010000038.1 GCA_902470835.1 uncultured Collinsella sp.
TCTACACTATCCTCTTCGTCGGCAGCGTCAGATGTGTATAAGAGACAGGGGCTGATTATTCTTGCGCCCTACATCTCAGGAGCCTTGGCTACGGTCTCGCTCTCTGCCGCAAGTGGGCGGTTGTCGATGCGGCGGCCCAAGCGATCGAGCTTCACGAGCAGCCATTCAATGGGATTCGGCCCTGCGCCTTCCTCGTCGGCAACCAGGTCCATGACGGCGATCTTGGTGCCGTCCTGCTTGAGCGTAACGCTGCCCACCTTGTCGCCCACATGCACCGTGCCCGAAAGATCGTCGTAGCTAACCTTTTCGGTCACCTCGCCGGCAAGAGAAAACACGGTCGCTTGCGCCGTGGGATCGGCGAGTGTGGCGTCGATTGTCTTATCCGTCCAGTCGGTTTGACTAATGCGCGCCATAAGCGGGTTGCCGTTGGCGGTCTTTTCTTGCGTGTTGGCGATTGCGACCGTCACCTTGTGGTCGTAGTACCAGTTGGCAAGGGTGGCGGTATCGGTAAAGCGCTGATCGGTGGTGGTGGAGTTCAAAATAACGGTGTAGATCTCGTCGCCGTCGCGGTTGTAGGCGCTCGTAAAGCAATAGCCCGCGTCGTCGGTGGTGCCGGTCTTGCCGCCGATGTTGCCATCTTGGCCCAGCAAATAGTTATGCGTGTCCATGGAATGCGAATGGTCGGTGCCGTCGGCGCCCGTGACCTCGATCCAGGAATCCTCGCTCGCTACGACCTCGCGGATCGTGTCGTTTTTCATGGCCTCCTGCATCATCAGCGCTACGTCGTGTGCGGTTGAGTGCATATCGCCAGCCCACTCATCAAAGTCCAGACCATGCGGGTTTTCAAAAAGCGTACCGGTGCAGCCGAGCTTCTTAGCGCGCTCGTTCATGGCCTTCACAAATGTGGCCTCGGCGTCTTTGGTCTTAGGGTCGATCTTCTTGCCCACATATTCGGCGAGCACGATGGCGGCGTCGTTGCCCGAGGGAATCATCAGGCCGCGCAGTGCCTGCTCCACGGTAAGCTCGTCGCCTTCGAGCAAGCCGGCGGTCGAATTACCCACGGTGGCCGCGGTGTTGCTCACCGTGACCTTCTCGTCCATCTTGCAATTCTCGACGGTTAGGATTGCGGTCATGACCTTGGTGATCGAGGCAATCTTGACCTGCTCATCGGCGCCGCGGGCATAGTAGACGGTGCCGTCTTTGCCCATGACGAGGGCATTGGTCGCATCGATATCGGGCAGGTTTTCGGCCGTGATGCCGCGCGCATCGGCGGTTTTGCCACAAACATTGTCGGTCGTGAGCACTTGGGCGCCGGCGACGGTGGGCGCGCCAGCGGCAAGGGCGATAGCGCAGACAAAGCCGGCGGCAAGCTGGGCTGAGCGCTTTGCAAAAGAGGTGAGGGACTTCACGGATTTCGCTTTCGACGGGATGGTCTTTTCTGGAACTAGAGTATATCGTTTGCCGGCGTCGGCGATCATCGCGTGCGTGCGTGGCCCACATCCGCTCCCGAACGGGCACAAGGGTGCTTAAGGCCGACTTAATCACCCACGCTTGTTGTGTGTGGCGTGCGTCGCCTCGGGCATAATGGAGCGCGAGAGGAGCACGCATGAACGAGCGCATTTTGGTAGTTGATGACGAAAAGGCCATCGCCGACCTAGTGGGCATCTACCTTACAAAAGAAGGCTTTGACGTCCAGATTGCCTATAGCGGGGCCGATGCCGCCAAGGCAATCTTGGAGCAGGAGTTCGATCTGGCGCTGCTGGATGTCATGCTGCCCGATATCGATGGGTTTGAGCTGCTGCGTACGATCCGTTCCAGCCATACCTATCCCGTGATCATGCTGACGGCGCGCGATGCCCAGCAAGACAAGATCGGGGGCCTTTCGCTTGGCGCGGACGATTACGTGGTTAAGCCGTTCCGTCCGCTGGAGCTCATCGCGCGCGTGCACGCTCAGCTTCGCCGCTACACCAGCTACGGTAGCCGTGCACAGGCGGCCGAGTTGCCGACCATTCGGCTCGACGGCCTGGAGATCAACCGCGACGCTCGTTCCGTGACGGTGGACGGTGCACCGGTACGCCTCACGCCCACCGAGTATTCAATCTTGCTGTATCTGGTCGAGCATCGCGGCAGCGTGGTGGCCGTGGAGGACCTGTTCCGCGCGGTGTGGAACGAGGACTTTATGCCCGGCTCCAACAATACGGTGATGGTGCATATTCGCCACTTGCGCGAAAAGATCGGCGACGACGCACAAAAGCCGCGCTTTATCAAAAACGTCTGGGGCGTCGGCTACATCATCGAATAACGCTTTTCGCTTGTGAGGATCTTGATATGACAAAAGACGATAGGCAAGCGTTCGAGGTGCCCGATCGGCTCTTTGAATACGTGAGATCGGTCGTCGACAACCGCGCGCTTGCAACGGTGCTGCTCTTTTTGCTGAGCCTGCTGCTGATTGGCATCGATAACATCGCTGGAATCTTGACGGTGCTGCTTGTCGGCTTTTTGCTGATCGATCGATTTGAGATCGTGCGCCGCTGCATGGTGATTGGCGGCGCCGCGTGGGCCATGACGTTGGCGATTGGCGCCATGGCGCTCGGCGGCATCGAAGGGCCGGTGCTGTTCGATGCCGGCTTTGTATTCAACATGCTTGGCTTTGTGCTGGCGCTTGCCGCGTGCGTGCTGTTCTTGTGCGGTCGCGCCCTGTACTACCAGGGCTACGAACAGGGCGAGCAGCATGCCGACCGCGTGCTCGCGGCTCGCATCCAGGACCGCCTGATCGATCATCCCGACACCTGGGACAACATCGACGGCGACTTCTTGGAGGTCGAGGGCGCTCTTAACCGCGTGCGTGACCGTGAACGCAAGGTGCGGCAAGCTTTGCGCGACGAATCGCATCGCAAGGACGATCTGGTCACGTACTTGGCACATGACCTACGCACCCCGCTTGCCAGTGTGGTGGGCTATCTTTCGCTGCTGCAAGAGGCTCCTGAGCTGCCGGTTGAGCAACGTGCGCACTTTACGGGCGTGGCGCTCGACAAGGCGCACCGGCTCGATGCGCTCATCGAGGAGTTCTTCGATATCACGCGCTTTGACTTCCACGATATCGTGCTCACGCGCGGCTATGTTGATCTGGGGTTGCTGCTGGCTCAGGTGGCTGACGAGTTCTATCCCATCCTCAACGAGCAGCATAAGGAAGTCCAAGTTGATATTCGCGAGGACCTGACGGTGCTCGTGGATGGCGACAAGATGGCCCGCGTGTTCAACAACATCATGAAAAACGCCGTCGCCTATAGCTATGAGGGCTCGACCATCACGATCGAGGCCAGACGCCGGGACGATGGCGGCGTGCGCGTGCGCTTTATCAATCAGGGCGATCCCATCCCTGAGGCTAAGCTCAAGGTGATCTTTGAGAAGTTCTATCGCCTGGATGCGGCGCGTGCGACCAATCGCGGTGGTGCCGGTCTGGGCCTCGCTATTGCCAAGGAGATTATCGCGGCACACGGCGGTACCGTTGCATGTGAATCGACGCCCGAACACACGATATTCACCATCGAGCTGCCCGCCGCATAGCCAGCGTGCCCTTACAAACATTTGACAATGCGCTCACGTGTATATGAGCCGCGATTCCTACTATCGATACTGCTGAATTGATATCGATGTGGAGGTATGCGGTATGACGGCTGCTGCGGCTGTGGAGCCCACGGAGCTTGAAGAACTCATGAAAGCGCAGGCCGAGGCCGCGCGCGAGCGCGAGGCTGGGGATGCGACTCGCCCCACGGCAGAGGATCTTGCCGCCTCGCCGACGCGCATCGATGTCGAGGGCCTCGACCTGTTCTATGGCGACCATCATGCGCTCAAGGACGTGAATATCAAGATCCGCGACAAGCAGATCACCTCGTTCATCGGGCCTTCGGGCTGCGGAAAGTCCACGTTGCTGCGCTGCTTTAACCGCATGAACGACGGCATCAAGGATTGCCGCATCGAGGGCAAGATTGCGCTCGATGGTCAAGATATCCTGGGCGATTACGACATCTGCCGTTTGCGCCAGCGCGTGGGCATGGTGTTCCAGCGCCCCAACCCGTTTCCCATGAGCATCTACGACAACGTCGCGTATGGTCCGCGCGGCATGGGTGTGCGCGACCGCGTCGTGCTCGATGAGTTGGTCGAGGACTCCCTGCATCGCGCTGCCCTGTGGGACGAGGTCAAGGACAAGCTCAAGGAGTCGGGCCTGGGTCTTTCGGGTGGACAGCAGCAGCGCCTGTGCATCGCCCGCGCACTTGCCGTGCAGCCCGACATTCTGTTGATGGACGAGCCGACCTCGGCACTCGACCCTGTGTCGACGCTGGTGGTGGAGCAGCTGGCCTGCGAGCTCAAAGAGACCTGTACGCTCGTGGTCGTTACGCACAATATGCAGCAGGCGGCGCGTATCTCCGACTCGGTCGCGTTTTTCTTGCTGGGTGAGTTGGTGGAGCATGCGCCCGCCGCGCAACTCTTCAAGAATCCGACCGATCCGCGCACGGCGGATTATTTGACGGGACGTTTTGGCTGATACCATCTAGTAAAGGTACCTTTAGGGTTAAGATGCGGTCATGCCGGCCGCAAAGGGGTTCAACATGATCTATTACGTCGAGGACGATGACAACATCAGGGATTTGACGGTCTATGCACTGCGCAAGCAGGGGATCGAGGCCGAAGGCTTTTCGTGCGACGGCGAGTTTAAGGCCGCCGTGGCGCGACGGGTACCCGATGCCGTCCTGCTCGACATCATGCTGCCCGATACCGATGGCTTGGCGATTATGCGCCGCCTGCGTGCCGATCGCCTGACGGCGACGGTGCCCATCATGATGCTTACCGCCAAGGATACCGAGCTCGACAAGGTGATGGCGCTCGATGGCGGCGCCGACGATTACCTGACTAAACCCTTCTCGCTCATGGAGCTTGCGAGCCGCTGCCGCGCACTGCTGCGTCGCGGCGGCATGGTCAAGCAGGCGAGCGATGTGCTCAGCGTGGGCGACATCGTGCTCTCGCCCAGCCATCGCGAGGTGACCGTTGCCGGCGAGCCGCTTAAGCTCACCCTGCGCGAGTTCGACCTACTCGAGTATCTCATGCGCAAGCCCGGCGTGGTCTTTACCCGCGAGTCGTTGCTGCAGAGCGTGTGGGGCTGGGACTTCGACGGCGGTTCGCGCACCGTTGACGTGCACGTGCAGACGCTTCGCCAAAAACTGGGCGAGCATGCCGGCGCCATCGAGACCGTGCGCGGCGTGGGCTACCGCTTGGCCGAGCCTTCTGCCGGTGATGGTGCCGAAGGTGACGGCACCGCGGCCACCGCATCGGAGGAGTAACCCGTGGTCTTCGCCCCCCAGGGAAAATATACGCTGTCGCACCGCGTTTTTGTGACGATCTTTGTCTGCGCCATGGCGGTTATCGTGGCGTTTACGGTGCTGGGTGCGTTCTTTGTGCAAAACACCTTGGCGGATGCCACGAGTGCCAATCTGGCACAGGAAACTGAGCTCATTGCTGCCGCCCTCGACGAGCAGCAGGAGCCCATCCCGTTCTTGCGTAGCCTCGATCGCGAGGACTTGCGCATCACGCTGATTAACAAGGATGGATCGGTTGCCTACGACAACGAGGCGTCGCCTTCCACACTGCCCAACCATGGCGATCGCCCCGAGGTCATCGAGGCCTTTGAGAGTGGTTCGGGTTCCGCGGAGCGC
Organism: uncultured Collinsella sp.; assembly: GCA_902470835.1. Lineage (GTDB taxonomy): Bacteria > Actinomycetota > Coriobacteriia > Coriobacteriales > Coriobacteriaceae > Collinsella. Next base: position 5,712 of record CABRHR010000038.1, read on the forward strand.
GCAAGCTCTACGCTCGACGAGATTATGCTGTATCGCGCCGTCGCCCTTGATAACGGTCAGGTTGTCCGCTTGGCGCAGGCCCAGCCTGGCGTTGCGGCGATTTTGCTGTCGATGGTGGCGCCGATGCTGCTTATCGCAGCAGCGGGTGCGGTACTCTCGTTTTTTATGGCGCGCCGCGAGTCCCGTGCCATCATCGCGCCGTTGCAAGAGGTGGATTTGGACCACCCACGCCGTAGCTATGAGCACGCCTATGCCGAGATGGTCCCCATGCTTGAGCGTATCGAGTCGCAGCGCCAGGAGCTCAAGCGCCAAATGGCGGTGCTAGCGGACAACGACCGTATGCGCCGCGAGTTCACGGCGAATATCACCCATGAGCTCAAGACGCCGCTTACGGCGATTTCGGGCTATGCTGAGCTCATCGCAAACGGCATGGTCGAGGGTGAGGACGATCTGCGCACCTTCGGCGGCCGCATCTACCGTGAGGCGGGCCGTTTGGCGGCGCTCGTCAACGATATCCTCACGCTTTCGAACTTGGATGAGGCCGAGCGTGCGAGCGATGGCGAGGCGGTGCCCATTGGCTCAACGGAGCCCATTGAGCTTTCGCGTGCTATCTACGCGGTCGAGCAGCGTCTTGAGCAGGTCGCTCGCCAGGCAAATGTGACGATAGGCCATGAGACCAAGCCTGTGGTCGTCGAAGGCGTATCGCGTCTGATCGATGAGCTCATCTATAACCTGGCGAGCAACGCCATTCGCTACAACCGGCCCGGCGGTACGGTGACGCTGCGGTGCGGAACCAACGACGACGGGCACCCGTATCTGTCGGTTGCCGATACTGGTATTGGCATTGCGCCCGAGGAGCAGGGTAAGGTATTCGAGCGTTTCTATCGCGTTGACAAGAGCCGCTCTAAAGCGCGCGGTGGAACGGGCCTGGGTCTGGCCATCGTCAAGCATGCCGCCCTGTATCATCACGCCTCGCTCGATCTGTCGAGCGAGCTGGGGGTGGGGACCACCATCACGGTGACGTTTCCCATACAGCAGGATGAGCCATTCGCATAGCGATACAACATAGATATTGATGTAGACGCCGCATTTGACTTTCGGGTGCGGCGTTGTTGTGCAATTTTACGATTGCTTCCGACATTTTTACAGGAGAGCCTGTTTCTTATGTATAGAGTTTGGTCTCGGTAAAAAGATGCGATAACATACGGACAGTTTTGTCAATCCGAACTGGGGAAATGAAAGGCAAGCTGCATGACCCTTCTCGAACTGTTCCAGCTGCTGAAGAAGCACCTTCAGCTGGTCATCACCCTTCCGGTGGTCTGCGCGATCGCCATGGGCATCGTGTCCTTCGCCGCGATGGACAACACCTACACCGCGACGACGAGCATGTACGTTCTCGCCAAGACCGACGATAGCGGTCAGATGAGCTACAACGATCTCTCGGCGAGCCAGATGCTTTCCAACGATATTGCCACGCTGCTGGATAGCGATAGCGTTAAGAGCGGCGCCGCCAAGGAACTGGGCCTCACCGATCTGGATGACTACAAGGTGTCTGTTTCCTCCGAGACCACCACGCGTGTCATTACGCTTTCGGTTACCGGCACCGATGCCAAGGAGACGGCTGAGGTCGCAAAGGCCATGGCCAGCTCGGTGAGCACGGTCGCTCAGAACGTCGGCGCTGCCCAGAGCATCAACGTTATCGACGAGGCTAAGACCCCCGAAGCCCCCAGCGGCCCCAAGCGCACGCTGTATATTGCCGTCGCGTTCCTCGCCGGTATCTTTATCGCAGTTGCCTATGTCGTTTTGGCAGACATGCTCAATACCCGCATCCGCGGTGCCGAAGAGGCAGAAGAGCTCCTGGGTATTCCCGTTGTTGGCCGAATTCCGGCTATGAAAGGTGGTAAATAGGCATGGCTAAGGCAAAGAACACCGACAAGCTCGTTGTACAGAATGCCGCCAAGACCCTTCTGGCCAACATCCGCTTTGCGAGCGTGGACGACCCCATTCGCACCATTACCGTTACCTCCTCGATTCCCAACGAGGGCAAGTCTACGGTTTCCATTAACCTTGCTCAGGCAATCGCCACGAGCGGCAAGTCCGTGCTCCTGGTCGAGGCCGATATGCGCCGCAGGTCCCTTTCCGATATGCTCGGCGTTCGTTCGCGCGGCGGACTCTATGCGGTCCTGTCCGAGCAGATCTCCATTGACCAGGCGATTGTCGAGACGGGTCAGAAGAACTTCTACTTCCTCGATGCCGAGCCGCACATTCCCAATCCTGCCGACATCATCGTCTCCCATCGCTTTTCCAAGCTGGTCAAGGCGCTGTCTGCCAAGTTCCAGTACGTCATCTTCGACGCTCCTCCGGTAGGCACCTTCATCGATGCTGCCGAGATCGCAAGTCTGACCGACGGTACGCTGTTCGTGGTGCGCGAGGACTTCACCAAGCGCGAGGAGGCGCTCAACGCCATCGGTCAGCTTAAGAAGTCCGAGAAGGTCAAGCTCATCGGTACCGTTATGAACTACTGCGAGACCGAGACCAGCGAGTACTACTACTCCTACTACACCAAGGACGGTAAGAAGGTTAAGAAGGGCTCCGACGATCAGGGGACTTCCAAAAAGGGCATCTTCACCAACCGAGCAAACGTTTAGTTGATTAAGGCTGACCTATGCGTGACATTCATTGCCATATCTTGCCGGGTGTAGACGACGGCGCCGCCGATCTCGATGAGAGCTTGGCGATGCTCGAGGCTGCCAAGCGGGCCGGTGTAACCAGAATCGTTTGCACCCCGCACTGCCGTGATCCCTATTTTGATTACGACAAGATGTGGGATGCCTTTGAGCTGCTGCGCGATAACGCTGACGGTTTTCCGCTCCAGATGGGCTTCGAGGTCAACCATCGAAAGCTCGTTGAGCTTGGTATCGATGCCGCGGAGCACTTGCATTTCGATGGAACCAATGAGTTCCTGCTTGAGCTTTCGACGCATGCCGATGCGTATGCGTTTAGAGAGTACGAGAACACGATTTACGATTTGCAGTGCCGTGGCTACCAGGTGATCATCGCTCATCCTGAGCGCTATCGTGCGGTTCAAAAGGATGTAAGCGTGGCGGAGCGCCTGGTCGATATGGGCTGCAAGCTGCAAGCTTCGGCGGACTTTATTGCCGGCGGTCGCTTTGGTCGCGAGAAAAAGCCGGCACAGCGCCTGTTCGATCAGAACCTGTACAGCTTCATCGCGAGCGATGCCCATAACGTGGGTCATTACGACTGCCTGGCGAAGGCTCGCGCGAAGTTTAGCGTGCGCGGAGCTCATTTTCGCTAAAATCTGTCCCTAACGTTCGCATTGAATGAAAGGGCAGCATGGATATCCAACTTAAGACGGGATGCTTTGATGACGCGGCGTTGGTGCGCCGCGTCGTTTTTATGGACGAGCAGGGCTACGAGAATGAGTTCGACGCTATCGACGAGGATCCGAACTGCATTCATGTGACGCTCTATGTAGACGGCGAGCTTGCCGGTTGCTCGCGCGTGTTTCCCGAAGAGCTTGAGCGCGCGGCTGACGCAGAGGCTCCGGTGTCGCTGGCGTGCGACTTGGACGAAGGTGTCGCGGCGGGGGAGACCTACATTATGGGGCGCGTGGCCGTGCTGCCGAGCATGCGCCGTCGCGGTCTGGCGAGCAAGATTGTCGAGGCCAGTGCTTCGTGTGCACGCGATGCCGGCGCTAAGCTTATTAAGCTGCATGCGCAGGAATACGTGTTGCCGCTCTATGCAAAGGCGGGCTACACGCAAATTGCCCCGGTAGATTACGAAGACGAGGGCCAGCCCCATGTCTGGATGGCCAAGCGCGTAGATGGCAGATAGGGACGTTCCTTTTCTGCCGGCAGTTGGGGACACTCCTTGGCAATTGGCGCATCGGAGCGCTTAGACATACAGTTTTTCGATTCCGTATGTATATATGCGCGCTAATGGGTTATAAAATCTAAGTCTGAACATAGCAGGTCTGCGATGCGGCTCGGGCAACCGGGCCGTTTTTGCGGACGGGGGTAGCGCGAAAGGACTGCATATGCGTCAATTTAAGACCGAGAGCAAAAAACTGCTCGACCTCATGATCAACTCCATCTACACCAATAAGGAAATCTTCCTGCGCGAGCTTATCTCTAACGCGAGCGACGCCGTCGACAAGCTCAACTTTAAGAGCCTGCAGGACCCGAGCGTCAAGCTCGACCAGGGCGACCTGGCTATTCGCGTCTCCTTTGATAAAGATGCCCGCACCATTACTATCTCGGATAACGGCATTGGCATGACAGCCGAGGAGCTCGAGCGCAATCTGGGCACCATCGCCCATTCCGGCTCCGAGGAGTTTAAGACCGAGAACGCCGAGCAGCAGGGTTCGGATGTCGACATCATTGGCCAGTTTGGCGTGGGCTTCTACTCGGCTTTTATGGTCGCCAGCCACGTGAAGGTCGTGAGCCGCGCCTATGGCGAGGACACCGCTCACGTGTGGGAGTCTGATGGTCTTGAGGGTTACACCATCGAAGATGGCGAGCGCGCCGAGCACGGTACCGATGTCATCCTGACGCTGCGCGAGAACGAGAAGCTCGATGCCGACGGCGAGGCCGAGACCTACGATCGCTTCCTGACCGAGTGGGGCCTCAAGAGCCTGATTCAGCAGTACAGCAACTATGTGCGCTATCCGATTCAGATGATGGTGTCCAAGAGCCGCCAGAAACCCAAGCCCGAGGACGCCGGCGACGATTACAAGCCCGAGTATGAGGACTACCAGGAGCTCGAGACCATCAACTCCATGACGCCGATTTGGAAAAAGCGCAGCTCCGATGTTGAGCAGAAGGACTACGACGAGTTCTACAAGTCTACGTTCCACGACTTTGATAATCCTGCGCGCACCATCAGCTTCCACGCCGAGGGCACGCTCGAGTACGACGCCCTGCTGTTTGTGCCGGGTCGCGCCCCGTTCGATCTGTACAGCAAGGACTACGAGAAGGGTCTGGCGCTCTACAGCTCCAACGTGCTGATTATGGAGAAGTGCGACGACCTGCTGCCCGACTACTACAACTTTGTGCGCGGTGTCGTGGACTCTGCTGACGTGACGCTCAATATTTCGCGTGAGACGCTGCAGCAGAACCGTCAGCTCAAGGCCATCGCCAAGCGCGTGGAAAAGAAGATTACCGCCGACCTTGAGGATATGCGTGACAACGACCGCGAGGCCTACGAGAAGTTCTTTGAGAACTTTGGCCGCGGTCTTAAGTACGGCATCTACTCGAGCTATGGCATGAAGGCTGATGAACTCGCTGACCTGTTGCTGTTCTGGTCTGCCAAGGAACAGAAGATGATTACCCTGGCCGAGTATGCCAAGGGCATGCCCGAGGATCAGAAGGCCATCTACTACGCCGCCGGCGACTCGCGTGAGCGCTTGGCAAAGATGCCCGTGGTAAAGGGCGTGCTCGACCGCGGCTATGACGTGCTGCTGCTGACGCAGGATGTGGATGAGTTCACGTTCCAGGCTATGCGTGAGTACGTTGCCGCCGATATGCCCAAGATTTACGAGGACGACGCTGCCCGCGAGGCTGCCGAGAAGGCTGTGGCCGACGGTGCCGAGCCCGAGGTCGAGGATCGTCATCTGGAGCTCAAGAACGTTGCGACCGGTGATCTTGACCTGGCGACCGAGGACGAGAAGAAGGAGGCCGAGGACGCCACCAAGGAGAACGAGGACCTCTTTAGCGCTATGAAGGAGGCGCTCGGTGACAAGGTCGAGAAAGTTGCCGTCTCCGCGCGCCTGACCGATGCCCCCGCTTGCATCACCACCGAGGGCCCGCTTTCGCTCGAGATGGAGAAGGTGCTCCAGAAGGGACCCGAGGGCGCGCCCGACGGCATGCCCAAGAGCCAGCGCGTGCTCGAGCTCAACGCCAAGCACCCGGTCTTCGACAAGCTTGTCGCTGCCCAGAAGGCAGGCGACGCCGACAAGATCAAGCAGTACTCCGGCTTGCTCTACGATCAGGCCCTGCTGGTCGAGGGCATCCTCCCCGAGGACCCCGTTGCCTTCGCGGCGGCTGTCTGCAACTTGATGTAGTTCGGGGATACGGCACCGTAGCTAGATTAGAACGAGAGTGGATAATCTCCCACTTTTGGCTCGAATGCGGGCTTGAAGTGGGAGATTTTCCGCTCTCGTTTCCTTTTGAATGATCCCTCGCCCCCAAGGGATCATTTATTTGTGCGGGTTGTGGTTTTGTGACCTGCTGAAATTTAGGATACTGTACAACTGTACGTTAACTCATCTTCGTAGTATATTGCTACCCGCAAAACTCAGCACCATTGTGCCGCGAGGCACTAAAGCGCCTACGTACAATGGTTGTCGATAGTACGATTCGATTCAACGACAGGATGGATGGTCCAAGCGTGAGTCTCGGCAGCAAACTATCCAACGCAAAGGTCTCCTTTGCGATCTTTAAGCGCGACATCAAGCGACTGCTTGTGAACCCCGTCGCCTTGGTGGTTACTTTGGGCGTGTGCGTTATCCCCTCGCTGTATGCCTGGTACAACATCGTGGCAAACTGGGATCCGTATGGAAACACCCAGGGCATCAAGATTGCTATCGCCAACAACGACCAGGGCACTCAGAACGACCTGGTGGGCGAGCTCAATGCGGGCGACAAGGTCGTCGATCAGCTCAAGGAAAACGATCAGCTGGGCTGGACCTTCGTCGACTCGGCGGCCGATGCCAAAGAGGGCGTCGAGAGTGGTGAGTACTATGCGGCCATCGTGATCCCCAAGAACTTCTCCGACAATCTTGTCTCGATGCTCGATGGCAATTACCGCCAGCCCAAGCTTACGTATTACGTTAACGAGAAGAAGAGCGCCATTGCGCCCAAGGTGACCGATACCGGCGCCAATACTATCGAGGAGCAGATCAATTCGGAGTTTGTCTCCACGGTGGGCGAGACCGTAGCGGGCATCGCCAAGGATGCCGGTATCGATTTTAAGGATAAGACCGCCCAGGTTCAGGATTCGCTGACGAGTTCGGTGTCCGAGGCATCCGGTACCTTGAGCGAGGTTCGCGATTCGATCAACGACATGAACACCGCTATCGACAAAACGAGCGGCGCTATCGCCTCGGCGGATGTGGCGTTGGCAGGTCTACAGGGTCAGACGCCTTCGCTGACTCAAGCGATCTCCCAAGGCAACGACCTGTTGGGCGAAGCACGCACCACCGCGGGCAAATCGATCGCCTCGCTCTCAAAGGCGCTTTCGGAGGGAAGTGTTGCACTGTCCAAGACGTCGGCTTCGGCGAACGCTGCGGTCGGAAAGATGACGGGCGCCTTGACGTCTACGACCACTCGCATCGACAACTCGCTCGAATCGCTTCAAACGACAATTGACCACAACAACGCGCTGATCGACCGCCTGCAGAGGTTGGCGGACAGCGTGCCGACGGGCTCGGAGGAAATCAACGCGCTCATCGCGTCGACGATCGATACGCTTCGAGGACAAAACGAAAGCCTCCAGGCCGTCAAGGACAATCTCTCGGCGCAGTCGAGTGCTATTGCGAATGACGCTTCGGCCGTTTCGAGCGCCAGCGACGCTATCAATACTGCAATTCAGACCGGCACGACCAACATCAGCCAGGCTCAGACGGATCTTGGTCAAAATGCGCTGCCGAAGGCTTCCAGCGCGCTCGACTCTTTCTCGGTTGTATCGGGCGACCTAACCGGTATCGTGTCGGGCCTCACGCCTACAATCGCCAATGCGCGCGGTACGCTATCGCAGCTCGATGCCACGCTCAAGCAGGCCAAGACCACGCTGTCCCAGACCGATGCCTCACTTGCCAAGGTTCAGGACAGGCTTGCAACCGCCGCTAACGACATCGCGGCACTGCAGACCTCTGAGTCCATGGGCGAGCTGTCTGATCTGATGGGCGTCGATGTCAATGACGTGGCAGATTTCATGGCATCTCCGGTTGAGTTGACGTCCAAGTCGATCTATCCGGTCAAGAGCTTTGGTTCGGGCATCGCTCCCTTCTACACTAATCTGGCGCTTTGGGTGGGCGGTTACGTACTCATCGCCATCTACAAGCTCGAGGTCGATCGCGAGGGCATTGGCAGCTTTACGGCGCGCCAGGGCTACTTCGGCCGTTGGATGCTCCTGGTGATCTTGGGCGCGCTCCAAGCCATCATCGTGACGGCGGGCGATCTGGTGATTGGCGTGCAGTGCATCAACCCGCTGCTGTTCGTGCTGGGTGGCATCGCCATCTCGTTTACGTACGTCAACATCATTTATGCGCTATCTACTACGTTTAAGCATATCGGTAAGGCAATCGGCGTCATCCTGGTTATCGTGCAGATTCCCGGTTCGTCGGGCATGTATCCCATCGAGATGATGCCCGGCTTCTTCCAATGGCTGCATCCGCTGCTGCCCTTTACCTACGGCATCAATCTGCTGCGCGAGACCGTCGGTGGCATGTACTCGTTCAACTACCTGTTCAACCTGTGCATCTTGGGCGTGTTCCTTGCCATCGCACTCTTTATTGGCTTGCAGCTGCGTCCGCTGCTGCTCAACCTCAACCTGCTCTTTGACAAGCAGCTTTCCACGACAGGTCTTATGATCTGCGAGTCCAATGACCTGCCGCGCCAGCGCTATTCGCTGCGCACGGCAATGCGCGTCATGCTCGATTCCGATTCGTACCGTCGTGAGCTGCTCGACCATGCGGTGGCTTTTGAGCACCGTTACCCCTACTGCATCAAAGGCGGCTTTGCCGCTGTGGTGGGCGTGCAGGTGCTGATCTTTGTGCTCTCGACGGTTCTCGATATCGACAATAACGGCAAGATCATCTTGCTGGTCATTTGGATCATCTCGGTTATTGCCATCTGCGGCTGGCTGATCAATATCGAGTACATCCGCGCAAGCCTCAACACCCAGATGCGCATCTCGGCGCTTTCGGACGAGGACCTGCGCCGCGAGATGCGCGAGCACACGGCCGCTATTCCGGCCGCCCGTCGCATGTTTGGCCTGAATGCCAGCGAGCGAGGCTCTAGATCCAAGGTTCAGGCTGCCGACCAGCCCATTCGCCACGATATGCACCATGTGCCCGCGAACGGGGACGACACGTTTGTGATGAATGAGGATGGCGCCCCGCTTGGCAAGCACTCAAAAGGAGGTGAGGCATAAATGAAGAACATCCTGCATCTGTTTAAGCGTGATGTCCAAAACGTGTCTCGCTCCGTAATCGGCTTGATTGTCGTGATGGGTCTGATCATCGTGCCGTGCCTCTACGCATGGTTTAACATCGCCGGCAGCTGGGACCCGTACGGCAATACCGGAAACCTTAAGATTGCCGTGGTCAATACCGACGAGGGTTACGAGAGCGACCTGATTCCCGTCGAGATCAACGTGGGCGAAAACGTTACCGCCGCTCTGCGTGGTAACGAGAACTTTGACTGGGTTGTGCTCAACAATCGCGATAAGGCTATCGACGGTGTTAAGTCGGGCGCTTACTATGCGGCCGTCGTAATCCCCAAGAGCTTTAGCTCCGACATGATGACGCTCTTCTCGACCGACGTGAAACACGCCGATATCGAGTTCTATGAGAACCAGAAAGCCAACGCCATCGCCCAGATCGTGACCGAAAAGGGCTCGAGTGCCGTTCAGAGCCAGGTTAACGAGACCTTTACCAAGACCATCACGACCATCGGTCTCAAGACGGTGTCCAGTCTGCTCGATTACATGAGCACCGACCAGGTTAGCAACTTCATCGCCAACCTGTCCTCGACGCTTGGCGACTCGGTTCAAGACCTGCAGGACATCAAGGCCAGCGCTACTTCGCTTGCGGGCATTTTGAGCTCGACCTCCGATTCGCTGACGTCGGCAGGCGGCCTGCTCAAGCAGACCGGAACTACCGAGCAGTCGGTGAAGCAGCTGATGGAGCATGCCGAGAGCGGTATCAGTGATTCGGAGCAAGCGCTCAAGGCTGCCAGCGATGCCATTGATGCCGCGATTGATGGAAGTGCCGGGTCATTCGACAACGTGTCCACCGAGCTCGCAAAGGCCTTTGACGCCGCGAACCAGCATGTTGATCTGACAGTATCGCAACTCAACGATGGCGCCGCGTCGCTCAATGCGCGTGCCGATGAGATTGACGCTGCGGCAGATAAGCTCCGCAGCCTTGCCGGCCAGGTTGGTAACGACAAGCTCAAGGAAGGTCTCGAGACCGTTGCTACGTCTCTTGGCAGAACTGCGGAGGAGTACCGCAACAATGCCAAGGAGCTGACGAGCATCGCGACGTCGCTCTCGGACAGCATGGCAAAGGTTAACGATGTCCGCGCCGAAACCGACCAGGCGATCGCCGACGCCAAGGCGGGTGTCTCGGGTGCCAAGATCGATTACGACTCCACGTTCTCGGTCAAGGCAAAGGAGCTCAAGAAGACCATCTCGGGCGTTTTGGATTCGCTGAACGGTATTTCGAGTAATCTGGATAATGCTGTGAGCGGCCTGACCGATGCATCCGGTTCGCTGGCAAAGGGCCTCTCCAAGGCTGCAAAGCTGGTCAACAAGGCTTCCGATCAGCTGGGTGAAGCGTCCGGTAAGATCAGTGCCTTTAAGGACGAGCTCGACGGTGCCCTTATGTCGGACGATCTGGCCACGATCAAGACGATGATTGGCAATGATTCCGAGGGTTTGGCCGTGTCGCTTTCCGGTCCCGTCGCGCTCGATCGCAAGCCGGTCTATCCGATCCGCAACTACGGCTCGGCCATGGCGCCGTTCTACACGATTCTGTCGCTCTGGGTCGGCTCGATCGTGCTGGCGGCCATGATGAAGGTGTCGGTTGACGACGAACTCATCAACGAGCTGATCCCCGTGCGCCTGCACGAGATCTACCTGGGCCGCTACCTGTTCTTTGGAGGTCTGGCCCTGCTGCAGGCGACACTCGTGTGCGCGGGCGACATCCTGTTCTTTGGCATCCAGTGTGACGACCCGCTGCAGTTTGTGCTGGCGGGCTGGGTCGCGAGTCTCGTGTTCTCCAATATCGTCTACACGCTTACGGTTTCGTTTGGCGATATCGGCAAGGCGCTCGCCGTCGTGCTGCTGGTCATGCAGGTCGGCGGTTCGGGCGGCACGTTCCCCATCGAGATGACCGGCCCCGTGTTCCAGGCGATCTATCCGTTCCTACCGTTCACCCACGGCATCAACGCCATGCATGCCGCCATGGCCGGTGCCTACCATATGGAGTACTGGATTGAGCTGGGCATCTTGGCAAGCTATCTGATCCCGTCGCTGGCCCTGGGCGTCGTCTTCCGCCGCCCGGTCATCAAAGCCAACGACTGGATCATCGAAAAGCTGGAGTCAACTAAGTTGATCTAGTTCAGCCACGTAAACGCTGTCGGAACATTGAGGTCTTCCAGTTTGACACTTTATTATGCTGGATTGCGATGCAACGCCGGTTGTTGCTACAGTAGCGGGGCGTGCCGGGGGTCCGGTGCGCCCTGTTCTTATTTGACCATGAGGCGGCATGCGGCTATGCGCGTGCGGACACCACGCCCAGACTGAGCGCGAGGATGCCCTATGGCCCAGAATGCCGTTGATGAAATCGAAAACATGCCCGATAGCCCCGTCGCACGGGAGGACCTGGGCGCCGGCGGCACCTCCCGCGGCGCCGGCGCGCGTTCCCCGTTCTTCTGGAAGGTCTTGCTGCTATCGGTGGCGGTCATCTGGGGTTATTCCTTTACCACCATGAAAGATGCGCTCGACGCCATTCCGGTGTTCGAACTGCTCTATATTCGTTTTCTTCCGGCTTCGCTGGTTATGTTTGCCATTTTCCATAAGCGCATCATTGCTCATTTCAATGCCCGCAATCTAATCGTCGGGCTGGGCATGGGTGCGCTCATGTGGGGAGCATACGGACTGCAGACGATCGGCCTGGCGCAGACCACGGCAGGCAAAAGCGCGTTTTTGACGGGCACGTACTGCATCTTGGTTCCGTTTGCGAGCTACGTCCTAAGCGGCGAAAAGCTTACCCGTTACAACTTGGGCGCCGCGTTGCTGTGCCTGGCGGGCATTGGCTTGGTGGCGCTCGATAGCGTCGAGTTCAATGCCGGCGATGTTATTACCTTGGGCGGTGCGATCTTCTTTGCCATCCAGATGGCGGTGACGGCCAAATACGGTCGCAAGATGGACATCAACGTCATCACGTTTTGGATGTTTGTGGGCAATGGCGTCTTGAGCTTGGCAACGTCGCTGCTATTCGAGACCCAAGCGCCCGCGTCCGTGTCTGTCTCTTATACACATCTGACGCTGCCGACGAAGAGGATAGTGTA
>CABRHR010000039.1 GCA_902470835.1 uncultured Collinsella sp.
ACACTATCCTCTTCGTCGGCAGCGTCAGATGTGTATAAGAGACAGGTACTCCCCCGCCCTTGTAACAAAACCCCAAGCGGCAAACGGCAACTTTACCAGCCCTAGCGGCAGGTGGCATACTGAAGAGAGCCTGTACGATTTTGCGATCAACCCAGCAAGGAGCAAATCGACCATGACGAAGACCAAGGCACAGCAGATTATGGCGGCGACCGAGGCTCGCGCGGCTGACGACGTCACCGCAGCCATCAAAGATATCGCTACCGAGTTTGAACCCTATATCATCAAGCAGCGCCGGCACTTCCATAAGCACCCGGAGCTGAGCCTTGCCGAGGAGCGCACGACCTCCGACATCGCCAACCAGCTCGACGCCATGAATATCCCCTATGAGCGTCCCCTTAAGACGGGTCTGGTGGCGACCCTTCGCGGCACCGCGCCCGACGCCTACCGCGAGGACGGTACGCCGCGCCGCCGCATCCTGCTGCGTGCGGATATCGACGCCCTGCCCGTCACCGAGCAGACCGGCGAGGAGTTCGCCAGTGTCAACGAGAGCTGCATGCACGCCTGCGGCCATGACTGCCACATCGCCATGATGCTCGGCACGCTGCAAATCCTGCGCCATATGACCGACGACATTCACGGCGAAGTCCGCATCGTCTTCCAGCCCAGCGAGGAAAACGGCCAGGGCGCCAAGCTCATGATCGGCACGGGTGTGCTCGACGGCGTCGATGGCGCCTACGCCGCGCACATCTGGAGTGAGGTCGACGCCGGCACCGTAAGCTGCGAGCCCGGACCGCGCATGGCCAATACCGACTGGTTCCGCATCGACGTCCGCGGCACCTCATGCCACGGCGCCATGCCCCAGCGCGGCCACGACGCCGTTATGGTTGCCGCCGAGATCGTCAACGCCCTGCAGACCATCGTTTCGCGCGAGATCAGCCCCTATGAGCCGGCTGTCATCACCGTCGGCGAGCTGCACGGCGGCACCGCGCGCAACGTCATCGCCGGCACGGCCTACCTCGCCGGCACGGTACGCACTTACGGCGATTCGACCCACGAGGAAATGCCGGAGCTTATGCGCCGCATCGTGGAGCATACCGCGGCCGCCTTGGGCGCCGAGGCAGAGCTCACCGACTACACCATCGCCAACTACAAGGTCGAAAACGACGCGGCCTCGAGCGAGCGCTGCCGTCAGGCTGTAACTAAGTGCTTGGGCCCCGCCGGCCAAGGCCATTATCGCGGCACGCTCTCGGGCGAGGATTTTTCGGAGTACCTGCGCCGCGTACCGGGCGTGCTCGCCTTTGTAGGTACGCGCAACCCCCAGATTGGCGCCACGTACGCCCAACATTCTTGCTTCTACAAGATTGACGAGTCGGTACTGGCCAAGGGTTCCATGGTAGCCGCCCAGTATGCCATCGACTTTTTGGCCGAGCCCACGCAAGATGAGCTCGACGGCCCCACGATCACCGCGGTTGCCGAAACCAACCCCGATCTGGCCGCCAAGTTGCGCTCTGCCAAGGCGACGACCGCCGAGGCCCGTGACGCCATCCATGATGCCCGCACGGCTCGCCATGCCGCAATCAAGGGCATCCACGAAGCCCGCGCTGCTGCACGCCGCGAGGAGAAGCACGACGAGTAGTCGTCACACCCATCCATAACAGCCTGGCTAAAGCAGAGCGGGGGCGGACGTTTCGACACGTCCGCCCCCGCTCATTCTTCAAGCGCTATTTCTACTATTTCTACCCCGTCCCCAAATGGCAGACGGCATGGCTACTCGTCCTGAGGTTCCTCGTCGGAGCTTGGCTCGGACGCCGACTCAGGTGCAGGTGCCGGCTCAGGCTCAGGCTCAGGCTCAGGTTCAGGCTCGGGCGCGGGTGCAGGTGCCGGCTCAGGCTTGGGCTCGGGCTCAGGCGCGACATCCGGAGCGCTGTAGCCCGAAGGAGCGGACTTCTTCTCGAAGGGCAATACAAAAGTCAGGACGTCGTCCTTGTCCTCGTCGACCCACTCGCTTGCATAACGTGCAACCCAATAGCCAACGGCACGGTGCTTGAGCATCTTGCCAAAGACCGTAAGAAATACGGTGACAAAAGCGACCAGCACCAGGAACAGCACGAGTGTGATGCCACCGCCGGTAACAAGCGCCTCAATAACCGTAGGACGATAGTAGTAACTATACATACCGACAGAGGCAATGGCGCCAAAGACAACCGTCAAGATCCATGTGACAACGTTGGCGACCAGGCCAGTCAAAAACTCGGGAAGCCACGAAGCGCAGAACAGCTTGGTCTTGTTGTTCTTAAAGGCCGCCCAGACCTTATCGAGCGAAAACGCGCTCTCGACGCGACCGGTCACCGCAAAATGCATCACGGCAATGTCGGCGAACATCTTAAAGAAGACCCCCAGGACCGCCGTGACAATCATAGCCAGGACAAGCAGGCCGAGCGAACCGAACAGCGCTGCCTCGAGTGCATAGGAGCCGTAATAAGAATACGAGCCCGCGGCGCCAATTACCACGCCCTCCACCAGCGAAAGCACTACACCGATAACGGGAATGGCAGCGATAACCTCGAGCACCACCGAGATGACGCTCGAAAAGACTCCGAGACCAAACGACGTGGAACGCATCAGCGGACGATCCATGCCGTCATCGACCTTGAGCGACAGATCACGGCCCCACTCGATTCCAAAGCCGGAACCGCACACGCTCGCAATGCAAGCTGCCAAAAAGCCGATGGCAGCCGCAATGCCGCCAATAACGGGAATAAACAACACGAGCACCGACACAACGCAAATCAGCGCCGGCAAAAACGCGATTTGGCATACACGCTGAAGCACACCCGGAGTCTTGGTCATATCTTGGAACGCCTGAGCCACACAGCCCTTTGGCGCATTCGCCACGGGCGGTTGCGGAACAAACTGCTGGGGCTGAGGCTGTCCCTGGGGAGCGGGGCCAGCGGCACCGGCATTAGGAGCACCACACACGCCGCAGAACTTGTCGTTATCGCCCATGGGGGCGCCACACTGCGAGCAGAACATAGAATCATCCCTTCGTATCTTGAACGAATCACTTGGATCGCAAACGTTGTTTTTAGCATCATTATTGCCCAATGTGGGGTCAAAATACTCAAAGATGACCGATTTGCAAGGTACACGGCGCCAGCAGGCGGTTCGTTGAATACGTCTGTGCTAGTTCGTTCCGCGGAAGCCCTTGCCGACGATCTCGGAGCTGTCGACGATCGTGATAAAGGCACCCGGATCGACTTCGCGCGCATAGCGGCGCAGCTGCACGGCCTCGCGACGGCTCAGCACACTCATGATCACCGTCACGCACTTGCCCGAGAAAGCACCGTAGCCGCGGCTGATAGTCGCCGTGCGGTTAAGATGCTTGACGATAAACTCCTCGACCTTAAGGGGCTCGGAACAAATGACCGTGCAGACCTTACGAAGGTGAATGCTCTCGATGGCCTTGTCGACCACGAGCGTCTTGGCAAACAGGCCGAGCACGCAGTACAGACCGACGCGCGGGCCATACAAAAAGGCCGCGATGGTCACGATGCCGATATCGACCAACAGCAGGGCGCGGCCAATCTCGAGCGTCGTGCGACGTTTGAGGATCATGGCGAGAATGTCCGTGCCGCCCGTCGAGGCACCAATATCAAAGACGATGGCGCTGCCGAGCGCCGGCAGAATCACGGCAAAGCACAGGTCGAGCCACATATCGCCCGTCATCGAGACATCGGTCGGAATAAAGAGCTCAAACAGCGAAACATAGGCGGACAGCGCAAACGAGGCAAAGACGCTCCACAGGATTGCCTTGCGCTCCAAAAAGATAAAGCCCAAAACGACCAGGACCGCATTGATAATCCACATAAAGACGCCGACGGGCAGGGTCGGGAACAGCGTGGACAGAATGACCGACACGCCCGAGGTGCCGCCAAAAGCAAAGTGATTAGGTGTTTTAAACGCAACGATGGCAAAGGCCGTGAGGATCAGGCCCAAATTGAGCTCGGCAAAAAAGCGCGGAAAGCCCGGCTCCTGGCTGCGCTTGCGACCAGCGCGCTCGCCCCGCTCGATAACATCGCGATCGACCACGCGCTCCATCGGCACTACGGGAGGACGATGCACCTCCTCGGCAGCACGCGACGCCGCCTCTGCCGCGGCGGCCTCAATCGCCCATGCCTTGCTTTCTGTTTCGTGCTCGTCAGCCATTACGGCAACCCCTTGTTAACAATTTGGAAACAATGCGCCCATTAGGGTAACGCGGAACGCGACGATTGCAACCCCTAGTTAGACGAGCGGTATGCCTACATCGGGGGGCATACAAATAACGGCCGGCCACGCTTTTGCTTGCGCGGTCGGCCGTTTAACGTTTTCGCAGATAAAACCTGCCAAAACAAACCTGTCCCTTTTTGGAAGGTTACTCGTGCTGGCTGGTGCGGTGCTCGTACTCCTCGGGGGTGATGACGTCCTCGATGCGCAGGTTGACGCCCGCCACCTCAAGGCCGGTCATCGCGGCGAGGCGCTCGGTGACACGTGCCTTGACATCGTCGAAGATCGCGGGCGCATAGGCGCCGTACTCGATGATGACGGAGATGTTGACGACCACGCGATTGTCATCGGTGACCTCGACCGTCACGCCCTTGGTCAGATTCTCGGCACCGAACTGCTCCTGCACAAAGTGCATGAGGTTACCCTTCATGCCCAGAACGTGCGGAACCTCGCGGGTGGCCATGGCAACGATCTTCTCGATCACACCGTTGGAATAGGTCAGCGAGTCCTCGGACTCGTCCGCTTCCTCGTCATCCTCATCCACATCGGACTCGGCCTCGACGAGCGCCTCATCCTCGAGCGTTACGTCCTCGGCCTCGGCAGTGACGGTCTCGTCTGCCTCGAGCTCGGTATCGGCTACATCGACCTTCGTATTAAAAGCCATGGTTCCTCCTTATGCCTGCCGCGGATGCGACAGTCGAATACATATTAGCGGCCGCTAAACAGACGGCCGAAGAAGTTGACGATCCCGTTCTCGCCGTCGCGAATTTGGCCGATCACAGCGCCGATCAGCACGAAGAATGCGATGACGAGCGTGTCCCACAGGCCCAACGTGAGCACCAACACGGCGAGGATAAAGCCAGCGACGGCGCCGAGCGTGGTGTTGGGATGACGCACAGCATAGCTCCAGATGGCAGCGCCCGTACCCTTGATGAGACCCATAGCCTCGTCAAAATCCACGGCTGCCGCGTCTTGTAACTCGGTTGCCTCTGCTTTGGAATCAACAGGTTCGCTCGCCGGCGTGGCGCTCTGGTCAATCGTCAGGCGCGGCGTACGAGCGGTCTTATCTTGATTGGTATCACTCACCGGAAACCTCCACGGTCTGGACGGTAGTCTTGGACGGCAAAAAACGGACGCGCGTGGTCGTACCCGGCGTGCCGAGCATGGTGTCGCAAGCTTCCTCGATGCGCTGCTGCATCGCGGTAGCCAGAGATGCCACGTCCTTATCGTCAAGCGCGATGGCCTCGACCCTAAATCGGACGTGCGAATCGTCGGAGCCTTGGACGCGGGCCTCGACATGCTCGACCATCACGCGGTCGTCGCGCTCGGCAGCAGCCCTGGCACACGAAGAAAGCGCCGCGAGCGTGACCTCGATATTGCGCTCCCCCGCCGGATGCACGCAGGACGGCTCGCGACGGGCGAACATCAGGCGGAAAAAGCTCAGCAGTACGCCAAGCGCAACGACGCCGGCGCACACCGTCACGACAATGCGCGGCATGGGGTCGCGCATCAGCAACATAAAGCGATACGTATACGGCCCCCAAAACTGGCAGACAAGCGTACCCAGCGCCACGATGGTGGCGGCAAGATACACGATCGCTAGGGCTCGTTTGAGTACGCGCACGCGGCGCTCCCTTCAAATCTCGGCTCTCGAAATGCAAAACAGTTCGCATCATTATAAAAGAGCCGGGTCCGGTGCCATACGCACGCGGATCCGGCTCATCTATTCCACGAGGCTTGCATGCTCGCTTCATTATGCCCAGATATGCACGGCTTAACCCGTGCGGGCGCTACTCCTCCTCGAGGGCAGCGATGACCTCGTCGGTCATGTCCATGGTGCTGTAAACATCCTGGACGTCGTCGAGCTCCTCAAGACGGTCGATGAGGCGCTGGACCTTCTTGGCATCGGCACCGGAAACCTCGGTCGGCGTGGTCGGGACCATGGTGGTCTCGGAGCCCTTGACCTGAATGCCCTGCTCCTCGAGAGCCTTGGAGACAGCCATGACATCGTTGGCGGCGGTCCAGACGATCCACTCCTCGCCGGCGTCCTCGTAGTCCTCACCACCGGCATCGGCGATGGCCATCATAAACTCATCCTCGTCACCGGCGGCACCGTTGGCGATCATGATCTCCTTCTTGGCGTTCTCGTCCAGGATTTCCTTGGCGACGACGATCTGGCCCTTGCGCTCAAACTGGAAGGCGACGGAGCCGGAAGTGCCCAGGTTGCCGCCAGCGTGGGAGAAAGCGGAACGGACGTCGGCAGCGGTACGGTTGCGGTTATCGGTCAGGCAGTCGACGTAGACGGCGACGCCGGCAGGACCGTAGCCCTCGTACACGATGTTCTCGTAGACAGCGGCATCGGCGCCCGAACCAAAGGCCTTGTCGATAGCGGACTTGATCTTGTCCTTAGGCATGGACTGAGCCTTGGCCTTGGCAACGGCAGCGGCGAGGCTGGCGTTGTTCTCGGGCAGCGGGTCGCCGCCGAGACGGGCGGCAACGGTAATGTTGCGGCTGAGCTTGGAGAAGAGGGCGGAACGCTTGGCGTCCTGCGCGCCCTTACGATGCTTGGTTGTGGCCCACTTAGAGTGTCCGGACATACGTGTCTCCTATCGGTTTCGACCTAAAGCCCAGCGCAGATGCTCGGGCAATATAAACAAACGTCGTTATGATATACCTACTGGCCTGCGAGATAAACCCCAAAATGGAGGCGTCGTGATAACGCAACCCTTCTACGCGAAGTAACCTGTCCCCTTTGCACCGGTTTGGCTAGTTCCAGAGAAGATCGCTGCGGGCTATGGTGGCGCCGATGGCAAAGGGCATGCAGGCGATGACCGGATACAGGTAGCGCATGTAGGTCGAGCCGTTACAGGGACCGATCAGGCACACGGCGAGAACGCCCAGCAGCGGCACCCAAATGGCCAGCCCGCGCCACGAATGACGACGCAGCAGATAGACCACCACGGCGATCATGATCCACACATAGGTGGCCGAGCTCATGGTGAGCGAGATAAACGGGATACGCTGCACCGCCACGCGGTACAGGTTGATCAGGTGGTCGCACCAGCGCACAACCTTGCTATCGACCGGATGGAAGTCAAAGTACTTGAGGTTATCGGGCTTTGCCATAATCTCGGCACTGCGCGCCGTGCTGTAGACCCACGCATCGCGGGCACTCGGATAAAAGTAGCCGTAGTAGTTATTGATGAGCGCCGAGATATAGCACTCGGGATCCTTTTTGAACATCTGGGCCCACACCTCAAAATAGGCCTTGATGTCCTCCTGCGAGGCGTACTCGTTAAAGCAATTTTTGACGGCGTCCGACTTATCCGGGTTGTAACGGCGGCCCAGATTCTCGTACTTGAGCACACGGTCGATCACGGCACGCGCTTCGTCGGTCACCAGACCGTCGCAAGGAGCCTCCACGATGGTGCCGTCCTCCTTAACCGTGGGGTTGACGCCCGAGTTGAGGCCGTCGTGTTTTTGGACGAAACGAGCCGTCTGCTGGAACGGAATCGAGAGGATTTCGCGCTTGGAACCAGGCGTGATGTCGTGCGCCGGCATAAAGACCTTGGTGAAGTACATGTTAGAGGCAAGGCAGAGTGCAAGCACCACAAGAACTCCCACCCAGCGGAAACGCGGGATGGCGCCCGAAGGCGCAGCACCATCCTGCTTGGCTGCACGACGAGCCACATGCGCGTCCCATGCGCAAAACGCCGCCGCGATTACGCATGCCGCCAGGGGAAACACCAGGCCGCCGTTGCGCAGAAACGTGGAGCCCATGGCGCCCAGAGCGAGCATCAGCCAGTCATGGCGCGCAAAGAGCACGGGCCTCTGTTCGCCCGCACGCTCGGCATTGGCATCGCGACGGGGCAGGCCGCATGCCACGAGCTTCACGGTCTGCACCAACAGCACCAAAAACGCGTCGGCAAACAGCACATCTTTGGTAAGCAGGGCCGCGTAGTTGGAGAACATGGGCATAAACACAAAGAACAGCAAGATCACGCCGCGGACTGGCAGGCTCACGCCCAGTTTGCGCAACGACGAGATGGAATAGGCCATGCAGGCGGCCGTAATGACGAACTGAGCGCAGGTGTAGATAGCAAGACCTGCGTTGGCGCTGTTGAACAGTGAAAGCCCCAGCTGGACGCACGAACCGATGATAGCCGTGTGCACCACGGGGTGATGTCCGTTGAGCAGGACATTGGGATTGAGCAAACGCAGGTAGTCACTCGTGCCGTTGGGGTAGTTGAACCACTGGCGAATCTGCGCACCCGTATCTCCCATAAAAAGGCCGGGCAGCGAAGCGATGAGCGTGGGCGCCCAGGCGATCATAAGCACCAAGAAGGGCCCAGCAAAGGGATGGACCGAGAGCACGGCGTGAGCCACACGCCATACGCGGCCAAAGTGCGCTTCGGAAAACGGAATACGCCGAGAGCTCAGCCAATCTAGACACTCAAAGGCAAGGTAGAAGGCAACGACCGCCAAGAGCATCCAGCCCACACCGCCTATCCAGGCGCAGATGATGCGGGCCTTGTCGCCGAGCACGATCTCGGCCGAATCGGTGAGGTCGTAGCTGCGGCCAAACACCATGCAGACGGCAAAGAACAGCGACGGAAGGATCACCGAGGGACGCCAAGCGTCGCCGCGGCCAAAGAATACGTAGCGAAACGGCAGCGTGAGCAGGCAGGCAAGCGCAAGCAGCATGACCGCGTCGGTATGGCCGGCAAACGAGAGGAGCACCTCGTAGCACACGTACAGCATGCCCGAGGCTTTGGGGTCAATCGCCAAGACTGCGTTGCTCGACACCGGGGCGGGATCGATGGAAAACGCCGTGGTCGCCAACAGCGCGAGCAAAAATGCGATGAGCGTCTGCTTGGCGGGGTAGCGCTTAAACCAGACGATGCGGGCAGCGTCGCGCGCAGCCGTTGTGGAGAGGTCGGAATCCTTCACAGTCTGAAAGCCTTTCTAGAAACCTGCCAAAAAGGGACAGGTTTATTTTGACAGGTTTTATCTGGGGAAACGTTACGGTTCTGTCATCGTTGTCCGGCATAACCACCACCAAGGTGTCTTTCCCTTTGTGGTGGTATGTGGTGGCTAGGCGTCCAGGTAGATGCGCTGGGGCTGGTTGCGGTGCCGGGCGAAGATGATGAGCGCCAGGCCGGCGATCACAAGCGGCAAACTCAGCAGCTGGCCCATGGTGATGACGCCGCCCAGCAGATAGCCCAGCTGCGCGTCGGGCACGCGCACAAACTCAATCAAAAAGCGAACGATGCCGTAGCCCATCACAAAGACGCCCATAAACGTACCCTGGGGCAGCAGCGGTTTTTTGCGACTGAGCACCTGCAGGATGCAAAAGAGCACGATGCCCTCAAGAAACGCCTCGTAGAGCTGGGAGGGATGGCGCGGCATATCGCCCGCGGTGCCGCCAAAGACCACACCCCAGGGCAGATCGGTAGGCTTGCCCCACAGCTCGCCGTTGACGAAATTGGCACAACGGCCCAGGCACAGCGCCAGCGGAGCACCGATTACAGCAAGGTCGGCAATGGTCCAGGCGTCGAGCTTATACATGCGGCACACGATGATGCCGCCCAAGATGCCGCCCACCAGGCCGCCATGGAAGCTCATACCTCCCTCGTTGGTGGCAAAGATCTCGAGCGGGTGGGTCCAATAGTAGCCATCGCCATAAAAGACGACGTAAAACAGGCGCGCGCCGATGATGAGGCCAAAGACCGCACCGACCACGACACTCGTCAGGTCATCAATCGTAATGTCGAAGCCCCAACGGCGCTGCGTGCGGTACATAACAACCGCCGTGAGCAGAGCGCCGACCACGTAGGCCAGACCATACCAGTAAATGGTGATGGGGCCCGCCGAGATCGCGACGGGATCAAGCATATGGTAGAGGTCGTTGAGCATATCGATCCCCTGCTCCCTACATACAAATGCGGCCGCGGGCCTTGCGCTCGCAGCCGCATATCTGGGCGTAACGTCTATGCGGAGCGTACCGTCCGCAGCTTTCGCATCTTAGAACGGCGCGTACTCGTCGTACAGGTCCTCGGCCTCGCCGGAAGCATTGACCTGCTCAACGCGGGTAACGCCGGGCACATGCTCCTTCAGGATGCGCTCGATACCCATGGAAAGGGTTAGCGAGCTCATGGGGCAGCCGGCGCAGGCGCCCTGCAGCTCCAGCTTGACAACACCCTCGTCGTCGACGCCCACATACTCCATATCGCCGCCATCGGCCTGCAGGTTGGGGCGGATCTCTTCAAGAACCTTCTTAAGCAGCTCTTCGTTAACAGCCACAGGGGCTCCTTTCTCACAATAACGCGGGCACGCCCGCGGACAGAAGCTATGTTACTACAGCCATGTACCCGCTCACGAGCCGTCCATGCGCGCAGACGCGACTTTCACGAGTAGTCAATTTGGGACGGGGCTCTTTGAGCTGCGTTCGTCGTCAGATAGCGACAACGCATATTACTGCCGAGCCTGTCCCCCGGTACCAATCTGGACATCGACGATGACCTGGCGGTAGCTGATGCCGCAGGAGTCGAGAATGCGGCGGCTGATACGGCCGTCGTCGGTATCGGCATACTTATTGTCCAGGTAGACGACCTCGCCCACACCCACCTGCGCCAGGATCTTGGCGCAGTCGTGGCACGGGAATAGCGTGACGTAGACCGTGGAACCCTCAAGGTCTTTGAGCGAGCCGCGGTAGTTGAGCACGGCGTTGGCCTCGGCATGCACCACGTAGTTGTGCTTATCCTGCAACGGGTCATCGCTCGTGCCCCACGGGAAAAAGTCATCGTTGAGCGCCGAGGGCGTGCCGTTGTAACCCACCGAAAGGATGCGGTGGTTGGTGCTGGCGATGCACGCTCCCACCTGCGTGTTGGGGTCCTTGCTGCGGCGCTGCGCGGCGATGGCCACGCTCATAAAGAACTCATCCCAGCTAATAACGTCGCGGCGCTTGCCCGACGCGGTTTGATGAAGATCGTCCGACATGGCAGACACCTCCGAAATCGCAATAGTTTGACCCATTGTAGCAGGTGGAAGGTGGAGACGTTTTGTCCCATCGCCCCCATCGCTACGCGCGGCGGGGCTTTTGGTTGATGTGGTAGAGCTCGGCGAGACCCCGCA
This sequence comes from uncultured Collinsella sp., assembly GCA_902470835.1. Taxonomy (GTDB): domain Bacteria; phylum Actinomycetota; class Coriobacteriia; order Coriobacteriales; family Coriobacteriaceae; genus Collinsella. Next base: position 11,401 of record CABRHR010000039.1, read on the forward strand.
GCGTCAGCGCATCGTCGACCGTCAGGCTATGGCCGACAAGGGCCGCAAGTGCCTCGGCATCGTCGCCGGTAATGACGATGGGCACATCACCCTCACCCGCGGCCTTGGTCGCACGCATCTCGGCGAGCACCATGTCGAGCATGCCGTCGATGCGGGCCACCTCGCCCAAGACCACACCCGAACGCATGGCTTCACGCGTGTTGCGGCCGATTACGTGCGTCGGTGCCGAGGGCTCGACCTGCGGCAGGCGCGCCGCAGCGGCCGAGAGCGAACGGGCGCCGAGCGCCAGCCCCGGCGCGATAACGCCGCCGACAAAGGTACCATGCGCGTCGATGACCTCGATATTGGTCGTCGTGCCCAGGTCGATCACAATGCACGGCGAGCCGTAGACGGCGCGGGCAGCCACGGCGTCGGCGATGCGGTCGGGACCGATCTCGGCCGGGTCATCGTAGTGCACGGGTATGCCGGTCTTGAGGCCCGGCCCCACGGTGAGCACGCGCCCCGTGCAGGTACGGGAAAGCGCTGCCTTCCACGGGCGCTCGAGCGCCGGGACCACGCAGCTCAGCACAGCAGCCGCGGGCACAAGCGCACCCGGCATGCCCGCATCGGCCGCCAGTGCGGCCATGACCTGCACGAGACGCATGCGCGCCTCGTCTGCCGTGATGCTCGACGGCGTGGTGATCTCGCACGTCGCAAGCGGACATTCCTGCGCCGCGGCCGAATCCTCGGCAAACAGGCCAAAGCGAATGAACGTGTTGCCCACGTCGACCGTCAATATATATGCGCACCCATTAAGCATCGTCGGCGCTCCTTTCGTCTGCCCAGCAGTATATCGCCTACCTAAACCAGTCATCCCAAAATGACTACCTTGCCGCTATACTGGTGCGCGGTCGTTTGCGAGCTCACGCGGCGGCCCTTGGTAACCCGACTTCCCGCGCCGTATCCGTAACGGCGCTCCCGGGGGAAGCGGATATACGCAAAGGAGTTTTATATGAGCAATCCCTCGAACCGCGCTTCGATGCGCGGGCAACTTACGCTGCGCGGCGTCGTCATCGGCGTCCTTGGCTGCGTGATCATCACGGCAAGCTCTGCCTACACCGCCCTCAAGATGGGCGCACTCCCCTGGCCGATCGTCTTCGCTGCCGTCATTTCGCTGTTCTTCCTTAAGCTCATGGGCAACGCCAGCCTCAACGAGGCAAACGTCACCCACACCATCATGTCCGCAGGCGCCATGGTCGCCGGCGGCCTAGCGTTTACTATCCCGGGCGCCTGGATGCTGGGCTATGCCGACCAGATCAGCTGGCTCGACATGTTTATCGTGGCACTCGCTGGCACTATCCTGGGCCTGCTGGCCACGGCACTCATCCACCGTCACTTTATCGTGGACGCCGCGCTTGAGTTCCCCACCGGCAATGCCGCAGCTCAGACCCTGCGCGCCACCGAGGCCGGCGGCAAGACCGGCAAGCAGCTCTTTGGCTCCATGGCCATCGCCGGCATCTACAGCGTGCTTCGCGACGCTCTGGGCGTGGTGCCCAGCATGCTGTGCACGCTCAACATCCCCGGCGTGACCTTTGCCATCTACAACTCGCCCATGTTGCTCTCCGTCGGCTTCCTCGTGGGCTTCGCCCCGGTCGCTTTCTGGTTTGCCGGCGCGCTGCTGGGCAATTTTGGCATCATCGTCGGCGGCACCGCTGCCGGTCTGTTTGACGTTATGACCGCACAGGGCATCGTCAAGTCCCTGGGTATGGGCCTCATGATGGGCTTTGGCGTCGCCGTCGTCCTCAAGGACATCCTGCCGCAGGTCGCCGGTATCGTCCGCGGCCTCGCCGCCGACAGCTCCACCGACACCGACGAGCAGTCGCTCATCTCGGGCTCCCTTAAGCTCGACGCCGGAATCATCGGCCTGGGCGCCGCCGCCATCGCCGTGATCGTCGCCATCGCGCTCGACCTTGGTCCCGTTCCAGCCGTCATCGTCACGCTGTTCACCTTTGTCACCACCATCATGAGCGCGCAGAGCTGCGGCCAGACGGGCATCGACCCCATGGAGATCTTCGGCCTCATCGTCATGCTCATCGTGGCGGCCTTCGCGCAGCTCGCGCAGGTCAAGCTGTTCTTTATCGCCGGCATCGTGGCTGTGGCGTGCGGCCTTGCGGGCGACGTCATGAACGACTTTAAGGCCGGCGCCGTGCTGGGCACCAACCCACGTGCGCAGTGGATCGGTCAGGCCATTGGCGGCATCGTGGGCGCCCTGGTCGCCGCCGCCGTCATGGTCGCGCTCGTCACCGCCTATGGTCCGGACGCCTTTGGTCCCGACAAGAGCTTTGTGGCCGCGCAGGCAAGTGTGGTCGCCACCATGGTCTCGGGCATCCCGAGCGTACCGTGGTTCGCAGGCGGCTTTATCGCCGGCATCGTCATGTACTGGCTCGGCATTCCGGCCATGATGATCGGTCTGGGCGTGTACCTGCCGTTCTATATGTCGCTCACGGCTTTCCTGGGCTCCTGCGTTAAGCTCGCCTACGACAAGTGGGCCGCTCACCGCGACGCCGAGGCCGGTCTTTCGGACGAGGAGAAGGCCGCCAAGGATGCCGCCTTCCAGGAGCAGGGCCTGGTTGTTGCCAGCGGCCTGCTGGGCGGCGAGTCCATCGTCGGCGTTATCCTGGCGTTTGTCTCTGTTGGCCTGAGCCTGCTGGGATAAACCCAACAACAACGAAACCGCACAGAGCGCGGGGTCGGTGACTATCCGGCCCCGCGCTTTTTTGTATCTGCCGAAACCCTCAGCAGCACTCGCATGTGGCCTGTCTTCCTTTGCCTGCTCGCCTAAGTTCCATGTCAAGATGACCGCCCCGCCCGTCACGGTGTAGAGTACATGCTGCGAACGCACCCGCGTTCCTGCGGCAATACGAGGTGGACATGGAACTCGACAAACAACAGCTCAAGCGATTGCGCGAGCGCCATCATCGGCGCCACGGCATCCGTCCCGCCCATAGCGAGGCCATGGAGAATGCCACCCGTTTCCTTAAGCAGGCATTCAACATTCGCGAGGGCCGTGCGCCCTACCACGTGATTCGCAAGCGCTTTGTAAACGGGGCGCGGCTGACTGGCTCGCACTTATGCATCCTGATCATTGCCATGTTGATCGCGAGCATCGGCCTCGATATCGACTCGGATATCGCCATTGTAGGTGCCATGCTCATCTGCCCGCTCATGGGCTCGGTCCTTGCCATGGCATACGGCATCGCCACGCTCGACCGCGAGATTACCGTCGAGGCCATCGCGAGCTTGGCTCTACAGATGGCCTTTTGCCTGGTCACGTCCACGTTGTATTTTAAGCTCTCGCCCCTTGGCACCACCACGGCCGCCATCATCGACAATTCGACACCGACTGTGTGGGACCTTGCCGTCGCACTCGCAGGCGGCTTTGCGGGTGGCCTGGGCAACTCGCGCGACCAGGAACCCGCCACGCTCATCGCCGGCGTGGCTGTGGCGACTGCGCTCATGCCGCCCCTGTGCGCGGCCGGCTATGGCATCGCCATCGCAAGCGGGTCGCTGTTTCTCTCGGCGCTTTACGAGTTTGGCATCAACGTGGTCTTTATCGCACTGGCCGCCGAGGCCGTGCTGCTTCTTTTGCGCGTGCCGCTCAAGCGCGACCTGAACGGCGACGGTATTGTGACTGCTGAAGAAAACGCCGAGGTCGACGAGCTGTCACGCAAGGTGCGCCGCCGCATCATTGTAGGCACGGTAGTCTTTGCCATCCCCTGCATCGTTATGACGGCGGGGTCTATTGGCTCGGCGCAAGCCGGCGTGCAGGACGGCTACGGCGTCACCGAAACCACGCGCGAGCTTGCCGCGGTGCTGCCGGGCTTTAAGGACTACACCGTCGCCGTCGAGACCTCGGCCACCGAAGGCGAGGAAGAGGGTATTGTCGAGCGCGAGATAGTCGCCCACGTGACGACAAGCGAGGCGCTCGGGGCACACGACCGTCACGTCGCCCGCAAGCTCATTGACCTCAACGTACCCGAACTCGATCGCGTGGAGTTTGATGTGAAGTGATGCGGGGCGGGATGAATGCTCGTACGGACGCAAGCTACGACGAGGCGCAGACGCGATACGGACACGAGCAAATAGCGGGGTGCAGTTTACACCCGCACCCCGCTCACTGTTTTATTGCCGTGAATCAACTGTCCGGATCGACATCGCCAGACTCCACTGTAAACGCCGGACCGGTACTCACCAGATAAAAACGGGTCACCCTGGTATCTCTAAATAGATAGAGCTGGCCCTGCTCGCGTCGGCGTGACATATACGCCACGTGGACCGTACCGAATTCTTCGCCGTTTTCCTTCTTTAATATCAGGATGTTGGGGTCATCCGTACGCTTAAACTGCCCATCTGTGCAGATTCCGTCTTGGTCGACCAGCTGCCATCGACAGTTGTCCTCCTCAAGAAAAGCCAGGGTTTCCCGACTCGTTTTGTCATCCCGATAGCAACCATCAATGGCAAACCCTTCGGAAGCGCATTCCTGCATATAGGACGTTTCTCGGCTTATAGCAAACAGCCCTGTAGCGCCCAGGAGCACAGCCAGGCAGACCACTGCAAGGGTTATCGAAGTAGCACGGCGACCCATGTTAGCCCAACCGATAGTTGTTTAACGGAGCGCGAAACATACCCGGAACCTCCGATATCAGGGGGAACGCCGCCAGCGTATCGCCACCGTGTGGCGTGCGGAAAAGGCGGCGACTTTGGGCGTATCGTCGGTTTTTCCACGACGGCGTCGGCATCATGACGGTGCCGGTCTCGCCCACCGTCTGAAGCAGGGCCTCGATCACCGGCTGCGCGCCGCCGCACACATACCCCAGCGCGCTGAGCGAGCAATGGACCATAACCGTCTGCCCCACGCGCATACCAACGGCAGAAAGCGCGCCGAGGATATCCTGCTTCAGCACGATTTTCCGGTCCATTGCCGCCCCTTTCTATTTCTAAGCTCGTCTTCTCACTGCTGGCGGCCGAAAATGATCCGTTTTCCTCCGTCCCCGAGGGATCATTTTTTAGTACTTGAAGAAGCCCTCGCCCGAGCTTTCGCCCAGCTTGCCTTCGTCGAGCATTTTCTTGAGGACGGAGGCCATGGCCTTAAAGTTGTAGGGCATCATCATCTTTTTGAGCAGCGGGCTCACCAGGCCCGGGACCTTCTGATACTGCATAACGATGTTGTAGGCCGTCTGGATGCCCACCGTGTCGAACACGCGGAACGGACCCTTGGGAGCGCCGGTGCCGCGCGTCCACGCGAGGTCGATGCTCTTGGGGTCACTCACGCCCGAGACATACAGGTCAAGGCCCGAAAGCAGCCACGGTACCAACATGGAGTTGAGCAGGTAGCCGTTCTTTTCCTTGTTGACAGGAAGTGCCAACATGCGAATGTCGTTGGCAAAGTCGACGAGCTCGTCGAAGTAGCGCTTGTCGGTTTGGCTCTGGGCCATGACCTCGGTCATGTTGTTCTTCCAGATGGAGTTGGCAAAGTGCAGCGACAGGTACTTCTCGGGGCGACCAGTGTACTTGGCAAAGGTGCTCGGCAGCAGCGTAGAGGAGTTCGTCACGACAACGGTCTTTTGCGGGAGGACCGGGGCGAGCTTCTTGTAGAATTCGATTTTTGCCTGGGTGTCCTCGGCCATAGACTCGATGACCAGGTCGGCGTCGGCCACGGCCTTGGCAAGATCTAACTCCAGCTTGAGCGTAGAGTAGGCACGCTCGACGGCGGCGAGCGCCGTCTCCTTGTCGAAAGGCTGGTCGCTATCGGCGATACCGGCGCACCACTCGCCCGTGCCGTCCGCCATGCCCTCGATAGCAGCGATGTACTCCTCGCGCACATGATCGATCTTGGGCTGGGTGCGGCCGATGCTGCCCTCGCTGCGCAGCCAAATCGTTACATCAAAGCCGCAGTAGGCAGTTTGAAAGGCAATCTGGCTTCCCAACACGCCGCCGCCGGCAACACAAACGGTCTTGTAGCTCATGGGACGGTCCTCTCTTACGTAATTCCATAGATGTGTATTTATTCAACCGTAAGGAGGACTGTCTCTTATACACATCTGACGCTGCCGACGAAGAGGATAGTGTAGA
>CABRHR010000040.1 GCA_902470835.1 uncultured Collinsella sp.
TCTACACTATCCTCTTCGTCGGCAGCGTCAGATGTGTATAAGAGACAGACGCCACTGTTCTTTGCCAAAAACGGTGAGCTTGCCGGCACCATTGCTGTGGCCGATGAGGTTAAGGAGACGAGTGCCGAGGCCATCGCCGCGCTGCGCTCGCTCGGCGTCGACGTGCGCATGCTCACCGGCGATAACAGCGTCACGGCCGAGGCCATCGCTCGCCGCGTGGGACTCGCCAGCGACCAGGTCATCGCGGACGTTCTGCCCGCCGACAAGGAGCGTCACGTGCGCGAGCTGCAGGACGCGGGCGGCAAGGTCGCCATGGTGGGAGACGGCATCAACGACTCCCCTGCCCTGGCGCGCGCCGACGTGGGCCTTGCCATCGGCACCGGCGCCGACATCGCCAAGGAGGGTGCCGACGTGGTACTCATGCGAAGCGACCTCATGGACGTCGCCCGCGCCATCGAGCTATCGCGCGCCACGATCCGCAACATCAAGCAGGACCTGTTCTGGGCGCTGTTCTACAACGGCATCGGCATTCCGCTGGCGGCGGGCATGTTCTTCCCCCTCACCGGCTGGCAACTCTCGCCCATGTTCGGCGCCGCAGCCATGAGCCTGTCGAGCGTCTGCGTCGTGAGCAATGCGCTGCGCCTACGAACCTTCCGTCCATCAGTTGCGGTGAAATAGGGCGTAATATGCTGAGCTAAACCGCTTTTAGTCCGTATTCCACCGCAACTTTAGGTACTCAACGAAAAGGAGACAACCATGAACTACACGATCAAAACCTCCGGTCTTATGTGCGGCCACTGCGACGCTACTGTCGAGACCGCGCTGCTCAACGTGGCCGGCGTGACCGATGCCGATGCCGATCACGAGACCCAGACCGTCCAGGTTGAGTGCGCCGACACCGTGACCGCCGAGCAGCTCGCCGCCGCCGTCGAGGGCGCCGGCGAGAAGTTCCACGCCCTGTCCGTAACCACCGCGTAGTAACTGCCGCCTGTCCCCCATCAGTTGCGGTGAAATACGGACTGTTGAGCCGCCCTAGGCCTTTAAACAGTCCGTATTTCACCGCAACTGATGGGGGTATCCGGAAGATCGACCAGAAACGAGGACTCGCCATGATGGCAGATCACAAATCGGTAACCCGCATGCTCAAGACGGCACGCGGCCAGATCGACGGCATCCTGCGGATGGTCGAGGAGGACCGTTACTGTGTCGATATTTCCACACAGCTCATGGCAACGCAGGCGCTCATCGCACGCATTAACGCCGATGTGCTCAAGGCCCATATCGAAGGCTGCGTCGCATCTGCCATCGAATCGGGCGACGAGGAGCTCAAAGCCACCAAGCTCGCCGAAATCGAACGCGTCGTCGACAAGCTCGCCAAGTAATTGGTGCGAAGGGGACAGGTACGTTTGCACCACCTTGGTGCAGATTAACCTGTCCCCCATGCACCAAATGGGGTATAAAGGCGTGCAGCATATCGAATGAGAGGCAGTTTGCATGGATAACTTTATGAAAGGTCGCAACGGCGCCGACGAACTCACCATCGTGCTCGGCTTTTTCGGCATCATCCTCGCGATGATCGGGTCGCTCGCACATTTCCAGTGGCTCAGCTGGATCGCCATCGCCGTCATCGTGATCGGCGTGCTGCGCGGCCTGTCCAAGAACGTCGACGCACGCCGCAAGGAGAACGAGGCCTTTGTCGTCGCGACCGCGAACGTCCCCGGTCTGGGCAAGTTCGTCGCCAGCTTGGGCGGCGGCGCTGCGGCGGCCAATGCCTCGCGCGCAGCCGGCACCAGCAAAGAGGACCTGGAGCGCGCCAAGCGCACGGCAAAGAAGATGTGGAAGGGTCGAAAGACCACGGCCTACCTCAAGTGCCCCAACTGCGGCCAGATGCTCTCCGTTCCTAAGGGCAAGGGCAAGATCCGCGTCACCTGCCCCAAATGCCACGCCAAGATGGAAACCCGCTCCTAGCCACTGCGCATGGGACAAATTAATCAGGTTTGTCCCAAATCTTAGGCATTTGTTCGATAAAAAAGCCGAGGCCTCGCACTGAGACCTCGGCTTTTTTGCATGGGGCGACAGCGTTCGACGAAGCTGTCGCCCCCTGTCACGCCGGAGCCTATGCCACGCCGTCGCGGGCGAGTTCCTCGGCCAGTGCCTCGGCAGGCATGGCCATAATGGCATCGAGCTCGGTGTCAACCTCGGGAATGCGCTTGACCTTCAACTTGCGCACCAAGCCGCCACGGCACATCACGTGCGCCGGCTCGCACAGGGCCGACAGGTCATCCAGAGGATTCTCGCGCGTCACCAGGATATCGGCGGCCTTACCGCACTCGATTGTGCCGGTCTCGCCACCCAGCCCCAGCAGCTCGGCATTGACCTGCGTGGCCGTATGCAGCGCGAAGGCGTTGCTCACGCCGACATACTTGGCAAAATAGGCCACCTCACGCCACATGTCGTACTGCGTCACAAACGGGCAGCTCGAGTCCGTGCCCAGGCCTACCTTGATACCGGCTTCCAGCGCCGCACGAGCACTCTCGATAATGCCCGAGCACACGATGTCGCCGTTCTTCTTTTGCGTGTCAGTCGAATGAGTCTTCTCCGGATCGAGCAATACAAACGGCAGCGCCGGGCTGATGGTGCAGGTCACACTCGGCGCACGTCCCTCGAGCTGCGTGCCCGCAGCGCCACGGTACAGCTCCAAGATCTCGGGCGTCAACGGAGCGCCGTGCTCAATCGTGTCAACGCCGGCCTCAAGCGCGGCCCTCACACCTTCGGTGCTCTCGACATGGGCCATGACCGGAAGGCCAACCTCGTGCGCCGCCTTGCACGCCGCTGCAGCAACCTCCACGGGCATACGCAGCACGCCCGGCTCGCCCACCTCAGTCGCGTCGAACACGCCGCCCGTTACGAACAGCTTAATGACGTCGGCACCGCGAGCATACAGGTCGCGCACCTGTTCGGCTGCCTCGGCGGGGCTGTTGGCCACCTGGGCGAACAAGCCCGCACCATGGCCACCCGGCACCGTGACGCCCGTTCCCGGCGCCACCAGGCGAGGACCCTGATACTTGCCGGCATCGATAGCATCGCGCACGGCAAGATCGGCAAACAGCGGGTCGCCCGCGCCGCGCACCGTGGTCACGCCACTTGCCAGCTGTTGCTGGGCGCTGCCCTTAAGAATGTGGCGCACGATGGCGCGCCCCGCGGGATTATCGAGCTTCTTCATCAGCGCGCCCGCATCGCCCGCCGAAACCGGCTTGCCCGAACCGCACAGATGCACATGCATATTGATGAGGCCCGGCATGAGATACGCCCCCGCCAGGTCGATGACCTCGGCACCTGCAGGCGCCTGCGCCACAGCACTCGGCCCCATCCACGTGATGACACCGCGCTCAACAGCCACGGCCATGTCGGGCTGCGGCTCCATATGTTCCGAACCATCCAGAACGGTCGCATTGATAAACAACGTGGAACGATCGGCAGACGCCATATCGAGCTCCTCCCTCACGATTAACATGAACATTTGTTCATTATTACCTAGTCCCGCTGGATTGCTGCAGACGCATCGGCTAACGGAGGGAAGAGGGGATGTAGGGGGGACGGAATACGCTGCAGTCCCACCCCAGCGACACCAGAGAAATGTCTCGATCTGTAACAGGTACAGGGTTATTGGGCCCCTTGATGTTACAGATCGAGATCTTTCGGCAGCCGCCAACCTTCCGTCTCAATCTGTAACAGTTACGAGGCCAAACGGTCCCTTGTTGTTACAGATCGAGACAAACTCGGCAGGAACAACCACATTCGCGTCAGTTGCACCCCTTAGCACCCATACCACTGACGCCTCCATTCCTCAGCCAGATCAGCCCGCTGCGGAATACCCGCCAGCCTCATCTTCTCGACCAGCTTCCCCGGATTCTTGAGCTCGTTAAACGTAAACCGAAGCACCTTATGCCCGAGCATTGTCAGATGAGATTCCCGCTGACGCTCTGCCACGAATGGGTCAACCGACTCCCGACCCTCGCCGTTCTGCAAGGTGTACTTCCCCTTTCCGTCGAGCTCGCCGATCACGCACGTCCCGTCCTCGAGCCTCCAGAAATAGTCGACGCGGAACACGCGAGTCGGATCGAGCGGATCATGAAACTCCACCTGCAACTGCGGCACCGGAAAGCCGTACGCGATGAAGAACGCCCGGAAGCGCGACTCGCCGCCGTTTTCTGACAGCCCGTCCGCATGCGATGCAATCACCTGCGCCCTGCGATACCCACGCCGACCTTCGTAATCGGCGCGAAGTCGCTCGCACAACTCATCGCACGACGAACCCTTCGCCCGCAAAGCAGAATCGGCAATTGCCAGCCCATAGGAAAACGGTGCCCGTAGCAGGCAATCCTCCACCGTGCGCCAAAACGGCGTCACCCGCACACCGTCGACGCGCTCGAGTGCACCCGCCGCCTGCGGACGCAGCAACCTGCACCCACTGCTCAACGCCGCAGAGCAGCCCGTCTTAACAAGAAATCGCGGCCCGAGCAAATCATTCGGCACTTCCAAGCCCCACAGAAGCGCCGCGTCATAGCCCCAAAACGCCCAATCGGGATGAAACTCCGCAAGCCCCTTAATAGTCCGCAGCGCTCGATCCACCGGCGTCAATGCATCCCAATCATGCTGAAAACAGAACAGATACGACTCGGGCTCCGCGATATCATCGGTTCCCACATGACGCCGCAGCCACATGAGCTCGGCGTTGTCATGCGTTGCGAGCAGCGTCCCCTGCTCCCCTGCCTCCGTGAGCCGCGCGAGCATCCTGTTTCGTGCCAATGTGTTACGAGTCGCATGTTTATGTCTGCAGACGGCACTAGGCACCCTCATCACCACCACTTCAGACAAACGAACCATCGTCTCTGTTGCCCGCCGCATCCGTTCATCTCGATCTGTAACAAGAAGACGACATTTGAGCCTCCAGATGTTACAGAGCAAGATCTTTCGGCAGCAGCCCAACCCTTTGTCTCGATCTGTAACAGGAAGATCGGGTTTCGGCCGCTAGGTGTTACAGATCGAGATTTTTCAACGACGGTCAACCTTCCATCTCGATCTGTAACAGTTACGCGGCAAAACGGTCCCTTGTTGTTACAAATCGAGACATTCGGGAACCACGCGCCCGTCAATCTCGATCTGTAACAGGTAGACCGTGTTTTGACAGCCAGATGTTACAGATCGAGACAAGCCGGCAGCGGCCCCATCCCCTACTCCCATTCCTGTTCGTAGATGTTGAGTGTCTTCACGTACCGCCCTTGGGCACCCATGATGTCGCGGACCAGCCGCAAAAAGAAGCTGATGCACGAGGTGTCAAAACCGTCCTGCAGGTCCTCCGGATGCACCGCACCCGGTCCATCGACCGCCGTGTCACTCAGGCGCGCGATGTCATACAAATAGAGCTGTCCCGCCGTCAGCCAGACATCGTCGACGCAGGCGAGGCGCACCGCAATCGCGCCGTCGCTCCAATGCTCCTTTTGCACGATATGCGGGTCGTAGACATCAAAACGTCGATCGGTGCGCGTATCCTTCAGCTCAACCATGCCAGTCGCGGGGTCCTTGTCCAAAATGCCAAAGCGCGAGAAATACTGCGTGTCGCGTACCTGCTCGAGCCGCTTGAGCGAGGCAGGCGAAAGCGATGCCGGCCTCTCGTCAACATACAGCTCGAGCAGCGTCTTGCCATGGCGATAGGGGCGCTCGAAGAGCAGCCAATCGGTAAATGCCATGTTGTAGGCCATGATTTCGTTTTGCGAAGGCTCGGTGCAATAGCTGAGCCAGGGGTCGACGATAATCTCGAACTGCTCGCGCGCCGACTCCAAAAACTGAAACTTCCGCAGCATCCAAAAATGGGCCATGTCGGCAATATCGTTGCCGACGGCTTCGGCTAGCTGCGCTCGGTCTAAAGCGTGGTCAGTCATGGCATCCTCCTCAAACTGATGGACCTCAATTTGAGCTTACGAGGAGGGTGGGCAGCCACGACCAGCGCGGGCAAAATAGGCCTCCGGCTGCAAACCAGATGCTGACCAAACACCTGGCGGAATGCTTGACCGAAAATGCGCACCGTAAAGAACCAGCAGGTAGATATAGACAGCCGACCCGCCGTTTTGAGCCGCACCGGCCCGACCACCACAGAAACAGCAGAGCGCCACAACCGCAAACGTCGACGGATGAACACCCACACGTCGACAAACGAGCAAATCGCTCGCAAACCCACAAGGAGTGTCCCAGACTGCCGGCAAAAAAGGAACGTCCCCAGCTGACGGCACTTGGGGACGTTCCTTTTGGGCCGGCCGTTGGGGACAGCCCTTGTCGATTCAGTTGTGAACAGCCGCTTTACAGCGCCAGCGCCTTGGCGACTTCGGCGGCGCAGGCCAGGGCATCGGCCATAGCGTTCACCACGAGCGAGCTGCCGTTGCGAGCATCACCCGCCACATACACCGGCGCGGCATCCGCGGCGACGCCGTCGACACGGGCCGCAAGGTGCGAGCCCTCGGTAGCCATCACTGGCAGCGGACGACCAGCGGTGGCAACAGGCACGCCAACGGCGTCGAACACGCCATGCTCGGGACCCGTAAAGCCGCAGGCGATGAGCACCAGCTGGGCCGGCACCTCGTGCTCGGAGCCCGCGATGCGCTCGGGCTTGCCCGCCGACCAGTCCAGGTCGACCACGCGCAGACCCGCAGCCGCACCCTTCTTGTCCAGCAGCACCTCGAGCGTATCCACGCCCCAGGCACGCATCTCGCCGCCCATGGCAGCGATGGCCTCCTGCTGGCCGTAGTCGGTCTTCTTCACGTTGGGCCACTGCGGCCAGGGGTTGCTCGCCGTGCGCTTATCGGGCGCCGCCGGCAAAAACTCAAACTGTCGCACGCTGCGCGCACCCTGGCGCACCGCGGTGCCCACGCAGTCGTTGCCGGTATCGCCGCCGCCAATAACCACGACATCCAGACCGCGCGCATCAATGGCAGGCTCGCCGCCGTCGAGCACCGAGACGGTCGATGCCGTCAGGTAGTCCACGGCGTACACCACGCCCGGAGCGTCGATGTTCGCAGCCGAAAGCCCACGCGGGGCACGGGCGCCGGCAGCCACCACGACAGCATCAAAGTCGTCGAGCTTGGCGGCAACCTTGGGATCGCTTACGTCGGCACTCAGCTCGAACACAATGCCCAGCTCGCGCATGAGCGCCACGCGACGCTCGACCACGGACTTCTCGAGCTTCATGTTGGGAATGCCGTACATGAGCAGACCGCCCGGGCGGTCGTCGCGCTCAAACACCGTCACGCGGGCGCCACGACGCGCAAGCTCCCATGCTGCCACCAGGCCAGCCGGGCCGGAACCAACCACGGCGACCGAGGACGCGTCCTCCCCTGCCGGTTCAAAGCGACGCGGGCCACCGTTTGCCCATTCGTGGTCGCTGATCGCGCGCTCGTTATCGTGGATCGTCGTCGGCTGGCCATCGACCGAGCCCAGGTTGCATGCGGCCTCGCACAGCGCCGGGCACACGCGACTCGTGAACTCGGGCATGGGCGAGGTGAGTGACAGGCGCTCGGCAGCCTCGTCCCAACGGCCGCGGTACACAAGCTCGTTCCACTCGGGAATCAGGTTGTGCAGCGGACAGCCGCTCGGACGTGCCTTGCCAAAGCTCGCGCCCATCTGACAAAACGCCACACCGCACATCATGCAGCGACTCGCCTGGGCACGGCGCGCGTCGTCGTCGAGCTCCACGTACAGCGGATCGAAATCGCGGCTGCGCTCCTCCACGGGGCGCAGCTCGTGGGTCACGCGATCGATATCAAGAAAAGCACCGGGCTTACCCATGGCACTTACGCCTCCTTCTTGGTCGAAGCAACAGAGCTGGCGGCGGGTACAGCACCAGCGACACCACCCGCCACATCAAAGCGAGCAACATCCGCGGCACTCGCGCGGCCGGTCACAATGTCAAACGCCAGCTCCTCGGCCTGCGCATGCGTCTTGCCGACGGCCTCAGCGGCGGCGACAATCGCCAGCACGCGCTCGTACTCGGTCGGAATGACCTTCACAAAGTGCTTGCTCATCGTCTCAAAGCTGTAGAGCAGCTTAATGCCGCGCGGGCTCTGCGTCGCGTCCACGTGCTCCTGGATGAGCTCGCGAATCTGCGCCAGCTCGCCGGCCGTCGGGGCTTTAAGCTCAACGCTCTCGTGGTTCACACGGGCATCGAGCGTGCCGTACTGGTCAAAGACATAGGCCACGCCACCCGTCATGCCGGCGGCGAAGTTCTGCCCGACCTCGCCCAGGATGAGCGCCAGACCACCCGTCATGTACTCGCAGCCATGGTTGCCGCAGCCCTCGACCACCACCGTGGCACCCGAGTTGCGTACGCCAAAGCGCTGGCCGGCCAGGCCGTTAATGAAGCCGCGGCCGCTCGTAGCGCCAAAGAACGCAACGTTACCCACAATGATGTTCTCATCGAACTTGTAGGTCGCATGCGGGTTGGGGCGCACCGACACCTCGCCGCCCGAAAGGCCCTTGCCAAAGTAATCGTTGGCATCGCCGCACACGTTGAGCGTGATGCCGCGCGGCAGGAAGGCGCCAAAACTCTGACCGGCCGAACCATCGCAATCGATGGTGATGGAGCCGGCGGGCAGGCCCTCGGGATGCGCCTTGGTCACCGCGTTGCCCAAGATGGTGCCCACGCAGCGGTTGACGTTGGCGATATCGGCGCGGAAGCGAATCGGACGCAGGTGCGCACGGGCATCGGCCGTATAGGGCACAAACAGCGTGGAGTCGAGCGTCTTGTCGAGCTCGCTGTCCGCGGCCATTTGCGGCAGGAAGTGGCGACCGTCGGCACCCGGGATATGGGCACCGAACTCGCAGGTCGCGCTCGCCAGCACGGGCGACAGATCCAGCAGGTTGGCCTTGCGGTTGCCCGGGACCTCGATCTGGCGCAGGCACTCGGGATGGCCGACCATCTCGTCGACGGTGCGGAAGCCCAGGCTCGCCATGACCTCGCGCAGTTGCTCGGCAACAAAGAGCATAAAGTGCTCAACGTGCTCGGGCTTGCCGCGGAAGCCGCGACGCAGGCGGCAGTTTTGCGTAGCGATGCCGGCGGGGCAGGTATCCTGCTGGCAGTCGCGCTGCATGAGGCAGCCCATCGAGATGAGCGGCATGGTCGCAAAGCCAAACTCCTCGGCACCCAGCAGGCAGGCGACGGCAACATCGGTGCCGTCCATGAGCTTGCCGTCGGCCTCGAGCACCACGCGCGAGCGCAGGCCGTTTTGCAGCAGCGTCTGCTGGGCCTCGGCAAGGCCGAGCTCCAGCGGCAGACCGGCGTGCCAGATCGAATCGCGCGCCGCGGCACCGGAGCCGCCGTTGTGGCCGCTGATCAAGATCTTGTCGGCAGCGCCCTTGGCAACACCGGTGGCGATAGTGCCGACGCCGGCCTCGCTGACCAGCTTGACCGACACGCGAGCGCCGGGGTTGGCGTTCTTAAGATCGAAGATCAGCTCTGCCAGGTCCTCGATAGAGTAAATGTCGTGGTGCGGCGGAGGCGAGATCAGGCCGATGCCGGGCGTGGACTGACGGACCTCGGCAATCCAAGGGTAGACCTTCTTGCCGGGCAGGTGACCGCCCTCGCCAGGCTTGGCGCCCTGGGCCATCTTGATCTGAATCTCGAAGGCGCTGCACAGGTAACGGCTCGTCACGCCAAAGCGCGCGCTTGCCACCTGCTTGATCGCGGAGTTCTTGGAATCACCGTTAGCCAGCGGGGTCTCGCGACGCGGGTCCTCGCCGCCCTCGCCGGAGTTGGAACGTCCGTGCAGGCGGTTCATGGCGATGGCCATGCACTCGTGTGCTTCCTTGCTGATGGAGCCGTACGACATGGCGCCGGTGTTAAAGCGGCGGACGATGTTGAGCGCGGGCTCGACCTCGTCGAGTGCCACCGGAGTGCGGCCGCTGGCATCAAAGTCCAGCAGGTCGCGCAGGCGCACGGCACGGCCGGTGCGGTGCAGGCGGGCGCTGTACTCCTTAAAGGTGTCGTAGCTGTCCTCACGGCAGGCGGTCTGCAGCAAGTAGACAGTCTGCGGATCGATGAGGTGATCCTCGCCGCCGAGCGGGCGCCACTTGGTCAGGCCCAACGTGGGCAGCTGATCGGGAGCCGGGCTCTTAAGGATAGCAAGCGCGGCGTCATAGCGCTCATTTTGCTCGCGTTCGACGTCCTCGACACCCATACCGCCCACACGGCTCACCGTGCCGGCGAAGTACGCGTTGACGAACTCCGGCGTAAAGCCCACGGCCTCGAAGATCTGCGCGGAGTGGTAGCTTTGCACCGTGGAGATGCCCATCTTGGACATGATGGAGACGATGCCCGCCGTCGCGGCCTTGTTGTAATTGGCGATGCCCTGCTCGGCCGTCAAGTCCAGATCGCCGCGTGCCGCCAGATCGCGGATGCACGCATGCGCGTTGTACGGATAGATGCCGCTCGCGGAGTAGCCCACCAGCGCCGCAAAGTCGTGCGGGGACACGGCGTCGCCGCACTCCACCACGATATCGGCAAAGGTGCGCACGCCGGCACGGATCAGGTGGTTGTGCACGCAGCCCACGGCGAGCAGCGACGGCACGGGCACCTCGCCCGCTCCGGCGCGATCGCTCAGCACCACGATGTTCACGCCATCGCGAACCGCAGCCTCGACGTCTTCGGCAAGCTGCTTGAGCGCAGCCTGCAGCGCGCCCTCGCCGGCATCGCGGCGGTACACGGCACGGAACCGGCGGGTCTTAAAGCCAACACGGTCAATCGCGCAAATGCGGTCGAACTCCTCCTCGCTCAGCAGCGGGCGCTCCAGGCGCACCAGCTGGCAGGCCGTACGGGAGTCCTCGAGCAAGTTGCCGTGGTTGCCCAGGTAGAGCGTGGTCGAAGTCACCATATGCTCGCGCAGGGCGTCGATCGGCGGGTTCGTGACCTGGGCGAACAACTGATAGAAGTAGTCAAAGAACGAGCGCGTCTTCTTGGACAGGCAGGCCAGCGGCGCATCGATACCCATCGAGGCGAGCGGGGCCTTGCCCTGCTGGGCCATGGGACGCACGGCCTCGTCAACATCATCCCAATGATACCCGAGCTTAGCCATGCGCACGGCGGCGGGCACCTCGGCGTCCTCGGCGGGCGTTGCCGCAACGGGCTCATCGAGCGCGTCAACGGTTAGCGTCTCCTCGGCAATCCAGTCGCGGTAGGGCTTTTCCTTGGCGTAACGGGCGCGCAGCTCATCGTTGTAGATGACGCGCCCGCGGGCAAAGTCGACCTCGAGCATCTGGCCCGGTCCCAGGCAGCCGCTCGTCAGGATGTTCTCGGGGCTCACCTCGATGGTGCCCACCTCGCTCGCCAGCATAAAGCGACCGTCGCGCGTCACATAGTAGCGGGCGGGACGCAGGCCGTTACGGTCGAGGGCGGCACCCAGCGTGCGACCGTCGGTAAAGGCGATGGCCGCCGGGCCATCCCACGGCTCCATGAGCATGGACTGGTAGGCGTCGTAGGCGCGGCGCTCCTCACTCAGGCTGTCGTTGTGGTCCCACGGCTCGGGCAGCAGCATGGATGCGGCACGCGTGAGCGGACGACCGTTCATGACCAAGAACTCGAGCACGTTGTCCAGAATCGCGGAGTCGGAACCCTCGCGGTTGATGATGGGCATCACGCGCTCAAGATCGTGCTGCAACACGGGGCTGTACAGGTTGGGTTCGCGGGCGCGAATCCAGTTGACGTTGCCCTTGAGGGTGTTGATCTCGCCGTTGTGAATGATAAAACGGTTGGGGTGCGCACGCTCCCAGCTGGGCGTGGTGTTGGTGGAGTAGCGCGAGTGGACGAGCGCCACGGCCGTTTTGACGGCGGCGTCGTTGAGGTCGATGAAGAAGCGGCGCATCTGCGTGGCGACCAGCATGCCCTTGTACACGATGGTGCGCGAACTCATGGAACAGACGTAGAAAATCTTGTCGCGCAAGGCGAACTCAGCGTCGGCCTTCTTCTCGATGGTGCGGCGGCACACGTATAGGCGGCGCTCAAAGGCATCACCGGCGGGTGTGTCGTCCGGACGGCCCAGGAAGGCCTGCAGGATGGTAGGCATGCAGGCGCGTGCCGTCTCGCCCAGGTCGTGCGGGTCGACGGGCACCTCGCGCCAAAAGAGCAGCGGCACGCCGGCCTCGGCGCAGCCCTCCTCAAACACGCGACGGGCATCCTCTACGCCCTTTTCGTCCTGCGGGAAGAACAGCATGGCCACGCCATAGTCGCCCTCTGCCGGCAGAATCTGGCCGCACTTTTGAGCCTCTTTACGGAAAAAGTGATGCGGAACCTGGAACAGGATTCCGGCGCCGTCGCCGGTGTTCTTCTCGAGTCCCGTGCCACCGCGGTGCTCCAAGTTGACCAGAATGGACAGCGCATCGTCCAAAATCTGGTGATGGCGCTCACCGTTGATATCGGCAAGCGCGCCGATGCCACATGCATCGTGGTCGAATTCGGGGCGATAAAGGCCCTGCTGCTGAGCGGAATCTGCCTGCATCGCGATCCTCCCCTAGATATTTAGACAGTCAGTTGACTAGGCATACTAGGAGCATCGCCGGCCCGTTGTGTTTCCCACCCGTTTCGAAACAATCGCGTAACGCACGCAACAAATGACCCCTTGGGGACGGAAGGAAACGGACCACTTGGTCGGACTGACCCCCCTGAGTGATCCGTTTTCCTCCGTCCCCAAGGGGTCATTCTGAAAAAGCGATACCCGAGTACCTCAATTCCATATATTCATACATGTTTAGTAGGTTGTAGACTATCGGGAACCGAAACCGTGTAGACAGGAGTCACTCATGGGCTATCCGAGCATTCATCCCACCGGCACACTCATCTACGACAAAGAGCGTGCCTATAACGGCTACACCATCTTCCCCACCCCGGGCGGCGCGCTGCTCATCGACATGAACGGCCGCGAGGTCAACCGCTGGGCGGGTCTGGGCGGATTCCCCAACAAGCTGCTGCCGGGCGGTCAAGTCTTTGGCACCTCGGGCGCACGCGGCGGCGCGGCAGCCTACCAGGACCAGCTCGACCTGTTGCAGGTCGACTGGGACGGCAATATTGTGTGGAAGTGGGACCATACCGAACTCGTCGCCGACGAGGGCAAAGACCCCACCTGGCAGGCGCGTCAGCACCACGACTACCAGCGTGAAGGCTCGCCCGTGGGCTATTATGCGCCCGGCCTAGAGCCGCGCACGGACGGCGGCAACACCATCATCCTCACGCACGAGAACAGCTACCATCCCGAGATCAGCGACAAGCTGCTGATCGACGACAAAGTCATCGAGGTCACCTGGGACGGCGAGGTCGTCTGGGAGTGGCGCGCGTCGGAGCATTTTGAAGAGCTTGGCTTTGACGAGGCGGCCAAAAAGTCGCTCTACAACAATCCCTCCATGCGCGGCGAAGCCGGCGGCGACTGGCTCCATATCAATTGCGTCTCGGAGCTCGGCCCCAACAAGTGGTACGACCGCGGTGACGAGCGCTTTGCCCCCGAAAACCTCATCTTCGACTGCCGCAACGCCAATATCCTGGCCATCATCTCCAAAAAGACGGGCAAGATCGTCTGGAAACTCGGCCC
Organism: uncultured Collinsella sp.; assembly: GCA_902470835.1. Lineage (GTDB taxonomy): Bacteria > Actinomycetota > Coriobacteriia > Coriobacteriales > Coriobacteriaceae > Collinsella. The sequence continues at coordinate 13,623 of CABRHR010000040.1, forward strand.
GCGCTTCGACGGCAGCGATGCCGAAAAAAAGATCGGCTGGATTATCGGCCAGCATCACTTTCATATGATCCCCAAGGGCCTTCCCGGCGAGGGCGACCTGTTGGTCTTCGATAACGGCGGTGCCGCGGGATACGACGCGCCCAACGCCATCGCGCCCGACGGCACCAACGCCGTCCACCGCGACTACTCGCGCATTCTGCAGTTCAACCCCATCACGCTCGAGATCACGTGGCAGTACACCCCGCTCGAAGCCGGCTGGCTCCCCTTTGCCGACGGCAGTCGCTTCTACTCGCCGTTCATCAGCTCTGCCCAGCGTCTGCCCAACGGCAACACGCTTATCACCGAGGGCTCCGACGGTCATCTGATCGAGGTCACGCCCGAGCACGAGATTGTCTGGGAGTATCTGAGCCCCTACTTCAAGGCGCCGGCGCCCGGCTTTAGCTCCAACATGGTCTACCGTGCCTACCGTGCGCCCTATGAGTGGGTGCCGCAGGTAGAGCACGCGCCCGAGGTATCGATTGAGCCCATCGACAACGCCACCTTCCGTGTGCCGGGCGCCTCGAGCGAGAAGCTCAACGTGACCGTGGTCGACGGCATCGACCCCTACCAGACCGCTCTGACCGGCATGAATGCCGAGGATGAGGAATCCGACGAGGGCCACGCGGACTTTTGCATGATGCGCCTGGACACCGCCGACCTCAAGGGCGACAACAAGGCCCCCAAGTTCGACCTGTAAGCTCACCGCCTCAAACATCTCAATCTGTAACAGGAAGACCCAATTTCAACGCCTAACTGTTACAGATTGAGATGCTTTTGAAAGACGATTCCGAATGTCTCGATCTGTAACACGAAGGACCGGTTTTGGCGGTCAGCTGTTACAGATCGAGATTTTCCATAGGATCATTTCTTCCTGTCTCGATCTGTAACACCTAGGCCCAATTTTCATCCCTAGTTGTTACAGATCGAGACATTTCGGCAGCCCCCTTTCACCATCCCATTCAAATATAACTATTTTGTTAGTCTTGGTTAACTTTTAAGCCTAAAACGGGTATCCTTTGCGGCGTCAAACAAACGGCACGCGCGCCGTGCCACATTAAGGAGGCCCCTATGGCAAACCAGACAGACCGGCAGACAATCCAACTCGTCCTTATCCGCCACGGAGAGTCGGAGTGGAACAAACTCAACCTGTTCACCGGCTGGACCGACGTAGAGCTCACCGACACGGGCCGCGAAGAAGCCGCCGCAGGCGGTCGAGCCCTCAAAGAAGCCGGTTTCGACTTTGACGTCTGCTACACTTCGCGCCTCAAGCGCGCGATCCACACCCTCAACATCGTGCTCGGCCAAATGGATCGCGAGTGGCTGCCCGTCATCAAATCCTGGAAGCTCAACGAGCGCCACTACGGCGCGTTGCAGGGTCTCAACAAGGCCGATGCCGCGGCGGAGCACGGCGACGAACAGGTGCTCATCTGGCGCCGCTCCTTCGATATCTGCCCGCCGGCACTCGAGCCGAACGACGCGCGCGATCCCCACACCCAGGAGCAATACCGTGATGTCGCACCCGACCAGCTGCCCTACACCGAGTGCCTCAAGGACACGATAGCCCGCGCCTGGCCTTATTTCGAAGACGAGATTCGCCCCCAGATGCTCGCCGGCAAGCGCGTACTCATCGCCGCACACGGCAACTCCCTGCGATCTCTCGTCATGAAGTTCGAGCACCTCACGCCCGAGGAGATCCTCAAGGTCAACATCCCCACCGGCGTGCCGCTCGTCTACACCTTCGATGCCGATTTCAACGTCCTCGACAAGCGCTACATCGGCGACCCGGCGACCATCGCCGCCAAGATCGACGCCGTGGCCAACCAAGGCAAGGCGCGCAGGTAACCCCAACCCAAACCCGACGCGTGGCGCCGCACGACCCAGATGCGACGCCACGCCGCCCATACACAGGAGCGCACCATGCTCAACCATCTCAAACAACACTTTGGCTGCCGACGCACCGGTGGTCACGGAGGCCTAGACATTGCGCGGCACATCGGCCCCGGGCTGCTCGTGACCGTCGGCTTTATCGACCCGGGCAACTGGGCCTCCAATATGGCCGCGGGCTCGCAGTTTGGCTACGCGCTGCTGTGGATCGTCACACTGTCCACGATTATGCTCATTGTGCTGCAGCACAATGCGGCGCACCTGGGTATCGCCACGGGCGCCTGTCTTGCCGAGGCCACGACACGTTACCTCCCCCGCTTCGTTGGACGCACGGTGCTCGCCAGTGCCTATCTCGCGACCATCGCCACCGCCATGGCCGAAGTCCTGGGTGGCGCGATTGCCCTTCAAATGCTCTTTGGGCTGCCCGTACGTGCGGGCTGCGTCATCGTGGCGGCAGTATCGATGGCGATGCTCATGACGAACTCCTACAAGCGTGCCGAACGCTGGATCATCGCCTTCGTAGGCGTGGTAGGACTCTCGTTTTTGGCCGAGCTTGCACTAGTCAAGGTCGACTGGCCGCAAGCCGCCGCAAGCTGGATCACGCCCAGTATGCCCACTGGCTCTGCCGCGATTATCGTGAGTGTCCTTGGTGCGGTCGTTATGCCCCACAACCTCTTTCTACACTCCGAGGTCATCCAATCCATGCACTTCGAAGGCCAAGGCGAGCAGGTTATCGAAGAGCGTCTGCGCTATGAGCTCTTCGACACGCTCTTTTCGATGGGCGTGGGCTGGGCAATCAACTCGGCCATGGTCATCCTGGCCGCAACGACCTTCTTTGCGCACGGCATTGTCGTAGACGACCTCGCCGTCGCAGCGGACGCGCTCTCCCCCATTCTGGGCCCAGCAAGCTCGACCATCTTTGCGGTGGCACTGCTGTTTGCGGGCCTCTCGAGTAGTGTGACGGCAGGCATGGCGGCGGGCACCATCACCGCGGGCATGTTCGACGAGGAATACGACATCCACGACCGACATTCCTCGATTGGGGTGGCGGCATGTTTCGTCGGCGCAGTGGCGGCGTGTCTGGTCGTCCCAAATCCTTTTGAAGGTCTTATCTGGAGCCAGGCACTGCTGTCGCTTCAGTTGCCGATTACGGTCGTTGTGCTCATACGACTCACCAGTTCACGCCGCGTTATGGGCAAATACGCCAACTCGCGCCCGCTCAACGCGCTGCTCGTAGGAATCGGTGCCATCGTGACGATTCTCGATGTCGTGCTGCTAACGGGGATGTAATTGGGATGGCGTGACCGTCCGGATATAACGTCTCAATCTGTAACACATAAGGCCGTTTTAAACCGTCAGATAAATCAAAAGGGTCCCAGCCGGAATATCCAGCCGGGACCCTTGGACAGAGCTCTGTATGGCTAATCGCCGTGTGTCTACGAGCTACTCCTCGACAAGCTCAAACTCATCGGGGCCGACGCCGCAGACCGGACATACGTAATCCTCGGGCAGCTCGGGCGTGTCGACCTCAACCTCGTAACCGCAAACGGTGCACACGAACTTATACGTCTTCTTTTCCTCAGCCATGATGTTCTCCTCTCGAACGTGACTGGTGATGTACTTCGTTTATTAGTATAGATTCTCAATAATATAATGCAAGTATTTTTAGAACATTTCTAGCCTTGATACGACGAAGCTTTGGGCGGCGTCTTGCC
>CABRHR010000041.1 GCA_902470835.1 uncultured Collinsella sp.
CTCTTCGTCGGCAGCGTCAGATGTGTATAAGAGACAGGGCCTCACCCGTGCCCTCATCCACAACATGGTTGTTGGCGTTTCCGAGGGCTTCGAGAAGAAGCTCGAGCTCGCCGGCGTTGGTTACCGCGTGCAGCAGAAGGGCAAGAACCTCGAGTTCTCCCTGGGCTTCTCGCACCCCGTGATCGTCGAGGCTCCCGAGGGCATCACCTTCGAGGTTCCCGACAACACCCACGTGAACGTCAAGGGTATCAACAAGCAGCAGGTCGGTCAGATCGCCGCTGAGATCCGCGGCCATCGTCCTCCCGAGCCTTACAAGGGCAAGGGTATCCACTACGTTGGCGAGCACATCCGCCGCAAGCTGGGTAAGGCCGCCAAGTAGTCGTAACCGACTCACTCGCATAAGACCAGCACCCCGTCAGGTGCTGGCAAGATCAACCTTTTTAGGAGTTTACGTATGAACAAGCATAAGGCGAAGCTGGAAGGCCTCAAGCGTCGTCAGCGTCGTGTTCGCGGCAAGGTCTCGGGTACCTCCGAGCGTCCGCGTCTTCGCGTGACCCGTACTAACGCCAACATCTATGCCCAGATCATCGACGACAGCAAGGGCTCCAGCCTGACGCTCGTCTCTGCCTCGACCCTCGAGGCCGAGTTCAAGGGCACCCACACCTCGAACAAGGAGGCTGCGGAGAAGGTCGGTCAGCTCGTTGGCAAGCGCGCCATCGAGGCCGGCATCACCAAGGTCGCCTTCGATCGCGGTGGCCGTATCTACCATGGCCGCGTCAAGGCCCTCGCCGACGGTGCTCGTGCCGCCGGTCTCGAGTTCTAGGAGGTATGTAGCACATGGCTCGTAATCAGAAGCAGCAGCGCGAGGCCTCCGAGTTCGAGGAGCGCGTCGTTTACATCAACCGCGTGTCGAAGACCGTCAAGGGTGGTCGTCGCATGAGCCTCGTCGCTCTCGTCGTCGTTGGCGACGGCAAGGGCAACGTCGGCGTTGGCATGGGCAAGTCCGCTGAGGTGCCCATGGCCATCTCCAAGGCGTCTCTCGATGCCAAGAAGAACATGTTCCACGTGCCGGTGACCGATCAGGGCACCATTCCGCACGAGGTTCTCGGTCACTTTGGTGCCGGCCGCATCATCATCAAGCCCGCTGTCGAGGGTACCGGCGTTATCGCCGGCGGCGCTGTGCGTCCCCTCTTTGAGCTTGCTGGCATCAAGAACGTCCTGTCCAAGTCCCTCGGTACCGACAACGGCCTCAACATCATCAAGGCTGCCGTCGAGGGCCTCAAGGAGCTCTCCAGCCCTGAGGACGTCGCGGCTCGCCGTGGCCTGACGGTCTCCGAGATGTTCGTCGGTAAGGAGAACTAAGCATGGCTGACACCATCAAGATCAAGCAGGTCCGCAGCACCAACGGTTGCAAGCAGGACCAGGTCCGTACTGTCCGTGCCCTCGGTCTCCACAGGATCCGCGAGGTTCGCGAGATTGCTGACAACGAGTCCGTCCGCGGCATGATCTTCAAGGTCAAGCACCTTGTCGAGATTGTAGAGGAGTAGCAAATGCAGCTTCACGATCTTACTCCCGCGCCCGGTTCCACCAAGAACCGCAAGCGCGTCGGCCGTGGCAATTCTTCGGGTCACGGCACCACTTCTGGCCGCGGTCAGAAGGGCCAGGGTTCCCGCTCTGGCGGCACCAAGGGTGCCGGCTTCGAGGGTGGCCAGACTCCGCTGGCTATGCGCCTGCCCAAGCTTCCGGGCTTCCGCAACCCCCGTCGTATCGAGTACACCGCTGTTAACGTTGAGCGCCTCGAGCGCAAGTTCGAGGACGGCGCTGTGATCGACGGTGCCGCTCTTAAGGCCGCTCGCATCACCAAGAGCGAGTTCGAGCCCGTCAAGGTGCTCGGCAATGGTGAGCTCACCAAGAAGTTCACGGTCAAGGTCGACAAGGTCAGCGCTTCTGCGCAGGCCAAGATCGAGGCCGCCGGCGGAAAGGTCGAGCTGCCGTGCTAAATGGTCTTAAGAATGCTTTCCGCATCAAAGAATTGCGCGAAAAGATTCTTTTTACCATAGCTATGCTCGTCGTGTACCGCATTGGTGCGCACGTTCCTGTGCCCGGCATTCCCTTCCAGGGGATGCTGGGCCTTTTCTCGACCGATAACAATTCGGTCGCCGCAGGTGCTATGGCCCTCCTGAATCTTTTCTCTGGCGGCGCGTTGAGCTATGTGTCGGTGTTTTCGCTGGGCATCATGCCTTACATCACCAGCTCGATTATCCTCCAGATGCTCCAGGCCGTTGTGCCTTCCCTGCATGAGCTTGCCCGCGAGGGCGAGGTCGGTCAGACCAAGATTACGCAGTATTCGCGTTACCTCACCCTGGCTCTGGCAATCCTCAACTCCGTGGGTTACCTCTTCCTCTTTAAGAGCTTCGGCATCAGCTTCAATGGCGCCGGCGCTCCCGAGATCATCTTCGACCTCATGATCGTCGGCACGCTCACCGCGGGCGCCATGCTGATCATGTGGATTGGTGAGCTCATCACCCAGCGCGGTATCGGCAATGGCATGTCGCTGATCATCTTTGCGAACATCATGGCCGGTCTGCCGCAGGCTATCTTCTCCAGCACCGAGGGCAATGCCGGTGGCATCATCACCATGGTGATTATCTGCGCCATCATTTTGCTGGTTATCCCGCTGATTGTTTTCCTTGAGCGCGGCCAGCGCCGCATCCCGGTCTCCTACGCCAAACGCGTCGTGGGCCGTCGCATGATGGGTGGCCAGACCACCTACCTGCCCATCAAGGTCAACACCGCGGGTGTCGTGCCGATCATCTTCGCTTCGGCGCTGCTGTACTTCCCGGCTCAGATTGCCGTGTTCTTCCCCGGCATCGGCTGGATTCAGGCAGTTGCCTCCGCGCTTTCGACCGGTTGGCTCAACTGGGTGCTTAACGTTGTCCTCATTGTGTTCTTCGCGTACTTCTACACCTCCATGGTGTTCAACCCCGATGACACGGCCGACAACCTTAAGAAGCAGGGCGGCTTTATTCCGGGCGTGCGTCCGGGTAGGGCTACCGCGGCCTACATCAAGAACGCGCTCAACAAGATCACGCTTCCCAGCGCTGTCTTTTTGGCGCTCATCGCCATCGTGCCTTCGATCATCTTCTCCTTCACGGGTAACCATCTGATCCAGGCATTTGGCGGCACGTCCATCCTCATCATGGTCGGCGTCGTGCTCGACACGGTCGATAAGCTCGAAGGCCAGATCAAGATGTATGATTACGATGGATTCTTTAAATAGGCTAGAGGAGGATTGCTCATGAACCTCGTATTGCTCGGAGCTCCGGGTGCCGGTAAGGGCACCGTCGCACAGGAGCTCGTCGCCGAGTTTGGCGTCGCCCACATTTCCACGGGCGACCTGCTGCGTGCTGCCGTCAAGGGTGGCACCGAGCTTGGTATTCAGGCTAAGAAGTACATGGACGCTGGCGAGCTCGTTCCCGACCAGCTCGTGATCGACCTTGTCAAGGAGCGCCTTGCCGCCGATGACGCCCAGCAGGGCTTCATCCTCGACGGTTTCCCGCGCAACACCGCCCAGGCCGTGACGCTCGATTCCGAGCTCTCCGCCATGGGTCGCGAGATCGACTGCGCCCTTCTGGTCGACGTGGCCCCCGAGGTCATCATCGATCGTCTGTCTTCGCGTCGCACCTGCCGCGCCTGCGGTTACACCGGCACCGCTGCCGATGCTACCTGCCCCAAGTGCGCCGGCGAGATGTATCAGCGCGACGACGACAAGCCCGAGACCATCAAGAACCGTCTCGACGTCTACGAGAAGTCCACGAGCCCGCTCGTCGACTACTATCGTGGCCAGGGTCTGCTCAAGTCGGTCAACGGTGACCAGGCTCGCGAGACCGTGTACGGGGATGTCAAAGAGGCTCTCGGTCTATGATCAAGATTAAGTCTGCAACGCAAATCGAGCAGATGAAGAAGGCAGGAGCGCTATCTAAGATGGCGCTCCGCCACGTTGGAGCCATGGTGCGCCCCGGCGTTTCGACTTTTGAGCTCGATCAGCTCGCGGAGCAGATTATCCGCATGCATGGCGGCACCCCGGCCTTTAAGGGCTACGGCGGGTTCCCGGGAACCATCTGCGCATCGATCAACGATGCCGTGGTTCACGGTATTCCCAACCCCGACATGATCCTGCGCGATGGCGATATCATCTCCATTGATACGGGAGCTGTCGTTGACGGTTGGGTCGGCGATAACGCTTGGACGTTTTTCGTCGGCACCCCCACGCCCGAAGCCAAGGCTTTGTGCGAGGTCACGCGCGATTGCCTTAAGGCTGCCATTGAGCAGGCTGTTCCCGGTAACCATATCGGGGACGTCGGTTATGCCGTTCAGTCCCTCGCCGAGTCTCACGGTTACGGCGTGCTTCGTGATTATGTGGGCCATGGCATTGGCCGCGTGATGCACGAGGACCCCAACGTTCCTAACTATGGAAAGAAGGGGAGGGGCGTTCGTCTCCAGGCCGGCATGGTCATTGCCATCGAGCCGATGGTTACGATGGGTTCCAACCATGTGAGCACGGGCTCCGATGGTTGGATCGTTACGACCAACGACCACCTGCCCGCCGCGCACTACGAGAACACCGTCGCCATTACCAATGACGGTCCGGTGATTCTCACCACGGATGCGCAAGGTGCTTGGTGTTCGCTCCAAGGCGGAGAAATGTAACAAGTTCCACTTAGTTGTGGAGCCATTACGAAGTTATTACGATGCGTGCATACGTGTTGTAGAATACTCAATCGCTGTCGTTTTCTAGAGAAAGATGATTGCTTGTGAAGAAGGAAGACGCAATTGAGCTCGAGGGTACGGTAAAAGAGCCGCTGCCCAACGCCATGTTTAAGGTTGAGCTCGAGAACGGTCATTCGGTTCTGTGCAACATTTCTGGCAAGATCCGAATGAATTACATCCGTATTCTCCCCGGTGACAGGGTTGTCGTGGAGCTTTCCCCGTACGACCTGACCCGCGGCCGCATCACCTATCGCTACAAATAGCGGCACGCATACACGCACTCCATTTCCGGCTGCAGGCTTAGCTCAACCTACGGTCGGATTGTGTGTGAAGACCAGCCATAGTTTTAAACGCCTGCGGCTGGGCGAGTAGATAGTAGGGAAGTAGTTTGAGCGCTACCGAAAGGAAGAACGATGAAGGTACGTCCTTCGGTCAAGAAGATGTGCGATAAGTGCAAAATCATTAGGCGCCATGGCAAGGTCCTCGTCATTTGCGAGAACCCCCGTCATAAGCAGCGTCAGGGTTAAGAGAGGAGACTACGTTGGCCCGTATTAATGGTGTCGACCTCCCGCGTGAGAAGCGCGTTGAGATCGGTCTGACCTACATTTACGGCATCGGCCGCACCACTGCGACGAAGATTTGCGTCGAGTGCAACGTTAACGTGGATACGCGTGTTAAGGACCTCACCGAGGATGAGGTTAACGCCATCCGCGATTATATCGATAAGAACCAGATCATGGTTGAGGGCGACCTCCGCCGTGAGCGCAACCAGAACGTCAAGCGCCTTATGGACATCGGCTGCAACCGCGGCCTTCGTCACCGCAAGGGCCTCCCGGTCCGCGGCCAGCGCACCCACACTAACGCTCGTACCCGGAAGGGCCCGAAGCGTCAGATCGGTGCTAAGAAGAAGAAATAAGGAGCGCTAGATAGATGGCTACTGCTAAGAAGAACGTTCGCGCTGCCCGTCTGAAGCGCGCGGACCGTAAGAACATTTCCGTGGGCCAGGCTCACATTCGTTCTACGTTCAACAACACGATCGTTTCGATCACCGATCCCCAGGGCAACGTCATTTCCTGGAAGTCGGCTGGCCAGGTGGGCTTCAAGGGCTCCCGTAAGTCCACGCCGTTCGCTGCCCAGATGGCTGCCGAGGCTGCTGCCAAGCAGGCCATGGAGCACGGTATGAAGAAGGTTTCCGTCTTCGTCAAGGGCCCCGGCTCCGGTCGTGAGACCGCCATCCGCTCCCTCCAGGCTGCTGGCCTCGAGGTCTCGAGCATCCAGGACAAGACCCCCATTCCGCACAACGGCTGCCGCCCCAAGAAGCGTCGCCGCGTGTAACTGAAAGGATCGTATCAATATGGCAATCGACAGGACTCCTGTTCTTAAGCGCTGCCGTCAGCTCGGGATCGATCCCGCTGAGCTCGGTTACAGCAGCAAGAAGGAATCTATCCGTCAGCCCAAGCGCCGTCGCAAGGAATCTGAGTACGGCATGCAGCTGCGCGAGAAGCAGAAGGTCAAGTTCATCTATGGCGTTCTGGAGAAGCAGTTCCACGGCTACTTCAACAAGGCCCGTAAGATGAACGGCGTCACCGGTGAGAACCTCATGATTATCCTTGAGTCTCGCCTCGACAACGTCGTCTTCCGTCTCGGCTTCGCCCGCACCCGCAAAGAGGCTCGTCAGTCCGTCCGTCACGGTCACTTCACCGTGAACGGCAAGCGCGTGGACATCCCGTCCTACCGCGTCAAGGCCGGCGACGTCGTCGCTGTCGGCGAGAAGTTCCGTGACCTCCTCCCCATCAAGGAGGCCCTGATTTCCTCCGAGCGCTTTGAGGTCCCTGGCTGGCTCGAGGTCGATATCGAGAAGCTGTCTGGTAACGTGCTCGCTCTGCCGACGCGTGAGCAGATCAGCGGTGATATCAACGAGCAGCTCATCGTCGAGCTCTACTCTAAGTAGTCCATCCGGGCTGCTGAGGCTGGAGGTAATACATGTCAGAATTCATTAGGCCTCAGGTTCAGGTCGAAGAGATCAACGAGACGTCTGCTCGTGTCTCCGTCGAGCCGCTCGAGCGTGGTTACGGCGATACGCTGGGTAACTCCCTTCGTCGCGTTCTTCTGTCCTCGCTCGAGGGTGCCGCCGTCGAGGCTATTCAGATCGATGGTGCGCAGCACGAGTTCATGACCATCCCTAACATGGTCGAGGATGTCACCGACATCGTCCTGAATGTCAAGGGTCTTGTCTTCAGGGCTCTCGGCACGACCGACGAGGCGACCGCCACCATCTCGGTTGACGGCCCCTGCGAGGTCACCGGTGCGGACTTCTTTATTCCGTCCGAGTTTGAGCTGGTTAACCCCGAGCAGCACATCGCTACGCTCACCGAGGGTGGCCATCTCACCATGAGCATGCGCATCGGCTATGGCCGTGGCTATGTTTCTGGCGAGGCCAACAAGCGCGACAACGATCCCATCGGTGTGATCCACGTCGACTCGCTGTACTCGCCGGTTTCCCGTTGCGCCAAGCTCGTTGAGGCTTGCCGTGTCGGTCAGCACACCGACTACGACCGCCTTGTCCTCGAGATCGAGACCAACGGCTCCATCGCCCCGCGCGACGCCGTGGTCCAGGCTGCCAATATCATCAACCAGCATATGGCCGCCTTTATGAACCTTGCCGAGACCCCCGAGGTCGAGGAGGAGGCTTCGATCTTCGCTCCCGAGGTCACCAACGACAACGCCGAGCTGGACAAGCAGATTGAGGATCTGGACCTTTCCGTCCGTTCCTACAACTGCCTTAAGCGCGCCAGCATTCACTCGGTCCGTCAGCTCGTTGAGTTCTCGGAGAACGATCTGCTCAACATCCGTAACTTCGGTGTTAAGTCGATCGAGGAAGTGAAGGACAAGCTTGAGTCCATGGGCCTGAGCCTGAAGGCTTAATGCTTCGCATATTTGAGGAGAAACTAGACCATGCGTCACAACGTTAAGAAGGGCCTGAAGCTCGGCACCGATGCGAGCCACACCAAGGCCATGAAGAAGAGCCTTGCTAAGGCCCTCTTCGAGAACGACCGCATCAAGACCACCGAGACCCGCGCTAAGGCGCTGCGTTCGGTCGTCGACCCGATCATCACTTGGGCCAAGAAGGGCGACCTGCACTCTCGTCGTCTGGCTATCGCCAAGCTCGGCGATAAGCAGCTCGTTGCCGAGATCTTCGACAAGGCTGCCCAGGGAATGTGGCAGGACCGCAACGGCGGCTACACCCGCATCATGAAGCTCGGCAACCGTAAGGGCGACAACGCTCCCATCGTTATCATGGAGCTCGTCACCGAGCCTTGCACGCCTAAGGCCAAGAAGGCTGCTCCGGCCCCCAAGAAGGCCGCTGCTCCCAAGAAGGTCGAGGCTGTCGAGGAGGCTTCTGCTGAGGAGACCGCTGAGTAGACATTCCGTCTGCATAGGCTATATTCGAGGGGTACGTTCGCGTACCCCTCTTTTTTTGTCGCGATACCGTTACTTGTTTGTTGGGAGCGCCCATGACTGCGCCGTCTGATTTCAATTCGATTTCCGAGCTTGACGCCACGCTCGTTTTCCGCGTGGCCTATGATGGCTCGTCGTATAGCGGATTTGCCGAGCAGCCGGGACAGACGACGGTTGCGGGTGAGCTACGTCGAGCCATCGAGACGCTGCTTCGCCGCCCGATCGATTTGACGTGCGCGGGACGTACCGATGCCGGCGTACATGCCGTGGCTCAGTACATCAGCGTGCCTGTAACGGACGCTGAGCTCGCGTGTACGCGCCGTAGGTGGCTGCGGGCTATGGATGCCCTGCTGCCCAAAGATATCGCCATCAACGAGGTCTACAAGGCTCGTAAGGGCTTTTCTGCGCGCTTTGACGCGCGCTCTCGCACTTACACCTATCGCATTGCCGATCGCGACGCGCGTCCCGTGCTCTCACGGGGTGCCGTGTGGTGGCATCGCTATCCCTTGGATGTTGAGGCTATGTCTGCTGCCTGCCCCGCGCTGCTGGGCGAGCAGGACTTTAAAAGCTTTTGCAAGGTTGCCTCGGCCGTTGGCAAGCCCACGCATCGCTGCGTGATGCGTGCCGAGTTTGGCCATGAGGACGCGTTTGGCGAGGACATCCTGACGTTTACCATCGAGGGCAATGCGTTTCTGCATTCAATGGTCCGCACGATCGTGGGCACGCTTGTCGAGATTGGCATGCATCGCCGTGAACCCGAGTGGATGCGCGAGGTCATCGATGCTTGCGACCGTACCGCTGCGGGCCCCACGGCTCCTGCCTGTGGCCTTACGTTTATGGGCGTGGATTACGATCCCGCCGAGCTTGTCGTGCTCGACTAGGGGAGGGCTCGGCGCGTCGTGCGTCGACACCTGTCATCTGTGGGCTGCGCGTGTGCAACATCTGTTCTTGGCGTGCAATACAACCGGTGTCTCATTGCTTTTATTGCCGGGGTGTACCATGAACCACGGTTTGATTCATTGCTGTTGAGAGGACGGATAACTTGGTTCGACGTGGCTCGCTTCCGCGACTTTCGGTGATCCTTGTGGTAGAAGGTTCGCCCAGCTATGCGATGCGTGCGCTCGAGAGTATCCAGAACCAAGACCTCTACGATTTGCAGATTGTCGTTGTCTGCCGCGATGCTGCGCCCGGTGTGCGCCATTCGCTTCAAGTTGCTGCCGACAGGGACATCCATATTGATTTGATTGACGTCGAGGACGCGAAGCGCGGCGCTTGTCTTCGTGCCGGTTTTGATGCCTCGCGCGGCTCTCACATCATCGCCATGAACGCCGATGAGTGGTTTGCTCCGCAGGCCCTTTCCAAGATGGTCGATATCGCGTGCGATACTGCGGCAGACATTGTGCTCCCCTCGGTGTCGCTCGATCGATACGATGCGCATCGCGAGCGTCATTCGCGCGTCTTGGATGCTGCCTCTATTGCCATAGAAGACGAGTCTTCTATGGTGACTGGGCTGCCCCAGTTGATTTTGGGCGGCCTAGTCGCTCAGACCTCTGGCGCGATGTATGGCCGTCCGCTGTTTGAGGCATGCCTGTCGCGCGGCAAGGCGTACCGTACGGTTGAGTTTATGGCTTATGCGCTCTCGCAGGCACGATTCGTGTCCGGCTGCGGCGACGCTTGTTTCCACGCGGTGGCACCTAAGCTTACAGATGCCTTTGATCCCACCATGTATGCCAGGATATCCGATGACACTCGAGCGCTCGACGAGCTTGCGGACTCACTCTCGGAAGCAGATAGCGATGGTCGGCTCAAGCTGGCAAGCCAAAAGTTCTACTTTGCCGGACTGGTCGCCTGCATCGAGAATTTGTGTCTGAGCCCGCATGGAGTGTCGTCAATCGAGCGTTCCGCCCGCATGCGTGATATGCTCGAGGCGTCTCGAACCCGTCAGATGGTCGCCGCGCTCAAGGATAACCATCGGGGACTCGGTCTGTTGTTTGGGCCGATCGCCAGCGCCAAGCCCGCGCGCTGCGTGATGTGTACGCATCTGGCAGCTTTTCTTAACCGGACGGGCGCAAAAACCGCCTAAACGGCTCATTTCGAAACAAATTTGCATAGAATTGTTTCGAAATGCGTTCTTATACACAAAAGCCTTCAAATAGCGTTAAACTATTCAATCACTGATTGATTGTCTCCGCCATCTTTTGGAGAGAGGGTTTGTATGGCTAAAAAACGCAATGGGCGCCAGGATGCCATTAGAGATATTGTGCGCAATAAGGACGTCCGCACGCAGCGCGTGCTGGTCGATGAGCTCCGCGCTATGGGCTTTGATTGCACGCAGGCGACTGTCTCTCGCGATATTGCCGATATGGGGCTGCGTAAGCTCCCTGAGGGCATCTATGTTCTGGCAGAGGACCTGCACCTGCAGCGTATGGTTTCCGAGCTCGTAACGGGCGTTCTGCGCACCGATAATCTGGTTATGATCAAGGCTCAGCCTGGTACGGCTTCCGGCATCGCCGCCGCCGTTGATGCGGCAGAGCTTCCCGATGTGCTTGGCTCGCTTGCCGGCAACGATACGATTTTGGTTATTGCCCAGACGGCCGAGGACGGCGAGCGTCTTGAGGCACTGATCAATAAGTTGAGCAATTCTCGCAAGTAGGCGTGCGGGTCGTGCGCTCGGCACTGTGCGCGCTGACATGGTGGCTTGTAAAGGGTATCGACGTTGGTCGGTACCCTTTTTTGTCTGCCGGTATAAAGACCGCCCATCAGGTCGCTTTAAACTAAAAAGGCCCCCGAGCAGTTTAATAAGCTGCTCGGGGGCCTTGTTGCTTATGGCTGGATGAATTTCTAGCCGACCGTATCGTCAGGCGTGGGCGAGGGGTCGGGAGTGGGCGTAGGCGTAGGCGTAGGCGTGCCGCCATCGCCGCCGGTCGAACCACCAGTGGAGCCGCCCGTCGAGCCACCGGTCGTACCGGTGCCGCCGGTGGTGTCGCCGCCCGTGGTCTCGGTGGTCGTGGTCGTCGTTGTCGTCGTCGTTGTGGTTTCCTCTTCGTCCTCGTTCTCGTCCTTGTCGTCATTCTCCGTCTTCTTGGTGTTGTTGGTGCCGTAGAACTTCCAGACGCTGTTGTTCTTGTAGGTGGGCGCCGTTCCGGTCGCAAACTCCTCGCGCTCGGTACCGGTCAGAACGGTGTTCATAAACCGCTTAAAGACAGGCAGGTTGGTGCTGTCGCCCAGCAGGTCTGTGCCGTATTTTTGGATGGGAATCTCGCCCGCGGAATAGCCGGTCCACAGGGCGCACGCCAGCTGCGGGGTATAGCCGCAGAACCACAGGTTGGTGGTGTTGTCGGTGGTGCCCGTCTTGCCGGCATAGGGCTGGTTGACGCTCAGGGCGCCGGCAGCACCCGTACCGCCGCCCTTCATGACGCCGGACAGAACATCGGTGACCGCGGCGGCCTCGCCCTCGGTAAGTACCTGTGAGGGATTGTCGGTGTGCTGGTACAGCACCGAACCGGTACGAGAGTCAATCTCGGTGATGGCGATCGGCTGGCGATAGTAGCCGCCGTTGGCAAACGTCGCGTAGGCGGCGGCCATCTCGAGCGGCGAGATCGAGCCGGTGCCGAGGGTCATGACGGGAACGTCCTCGATGTTGTCCTTGGCGGGATCGATGCCGAGTTTTTTGACGAGAGAGATGATCTTGCTGTTGCCAACGGCCTCGGCCACCTGGATGTAGCCGGTGTTGGAGGAGTATGCCGTCGCCTGCTTGAGCGTGATATTGCCATAGCTCTGGTTGGCGTAGTTTTGGACCTCGGTCGTGGTGCCCTTGGCCTTGAGCGGCGAGTTGCAATTAAGGGTGACGTTGGGGTTCATGCCGTTTTGGATAGCGGTTGCAAGCGTAAAGGCCTTAAAGGTCGAACCGACGGGGCGCTTGGCCGTGGCGTGGTTCACGTGGTTCTCGTCGGCGTTGTAGTCGTAGCCGCCCACCATGCACTTGATGTAGCCGGTCTTGGGGTCGACGACGACCATGCCCATGTCCAGGCCGTCGAGTGAGAGCGTGTCGAGCTGCTCGCGGACGGCATTCTCTGCCACCTGCTGCATCGTGGGGTCGATGGTGGTCTTGACGGTCAGGCCGCCCTTAAAGAGCACGTCGGTCGAGAACTCCTGCTCCAGCAGCTGCTTAACATAGGCGACAAAGTAGGGCTGCGAGTATACGTCGACGCCGCTGCCCGAAATCTCGGTCACGTTGAGGGTGATGGGCTCGCCCTGTGCGGCATCGTGCTCCTCCTGGGTGATGTGGCCCAGGCGCAGCATGTTGTCGAGAACCTTGTTGCGGCGAGACAGTGCCAGGTCGGGGTTGACCGTGGGGTCGTACTGCGAAGGCGAGTTGGGAAGGCCGATGAGCAGCGCGGCCTCGCTCAGGGTGAGGTCGGCGGCGCTCTTGGACAGGTAGGTCTCGGCTGCGGCCTCGATGCCGTAGGCGCCGTGACCGTAATAGATGGTGTTGAGGTACATCATGAGGATCTCGTCTTTGGAGTACATGTCCTCCATCTTGATGGCGATGTAGGCCTCGCGCACCTTACGCTCGATGGTCGAGTCGAACTGCTCCTCCTGCAGAATGGTGTTGCGCACCAGCTGCTGGGTGATAGTCGAGGCGCCTTCGTGCCCGCCGCCGAGGGTTGCCACCGCAGCACGCGCGATACCCCACAGGTCGATACCGCCGTGCTCGTAGAAGCGCTCGTCCTCGACGTCAACGGTGCCCTGCAGCACGTAGGGGGAGACCTCGTCCTTGGTGATGGACTTGCGGTTTTGCGTGTAGAAGCTCGCGATCTTGTTGCCGTTGCAGTCGACGATCTCGGTGGGCTCGCTCACCAGATACGCGTTGGCGTCGGTGTAGTCGGGCAGATCGGACAGCCAGCGGTTGACGTTGCCGACCATGCCGATGCCAAATGCCACGCCCGCGATAAGCAAAAAGCCCAAAAACGAGAGCAGGATTATGGGCAGGGCATGCGTCTTTGAACGGCTGTGTCCCTGTCGTTGGCGAGGACCCATATATTGACCTCCAGGTATGTCGTGCCGGACGGTGGATGTGCCGTCGGGGCAGGATGGACATAAGTTATTACACGATAAACCAAACGGGGCGCGCGAGGCCTCGTGTATGCTGGAAGACGGCATTTTTCAGAGTGAATGCATACCTTGGTAAGGAGTTTGTCGATGGCGATTCGGACGATGGGGCCGAGCGGACAATACGAGACTGGATTGGATGCTGCCGGTGCGGCGCTACCCGAGCTGCTGGCGCCGGCGGGCGGGCTCGACCAGATGCTTGCGGCCATCGCCGCGGGTGCCGATGCCATCTATGCGGGGTTGGGCGGCTTTAACGCCCGCGTGAGCGCCCATGGCTTTACGGATGATGAGTTTGCGCGCGGCTGCGCCGTGGCGCATGCCCATGACGTGCGTGTGTACGTGACGCTCAACGTGTTCGTGTTTGACGATGAGTTGTCCGACGCGGTGGTGTTGGGAGCTCATGCACTGGAGCTGGGCGCCGATGCTCTGATTGTCGCCGATGCCGGGTTGGCCTGCGCGCTTCGCGCGGCGATTCCCGGGGTCGAGATTCACCTGTCCACGCAGGCGGGCGCTCATAGCGAGGGTGCCGTGCGGCTTGCCGCCGACGAGCTGGGGGTCGAGCGTGTGACGACGGCACGCGAGCTGACGGTCGACGAGATTGCGGCGCTATGTGCCACGGGCGTGCCCATCGAGGTATTCTGCCACGGTGCGATTTGCATCGGCTATTCGGGGGCGTGCGAGTTCTCGGCCCTGCGGCGTGGGCGCTCGGCGATGCGCGGCGACTGCACACAGCCGTGCCGTCTGGCGTACGACCTAGTGGACGAGGCGGGGCAGAGTGTTGTTGCTGTCGAGGGAGATCGCCTGCTGTGCCCGCGCGACTATCTGGGTATTGCGCATCTGCCCGAGCTTGTAGATGCCGGCGTGGCGTCGCTCAAGATCGAGGGGCGCATGAAGAACCCCGATTACGTATTCAACGTGGTGCGGGTGTGGCGCCGGGCACTCGATATGCTGTGCGACGGCGCGTGGGACCCCGGTGCCGTGGAAGAGCTTGAGCGCGAGCTGGGAAGGTCGTTTAACCGTGGGTTTACCGATGCGTACCTGCGAGGGCGTTCGGGTGCCGAGCTGATGAGCTTTGAGCGCGCAATTAACCAGGGCGTGCGCGTGGGGCGCTTGGTCGCTGTGGGCCACGAAGAGGTGACCGTTGAGTTCGACGCCGCCGTGGCGGCGGGTGACACGCTCGAGATTCGGTTCTATCCGGGTGTCGACGCGCGTCCCGATGTGCCCAAGCGCTGGCCGCAGGTGCCCTGCCCGGTGGATGCCGCAGCGGGGAAGCGCGTCGTCGTGCATTGCAAGCGTAAGGTGGACACGGGCTGCGAGGTGTACCTGATTCGCAGCGCCGGCGTGTTGGATCAGACGGCGGCGGTGTTGGAGCGCATGCGGGCCGAGGCGGATGCGATTGCGCCCGTTGCACGTGCCGTTGAGGTACTGCCCTTTGAGGACGTTGCGGTGGATGGCGGTGCGTCGACGGAGTTGGTGGGGTGCGCGGTTCCCGCTCGCATGGTTTTTGCTTGGCAGCTGATGGATGCCGACCCGCGCGGAGAACTCGATTTGTCCGACGCCGTTGTGGTGCTTGACGAGGTGTACCGCACAGGTGACGCTGACCGGACCCGCTCACTGATGCAGCGTGCCGGGCGCGTCGTCTGCCGCAACTTGGGACAGGTGGTGATCGCTCGCGAGCTGGGCGTGACGTTTGACGTGGCGGCGCCGGTGTTCTGCGCGAATCGGGCCACGCTTACCTGGCTGCGCGGACTCGGTGCGGGGCGGGTGTACTTGCCGGCCGAGTTGCTCGGCAATGATGCGGAGCGTATTGCCGAACTGGCTGCTGAACCCGGCGTCTTGGGTCCGGTCGACGCCGACCGTCCCGAGCTTATGGTGTGCGAGCACTGCCTGCTGACCGCCGAGGGCGTCTGCGCCACCGATGCGACGGGACAGGTCCGTTGCCGCGACTGCTTGCGTCGTCGGCAGGTACGCTATCTGGTCGAGCGTGACGGTACGCGTCTGCCAGTTGCCATTGACGCATGCGGCAGGACGAGGATTTTCCTGTCGTAGGTGCCGCGTCGCGTCAGTTTGTTATCATAAGAGAGTTTATGGACTTCCAGCACCGCCGTTTTCGGCGAGGGTGCTATAGCAAAAGGAGGATACCCAATGCTGTCTGTTGACGAGCAAATGCGTATCATCACCTCGGGCGCCGCGCAGATCGTTCCCGAGGCCGACCTTCGCAAGAAGCTTGAGAAGGGCGAGCCCCTCAACATCAAGCTCGGCGTCGACCCCACCAGCCCCGACCTGCACCTGGGCCACGCCGTGCCGCTGCGCAAGATGCGTCAGTTCCAGGACCTGGGCCACAACGTCACCCTCATCATCGGCAACGGCACCGCGCTGATCGGCGACCCCTCGGGCAAGAACTCCACGCGTCCGCAGCTTTCGCAGGAGCAGATCGAGGCCAATGCCGAGACCTACGTGAGCCAGGCCATGAAGATCCTGGATCCCGAGAAGACCACCATCGTGCACAACGGTGACTGGATCCTTTCGATGGACCTGGCCGGCCTGCTGCAGGTATGCTCCAAGTTCACCGTCGCCCGCATCCTTGAGCGCGACGACTTTACTAAGCGCTACCAGTCTCAGACGCCGATCGCCCTGCACGAGTTCCTGTACCCCGTGATGCAGGCCTTCGACTCCGTTCAGATCAAGGCCGATGTGGAGATGGGCGGCACCGACCAGCTCTTCAACCTGCTCGCTGGTCGCGAGCTCATGGAGAAGATGGGCATGGAGCCCCAGGTCGCGCTCACCATGCCGCTGCTCGAGGGCACCGATGGCGTGCGCAAGATGTCCAAGTCCTACGGCAACTACATCGGCCTGACCGACGCCCCCAAGGATATGTTCGGCAAGACCATGTCCATCCCCGACGAGATGATCGGCAAGTACTACCGCCTGGCGAGCTCGCTCACCCCGGCCGAGGTCGACAAGATCGACGCCGCCCTGGCCGATGGTTCTGCCGACCCCTACGAGCTCAAGCGCGCTCTGGGCCGCGACCTGTGCGACACCTACCACGGCGCCGGTGCCGGCGACGAGGCTCAGGCCGAGTTCGACCGCGTGTTCAAGGAGGGCCAGCTCGCCGACTTCCCCGAGAAGCACGTTGAGCTGACTGTTAACGACGAGGGCCAGATCTACCTCGCCGGCCTGCTCAAGGACTTGGGTCTTTCGGCGAGCGCCGGCCAGGCTCGTCGCGATATCGACGGCGGCGGTGTCAAGATCAACGGCAAGGCCGTGGCTCCCAAGAGCTATAACATCGATCCCAGCGCCCTCAAGCTGGGCGACACCCTCTCCGTAGGCAAGCGCAAGGGCTTTAAGTTGGTCTAGCAAGTAGGTCAACCTAACATGTGCAATAGGGCCGCAGCCGGGATTCCCGGCCGCGGCCTTTTTGATTCAAGACTTTAGTCTGCTGGCCGCGCAGCGGCCAGCTTTAAACCACCCGCTACG
>CABRHR010000042.1 GCA_902470835.1 uncultured Collinsella sp.
CACTATCCTCTTCGTCGGCAGCGTCAGATGTGTATAAGAGACAGATCTGGTGCAGTGCGTCCTCGATCTGCTGAGTGCCAATACCCATTTTTGCCAGGTAGCGACTGCCACATTTGGGGCAACGGCTCGTGGGCGCGGGATACGGCTGCACGCGCCAGGACGAACCGCAGGTGTGACACTGCAGCGTGTGCGTGCGCTCGTGGTACGTGAGCGCGGTGGAGCAGTGGTTGCACGTGGGGACACATCCGCACTCGCGGCACATCAGGAAGGGCGCAAAGCCACGCCGGTTGTGCAGCAACACGGCCTTTTCGCGGCGCTCGACCACACGCTCCAGGCCTTCCATCAGAGGTTTAGAGAACATGGAGCGGCTACCGTGCGCGAACTCGCGGCGCAGGTCGGCAATGCGGACAGTCGGCAGCACGGCGTGTCCCGGGCGCTCGGGCATCTCGACGCGCGTCCAGGTGGCACCGTTATACGTGCCGCGGCGGCAGCGGTCGAGGGCCTCAGCAGAAGGCGTGGCCGAGCCCAACACGAGTGGGCAGCGATAGCGACGCGCCATCTCGGCCGCTACCTCGCGCGCGTGGTAGCGCGGGCTGGAGCCCTGCTTGTAACTGGTCTCGTGCTCCTCGTCAATGATGATGAGGCCCAAGCCGCTGAGCGGGCAAAAGAGCGCCGAGCGGGCGCCGACGACCACGCGAGCCGCACCGCTGGCGACCATATCCCACTGGTCCAGGCGCTCGCCAGCAGAAAGACGCGAATGGAACACGGCGACCGTCTCGCCAAAGCGCGAGCGAAAGCGGCCGACGGTCTGGGCCGTCAGCGAGATCTCGGGCACGAGCACGCAGGCCGAACGGCCGGCCGCCAGCACGCGCTCGATGGCGGAGAGGTAAACCTCGGTTTTGCCGGAGCCCGTGACACCGTCCACGAGCACCACGTCTCCGTGGGCGTCAAGACGGGCGCGTTCAATCTGCGCGAGCGCCTGCTGCTGGCCCTTGGTAAGTGCGACCGGCGCCTTGCCGCTTGCCGAGGACAGCGTGGTCTGCTCGCTGCATCCACGCCAGGCGCGGCGCTCCTCCACAACCACGACACCGCGTTTTTCGAGCGCCTTAATGGTGGCGGACATACTGTTATAGAGCAGGTTGAGGTCGCGCGTCGTGACCGGACCGCATTGGAGCGCCTCGATGAGCTGACGCTGACGGACCGCGGTCTTGGGCGGCGTGTAGTCGAAACCCTCGGGCGTGAGCATGACCCAGCGGTTTTGGATAGGCTTGACGGCGGGACGTTCAACCGTCCACACGCCATCTTCGCCCTTGACCACACGCGGACTTCCACCCGGTGGCAAGAAAAGGCGCAGGCACTCGGAAAGTGTCGCGACATACTCGCGGCTCATCCAGCGTGCGATACGGGCAGCCTCGGCGGTAAAGAGCGGTTTGCTGAGGATAGCCTCGATGGCTTTAATGCGCGCGGGGTCGAGGGCGTTGTTGCCCTGTAGGTCGCCCAGCTCAGGCGCGATGTCGACGATATAGCCCGCGGCCGCACGGTTGCCAAAGTTAACCAGGACCGTGGATCCGATCTGCGCCTCGTTAGCAAGGGACCGGGGAATGCCGTAAGCAAACGGCTCGGACAGCGAACGCGTCGGGATGTCGAGGACCACGCTCACGTAGGCGGCAATGGGCTCGCGCGCAGGCTTAGGCTGAGCCGAGCCAGCGGCAGGCACTGGCTTCACCGGAACCTCCTCCGGTTCTGGCGAACCAAACAGCGAAAGTTGCTCGGCCATGGCCCCAGCACCTCCTATCCCATACGTCTACAGAAACAAGAGCCCCGCTCGGGTGAACGGGGCTCGGATACATACGTTTGCGCAGCGATTACAGCGCCATCGTGCGGGCGCGGTCGATGCGCGCCAGGCAGTCGTCGCGACCGACGAGCGCCATGGTCTCGCCCAGCGGAGGGCTCACCATGTTGCCGCAGACGGCAACGCGTACGGCCTGGAACACCACGCGCTTCTTAAGGTCCATCTGCTCGGGCAGCGGTTCAAGCGCGGCGTCGATGTTGGCAGCCGTCCACTCGTCCACGCCCTCGAGCGCGGCCTTGGCGGCATCCAGAATGGCACCCATGCCCTCCTTGGCCAGGCCCTTTTTGACGGATTTCTCGTCATACTCGAGCGTCTCGGCCGTAGCGAAGATGGGAGCGGCGACGGTCACGGCGTCGGCCGGCATCTTGGTGCGCGGCTTGACAATGGCGGCAAGCGCGTCGATCCAGTCTTCGCCGTACTCGACATTACCCTCGATGAGACCCGCCTCGTGCAGCTCGGGGACCATGATCTCGTCGGCAAACTGAGCATCGGACATGCCGTTGATGTACTCGGCATTAACCCAGTCGAGCTTCTTGGGGTCGAAGGTCGCCGGGTTCTTGGAGATGCGGTCGAGCGAGAACTTGCTGGCCAGGACATCGCGCGGGATGATCGTGGTCTCGCCGTCGAGCGACCAGCCGAGCAGCGCCAGGTAGTTGACGAAGGCGTCGGACAGGTAACCGGCGTCGCGGTACTCCTCCACCGAGGTGGCGCCGTGGCGCTTGGAGAGCTTCTTGCCGTCGGCGCCCAGGATCATGGAGATGTGGGCGAACGTGGGCACGGGCGCGCCGAGGGCCTCGTAGACCATGACCTGGCGCGGGGTGTTGGACAGGTGGTCGTCGCCGCGGATGACATGGGTGATCTTCATCATGGCGTCGTCGACGACAGTCGCGAAGTTGTACGTGGGCGTGCCGTCGGAGCGGAAGATGACAAAGTCGTCGAGCTCCTTGGCGTCGAAGGTCACCTCACCGTGGACGGCGTCGTGGATGACGACGTCGCCGCGGTCCTCGGGCACCTTGATGCGCAGGACGTAGGACTCGCCGGCCTCGATGCGGCGGCGGGCCTCCTCGGGATCAAGATCGCGGCAACGGCGCTGATAGCCCTGGAAGGGGTCCTTGCGCTCCTGCGCGGCCTTGCGATCGGCGTCGAGCTGCTCCTTGGTGCAGAAGCAGGGATAGGCCTTGCCCTCGTCCCAAAGCTTCTGGGCCGCCTGCTTGTACAGGTCCAGGCGCTCGGTCTGGGCGTAGGGGCCAAAGTCGCCGCCCACCTCGGGACCCTCGTCCCAGTCCAGGCCCAGCCAACGCATGGCGCGCAGGATGATCTGCGTGTTCTCGTCGGTGGAGCGGGTGGGGTCGGTGTCGTCGATGCGCAGGATGAACGTGCCGCCGTTTGCGCGGGCGAAAGCCCAGTTATAGATAGCGGTGCGGGCGCCGCCGATGTGCAGCTTGCCCGTCGGTGAGGGTGCAAAACGGACGCGAACGTCTGATGCCATGGAAATCTCCTCGATTGCAGGATGGATGTCTAACCGCATCAGTATAAAGCATCAAAGCAACCTCCGCACAAAGGGCACCGACCTACTCATTGGGGACAGACTTAAATGACCATTCTTTGGGCAACCTGTCGACACTTAGGTAAGGCCGATCATTTAAGTCTGTCCCCAATGAGTAGGTGCGGAAAGGGTGTGAATGTTTGATTTACGCGCTATGATGTGCCCTTGCATAGAGAGCCCGGCGGAATGGTAACGGTCGCCGGGACACGTTTTTGAAAGGACAATCATGTCAGAAGAACTTCGTTCCATCCCGCCCCAACACGGGTCCTTTGTTTTTACGTCGGAGTCGGTGACCGAAGGTCATCCCGATAAGATCGCTGACCAGATCAGCGACGCCGTCCTCGACGCAATCCTCGCCAAAGAAATAGAGCTCCAGGAGCAGGGCTACATCGCCCCCAACGGCGTGCCCGCCAACGTGGAGAACGTCCGCTGCGCCTGCGAGACCCTCGTGACGACCGGCACCGTCATCGTCGCCGGCGAGATTCGCACTCAGGCCTACGTCGACGTGCAGGAGATCGCCCGTGGCGTTATCCGCCGCATTGGCTACAACCGTGCCAAGTTCGGTTTTGACTGCGACACCTGCGGCGTTATGAGCCTCATCCACGAGCAGTCGCCCGATATCGCCCAGGGCGTTGACGAGTCCTTCGAGACCCAGACCGGCGCTACCACCGACCCGATCGACCTGATCGGCGCCGGCGACCAGGGCATGATGTTCGGTTATGCCTCCAACGAGACCAAGACCCTCATGCCCATGCCGCACTACCTGGCAAGCCGCCTGGCCGAGCGCCTGGCCGCCGTGCGTCACGACGGTACCCTCGCCTATCTGCGTCCCGACGGCAAGACCCAGGTCACCGTGCGCTACGAGGAAGGCAAGCCCGTCGAGGTCACAACCATCGTCATCTCCACGCAGCACGCCGCCGAGATCGAGGACATGGGCAAGATCAAGGCCGACCTCATCGAGCACGTCATCACCCCGGTCATGGCTGCTGAGAACATGCCGTGGGATAACGCAGACATCTACGTGAACCCCACCGGTCGCTTTGTCGTGGGCGGCCCCATGGGCGATACGGGCCTCACCGGCCGCAAGATCATCGTCGACACCTACGGCGGCTACGGCCGTCACGGCGGCGGTGCCTTTAGCGGTAAGGACTGCACCAAGGTTGACCGCTCCGCCGCGTATGCCGCGCGCTGGGTCGCCAAGAACGTGGTCGCCGCCGGCCTGGCCGACCGCTGCGAAGTCGAGCTTGCCTACGCCATCGGCGTTTCCAAACCCCTCTCAATCATGGTCGACACCTTCGGTACCGCTAAGGTCGCCGAGGACAAGATCGTTGAAGCCGTAGAGAAGACCTTCGACCTGCGCCCGGGTGCCATCATCCGCGACCTGGACCTGCGTCGCCCCATCTACGAGAAGACGGCAGCCTACGGTCACTTTGGCCGCGAAGACCCCGACTTCACCTGGGAGAAGACCGATCGAGTCGAAGAACTCAAAGCAGCCTGCGGCCTGTAATTAAGAACCGCTAAGGTCACAACACGCACGCGCTTTCAAAAGAAGTACCGCCCCCAAGCGGTGCTTCTTTTTTATTAATCCGGTGGTAAAGATGCTTCGATATGAGCCTACGCTGCGTCCCTAGCTAATGAATTTTGCCATCTAGCAACCCCAACCATGTATCCTTAGTCCCGAGGGGCGGGGCATAAGGTCGATCGCGAGTTCCGCACGAGCCGGAGGCCACTAAATGTGGCCTCCGTGCGAGCAGGACTGTCCGAGCAGGCGACCAAATACCAAAGCCCTCGGAACGACGGGATAGAACAGGAGCAACCATGGCAGGCAAGCCGCAAACACTAGCTACGACCTCGGCATTCGAGATCTTGGGCCCCGTCATGGTCGGCCCCAGCTCATCGCACACCGCCGGCGCCCTGCGCTGCGCCCAAGTTGCCGCCAGCCTGCTGGAAGGCCGCATCACCAAAGTCACCTTTGGCCTGTGGAACTCCTTCGCCCACACCTACCGCGGCCACGGCACCGATCGTGCGCTCGTCGCGGGCATCCTGGGCCTCGACACCGATGACGAGAACATCAAGCAGGCCTTCGACCTCGCGCGCGAGCAGGGCCTCGAATATCACTTTAACATCAAGGGCGACGACGCCTCCATCCACCCCAACACCGTCGACATCGACATGGTCGACGACACGGGCGCCACGGCACAGGTCCGCGGTGAGAGCCTGGGCGGCGGCAAGATGCGCATCAGCCGCATTAACGGCGTCGGCGTCGACATCTCGGGCATGTACTCCACACTCTTCGTGGCGCACTACGACGTCCCCGGCGTGCTCGCCGCGCTCACGAACCTGCTCGCCTACGCCCACGTGAACATCGCCTTCTGCCGCACCTACCGCACCGAAGTGGGCGGTCAGGCCTACTCCGTCTTTGAGACCGACGGCGCGCCCGACGACACCGTCGTCCCCATGCTGCGCAAGCTCGACAATGTCGATTACGCGACCTTTATCGAGCTCCCCGGTTCTGCCTCGTCGCTCTCCCCCGGCGTCTCGGCCAAGGAGATCTTCGACGACGGCGAGCAGCTGCTCGATGCGTGCGCCGAGCTCGGCCTAAATATCGGCGCCGTCATGGCCGTGCGCGAGGCGCGTCTAACCGGCGAGGCCCATGCTATCGCAGCCATGCGCCGCGTGCTCGACGTCATGCGAGAGGAGACCACGGCCCCCATCGCCAATCCGCAGCAATCGCTCGGCGGCCTTATCGGCGGCGAAGCCAAGCTCGTCGATGCCACCTGCCGCAACGATTTGAGCGCAAGCCTGATGGGCCCCGTTCAGACCGATGCCGTGGCCCGCGCGATGGCCGTGCTCGAGCGCTCCGCCACCATGGGCGTGATCGTCGCCGCCCCCACGGCCGGCTCCGCGGGTGTCGTGCCCGGCTGCGTGCTGGCGCTCGCCGACCACCTGCAGCTCGACGACGAACAGGTCATGGATGCCCTCTACTGTGCCGCCGCCATCGGCCTCAATCTCACCACGAGCGCCTGCGTCGCCGGCGCCGAGGGCGGATGCCAGGCCGAGGTTGGAAGCGCTGCCGCCATGGCCGCCGCCGCGCTGGTCCAGATGATGGGCGGCACGCCCGAGCAAGCGCTCGACGCCAGCTCCATCGCACTGAGCAACCTGTTGGGCCTCGTTTGCGACCCCGTCGGCGGCCTTGTCGAGGTGCCCTGCCAAAACCGCAACGCCATCGGCGTGGCCGCGGCCTTCAGCTCGGCGCAGCTCGCCCTCGCCGGCATCAAGAGCCTGGTGCCGTTTGACCAGATGGCGCACGTGATGCTCTCGGTGGGCCACGCCCTGCCCGCCACGTTACGCGAGACGGCCAAGGGCGGCATCGCGCAGGCTCCAGCAGCACTTTCGGCCTGTGCAAAATGCGGCGTGTGCGGATAACGGCAAAGAATGACTCAAAGGTGGGACAAATGTCCCACCTCTTTTGAATGCCACCGTTTCCGTACCACAAACAGCAGGGCAATCGCTATAATGCAAGCCCAGTAAAAACACGATGAGCCATAAGGCGAAATTCGAAGGATATGCATACGATGTCGCAAAACGATCGAACTCAACTGATTCCCGATCCGCAGCAGCCGAGCAGGCACACCGGCGGCGTTCAGTCACCGCGTCCTATCGCGCCGAGCCACGGTCAGCAGCGTGGTGCGGCAAACGCCTCGCCGCGCCCAAACCAGCAGCGTCAGCAGCGTCAAGGAAACGGCAACGCTCCCAAGCAGGCCCCCTCGCATGCTCGAGGAGACCGCGGCCCCGTAGGTAAGCCCGCCGACAACAAAAAGTCCGGTAAGAAGACGACGCTATTTGTCGTCCTGGGTCTTATCGCCATCGTCTACATCGTTGGTGTTGTAGCATTCTCTCAGGTCGCCTACCCCAACACAACCATCGCCGGCGTGGATGTCTCGTTCTCCAACGCCTCGTCTGCCGCCACCAAGGTCAACTCGGCATGGAAGCACTACAAGCTCACCGTCACGGGCGATGACTTTAGCTGGACCTATCAGCCCGAGTCCGATGAACCCATCGTTGACGGTGAAGCCGCCGCAAAAGAGATCATTAGCCATAACGAGTCCTTTATGTGGCCCGTCCGCCTCGTTGAATCCTTTGGCGGCAAGACCAAAACCACCGTCACTTCCGACGAGGTCGATTTGGATCAGGATGTCGACCTTTCCATGCTCTCCGATGCCTTTGATCAAAAGCAATTTGAGGAGGACCTGGGGGCCGCCATCGATGACTTCAACGAGGGCCGCTCGGGCACGTTCGAGGCATCAAGCTCCTATGACGAGCAAGCCGGCAAGTTTACCGTCGAGAAGGCGCGTTCTAA
Organism: uncultured Collinsella sp.; assembly: GCA_902470835.1. Classification (GTDB taxonomy): domain Bacteria; phylum Actinomycetota; class Coriobacteriia; order Coriobacteriales; family Coriobacteriaceae; genus Collinsella. The sequence continues at coordinate 7,759 of CABRHR010000042.1, forward strand.
TGAAAGGCTCAACCGCGAGCATGTCATTAAGTTCGCCGAGCTCGAGCTTGCCTCGCTCGCCGAGACCGTCGATCTTACGAAGCTCGGCAACGATGCCTATGAACCGCTCAATGGAACGCTGACCAACGACCAGATTCAAGCTGCTTGCGATGCCGCCAACAACTTCCTGGGCGTCAACGTCACCCTCAAGCTCAACGGCGAGGATGCCGGCAAGGTCGATGGCAGCTCCGTGCTGCAGTGGATTAGTTTTGCCGATCCGGCGAACCCCACGCTCGACACCTCGCAGATCAGCAGCTGGGCCGCCGAGCTCGCCAACGGCTTTAACACCGTGGGATCCACCCGCTGGTGGACACGCGCCGACGGCAAGCAGTGCGCCGTCGAGGGCGGCGACTTTGGTTGGTCTATCGATAGCACGACGCTCGCCAAGCAGGTCGAAGATGCCATCAACAACAAGCAGACCGGCGAGATCGAGATCAAGTACTCCCAGAAGGCCGACACCTTTACCGCAAAGGGCGAGCCCGACTGGAAGGCATATATCGACGTCGACCTGTCCGAGCAGCATGCTCGTTATTACGACGAGAGCGGCAATATCGTGTGGGAAGCCAACTTTATCTCGGGCAAGCCGGGCGAGGACGCCACTCCCGAAGGCGTATGGCAGATCAACAGCAACAATGGTGCGAGTACGCTGATCGGCGCCAAGGACCCAGAGACGGGCAAGCCCAAATACGAGAGCCCGGTCAGCTACTGGATGCCGTTCGAGGGCAACATGATCGGCTTCCATGACGCCACCTGGCAAAACGACAAGAGCTTCGACAACGCCGAGTCGTACAAGTGGTGCGGCAGCCACGGATGCATTAACCTGCGCCTGGCCGACGCCAAGGCGCTTCACGACTGCATCAAAGTCGGCCTGTGCGTGGTTGTTCACTCCTAGTGCAACGCGCGCCATCAAATAACGTGGAACTGCCGAATCCTATCTAACAGTTCCGAAAGAAATCGTCCTATGCGCCCGCCCCAACCGGTGGGCGCATATACTTATCGAGGTACTTTCTATAAAGGAGACGCTATGCCGAATGTCCCCACAATCACCCCGGACCCCGATGATTCCGAGCACATGCCCGAGGGTGCGACCGAAATGCTCCCTCTGATAACAAGCGTGCAGGCCGATACGCAAAACGACCGCCAGCACAATACAGCCGAGATTTCCGACGAAGATGCCTATGCCAAGCTCAAGGAAAAGCGAGCCGAGCGCCGGCGCAAAAAGCTGATTCGACGCGGTATTGTCGGCGGCGTCGTAGGCGGCGTCGTTCTCATCGCCATCGTTGCGACGTTGATCATCAATGCGCAGCCGCAAGGTGCCACCGACCCGGTGACTGACATGGTGACCGAAGGCACGTTTACCACGACTGTAGAAGCAAAGGGCCAGCTCAAGCCCATTTCGGCCTCGGTCGTCTCCCCTTCCGTCGACGGTACTGTCGAGCAGATCAACGTGCAGACGGGCCAGTCCGTTAACGAGGGCGACGTGCTCATGACCATTAAAAACGACGAGCTCGACCGCAATGTCGCCGAGGCGCAGCGCGCGGTGGCGGCAGCGCAGGAAGACCTCGCCAGCGCACAGAAGGCCGCGGCCGCAGCACAAGCTGCCCCGACGACGGACACCGCTGCCGCAGGTGCCGCCTCAAACGCATCCACCGATACGAGCGCCGTATCGGCAGCTCAACGCAGTCTTGCCTCGGCCCAGGCAAACCTCGATCAGGCAAATGCCAAAGCCGCCGGGCGCACCGTTACGGCGCCGAGCTCGGGCAGTATCGTAGAGCTCAATGCCAAGGTAGGTGCCACGGTAACGGGCGGCATGATCATGGGCGAAAGCGACACGAGCGGCGGCAAGCAATGCATGCAGATTGCCGATCTGTCTAAGATGAAGGTGACCGTGCAGGTGGGCGAAAAAGATATCGCCAAGATCGCCGTGGGCCAGAGCGCCAACGTGACGTACCCCGCGTTTCCCGACATCGTGAGCCAGGGCACGGTCACGGCCATCGCCTCGGTGGCAAACTCCGATTCCAACTATAGTGGCGGCAGCGTAACGTTCAATGTCGACATTTTGATTGAAGCGCCCGACAGCCGCCTGAAGCCCGGCATGACCGCCGAGGTCTCGGTAGTGACCGAGCAACTCGACGACGTGGTCATGGTACCGACGATGGCACTTATGACCGAAGACGGAGAGCACTATTACGTCAACGTTGCGACCGACGATAAGGGCAAGGAAACGCGCCGCGTGAAGGTGACCGTCGTGACGCAAAACGACAACGAGGCCGTGGTGGGCAAAACGCAGGTCAAGCGTGACGACCAGGGCAACGAAATCAACGCGGGCGTGCCCACAACCAAGCTGCGTGACGGCAACACCCTCGTCATGGACACCGGAGCGGACGCAACGGCTGACGGCGGCTACAGCGCGGATTCGGGCAGTATGACTGCCGATGAGGACATGTAATGCGCCCCGTTATCGACATTCGCAACGTGCACCGCATCTTTGAGAGCGAGGCCGGCTGCGCCCATATCCTCCACAACGTGAGCCTGGCGGTAAACCCCGGCGAATTCGTTGCCATCACCGGCCCTTCGGGCTCAGGCAAGTCGACGCTCATGAATATCCTGGGCTGCCTGGACAAGCCGACGGCAGGCGACTATTACCTGCAAGAGCTCAACGTAGCCGAGCTGGACGATGATGAACTCACCGAAGTCCGTGCCCTGAGCATCGGGTTTGTCTTTCAGAGCTTTAATCTGCTGCCGCGCCTTTCGGTCATCGAAAACGTGATGTTGCCGCTGTCGTACACCAATGTGCCGCGCAGTCAGCGCGAGATGCGCGCCGTGCACGCGCTGCAAGCTGTATCGTTGCCCGTCGACCACTGGGATCACCGTATCTCCGAGCTTTCGGGCGGACAGATGCAGAGGGTCGCCATCGCACGCGCTCTCGTCAACGACCCGCCCATCATTCTGGCCGATGAGCCGACGGGAAACCTGGACTCTGCCACCGGAGCGCTCGTGATGGAGACCTTCCACAAGCTCCAGGAGCGCGGCAAGACCATCGTGCTCATCACGCACGACCCCGGCATCGCCGCCGAGGCCGACCGTGCCGTGACCATCCGCGATGGCCGGATCCACGACGGCGCGTATATTCCACATGCACCGCGGACCCTGCGCGGAGCCGTCGATAGCCTACCCACGATTTCCGGATCCGCCAACCCCACGAAAGGAGTGAAGGCATGAGCACACGCGACCTCATCCAAGAAGCTCTTCACTCGCTCGAAGCCAACAAGGGGCGCAGTCTACTCACCATCCTGGGCATCGTCATCGGCATCGCCTCCGTCATCGCCATGACCTCGCTCATCGGCGGCATCCAAAACAGCCTGGTTAACAGCCTGGGCCTCAATGCGGCGCGCATGGTGCAGATTTATTCGTCGCAGGAGCTCACCGAGTCGGACGTCGAAAAGCTCCGCAAGATGGTGCCGCAAATTGAGCAGATCGGCATCGTGGACAGTGCATATACCGAGTACAAGGCCGGTGACAAAAGCTATACCGTTATGGCACAAGGTGTCGATCGCGACATGCTCGACGCGGTAGGCGCCAGCAAGCTCCTCGCGGGGCGCACCTATACCGACGCCGAAACAAAGTCCGGCGCGCGCGTGGCGCTCATCAGCCGTGGCGGCGCCGATCAGCTGTACGGCAACGAACAGGACGCACTCGGCAAGACCATCAAAGTCTCGAACGGCGAGGTGCAGATCGTTGGCGTAATTGACGGCGGCAGCGACTCCATGGGCTCACTCACGCTGTATATGCCCCGCGAGACCATTGCCGGGCTGTTTGGCGACGAGAACCCCTCATTCCCCAGCGTGACGGCGCTTGCCGTCGAGGGCACGGACATAGACGAACTCTGCAAGACGATTGAGTCCAAAGTGCGCGCAATAAAGGGTATCTCGGAGGATGACGAGTACGACAGCGTATCGGCGACTTCCATGAAAAGCGCCATCGATGCTCTCAACTCCTTTATGGGCGCGTTCTCGCTCATCATGGGCGCCGTCGCCAGTATCTCGCTGCTCGTAGGCGGCATCGGCATCATGAACATGATGCTCACCAACGTGACCGAACGCATCCGCGAGATCGGCATTCGACGCGCGCTGGGTGCAAGCCGTCGCGATATCACCGCGCAGTTTTTGGCCGAATCCTCGGCGCTGTGTATCACCGGCGGCATTTTGGGTGTCGTGATCGGCTATCTGCTGGCCTGGGGCTTGGCGTTCTTTGCCGCGGGTTCTGGCGTTCTTGACGAACTCGGCGCAACCGGTACCATTACGCCGAGTTTTTCAATCGCCACGGTATTGCTGGCCTTCGCCGTCTCCGTCGGCATCGGCGTAATCTTTGGATTCTACCCCGCTCGACGCGCGGCAAAGCTCGACCCGGTGGAGTGCCTACGCTACCAGTAAGCCACCACCAACAAGTTGCGGTGAATTATGGACTGAATATGCTATCTAGCAGCAAAAACAGACACTATTTCACCGCAACTTATTGAAGGGCTGCTTGCGCCAGTTCTGGGCGTCGTCCTCGAGCTAATGGCGGATGACGGGCTTGTACGGCTCGAGCTTACTCGAGGCGCTCCTCCTCGCGGGCGGGAGGGCGCGCAGGCGCGGTGAGCGCCTAGCGCGCGAACTCCCGTAAGAGCGCGTCTTCCACTTCCCGAAGCGAAAGGACCCCGCCTCCCTCGGCGGGACGGGCGACCACGATGCAGCGCGCTCCCGCGTCGCGCGCGGCGGCGAGCTTCTCGGCCGTGCCGCCTACGGTTCCCGAGTCCTTGGTCACAAGCCACTGGGCGCCCACCTGCCGAAGCATCGCGTCGTTGAGCTCGCGGGTGAAGGGTCCCTGCATGCCGATGACGTGCGACGGCGAAAACCCCGCATCGATGCACTTCGTTATAGCACCGGGCAGCGGGAGCACACGCACGAAGAAGCGCTCCGCGAAATCGGCGACGCGCGTGTAGGGAGCAAGATCCTTGCTCCCCGTCGTGAGAAGCGCGCGACCCGGGTTCTCGGAGAGAAAGCGCGCCGCGCAGGCGATCGACGCGACCGGCACGACGCCTTTGGGCAGCGCCTCGACCGGGCGCGCAAGGCGCAGGCATCGTGCACCCACGGCGAGCGAAGCGGCCCGGATGTTGCCGCTTGCGAGCGTAGCGAAGGGGTGCGTGGCGTCGACGACGATGCGCGCGCCGGAAAGCTCGCGCTCCATGTCGGCCTCGTCAAGCCTGCCCGTATGCACCTCGATGCCCGGAAGCTCGCCCAAAAGCTCGCCTCCGTACTCGGTTGCCGCGTAGGCACGGGCGGGGATGCCCGCCCCGCTCGCCCATTCGCACAGAAGGCGGCCCTCGGTGGTGCCGGCGAAGATGCGCAGCGCCGACGTGGATGCGGGGGCCGTCACTTCGCGCCACCCGTGCGCGTGATCTGGTAGAGCAGCGCGTTCATAATGGCGGCCGCCACGGTCGAGCCGCCCTTGCGACCCCTCGCGACGATGGCCGGCACGCGTCGCGCGAGTAGCTCCTCTTTCGCCTCGACCACGTTCACAAACCCGACCGGCACCCCAACGACGAGCGCGGGCGCAATCTTCCCCGCGTCCATGAGCTCGGCGAGGCGCAGAAGTGCTGTGGGAGCGTTGCCGACGGCCACGATAAGCGGACCCTCAATGCGGCAAGCTTTGTCCATGCTCGCAACGGCGCGAGTCGTGCCCGCGGCGCGCGCAGCCGCGGCGACATCAGGGTCGGCCATATAGCACACGGCCTTGCAGCCGAGCTTCGCGAGCGCGGGCTTGCTTATGCCTGCGAGCGCCATGTTCGTATCGGTGAGCACCGTGGCCCCTGCGCGCAGTGCGTCGAGCGCACAGTGCGCGGCGTCATGGGTGAACACGAGGGAATCGGCGTACGAGAAGTCGGCAGTGGTGTGGATGACGCGCTTCACGACGGGCTCTTCGAGCGGCGGGAACGTGCGGCCGCCAAGCTCTTCGGTGATGATCTCGAAGCTGCGCCGCTCGATGTCGCCGGGCGCCATCTCCTTGGAATCCATCTAGTACTCCACTCCTTCCCTTGCACATATCCCCTGCTCGTAGGGGTGTTTCTCGCACCGCATCTCGGTTATGTAGTCAGCCTTCTCCACGATCTTGCGGGAAGGCGCGCGCCCGGTGAGCGCTACTTCGACGCCGCGCGCGGACATATCGAGCGCGCGGTCCACGAGCGCCTCGTCGACAAGCCCCTTCGAAAGCGCGTCGAGCGCCTCGTCGAGCACGAGCAGCCCCTCCTGAGCGCCCTCGAGCTCGGCTAGCGCGGAAGCGAGGTTCCCATCGTGCAGCTCGCACGTCGCGGCAAGTTCTTCCGACGTCATCGACCAAGTAAACTTGTCCGACACCTTCCCCGCGAACACGGGCACGCCAAAATGCTCGGCGAGCAGGCGCGCCTCCCCGCTTTCGCCGTCTTTCAGGAACTGCACGACGACGACGCGGCGGCCTGCGGCGATCATGCGAAGGGCGAGGCCCATCGCCGCCGTGGTCTTGCCTTTGCCGTCGCCATGATACACGTGGATCATACGCCCTCCTCGATAATGCGGTAGACATACTCCATGTCGAGCGCCCCGCGCACGACATCGGCCAGGCGGTCGAACTCGCGCGCACGGTGATCGGCCGCGGACGCTGCGCCCGCAGCACCCACGACGCTCTCGGGCAGGCCGCGCATGCGCGCGAGCGAGCGCGCGAGGGCGAGCGCCACCCCCGGTTCGTCGAACAGGCCGTGGAGATAGGTTCCGAACACGTTTCCGCAGGCCGCGCCTTCTGGTTTGCCGCCAATCGTGCCCGCAGGGGCGCAGGAGACGGTCGTTTCGCCGTCGTGAATCTCGTACCCGCGCGCCGTCATGCCGTTCCACACCGAGAACGCGCCTTGGGCGCCCGTGATGCGAAGCTCCGACTGGGCGAGGCGCTTTTCCTCCTTGAACACCGTACTTGCAGGGATGAGCCCGAGCCCGCGCGCGGTGCCAGCGCCTTCCCTGCCGTGCGGATCGGAAAGCTCGTCTCCCAAAAGCTGGTAGCCTCCGCATATGCCGAGCACCGGCGTGCCCGCGCCCGAAAGCGCGCGTACACAGGCTCCGATGCCGCTAGCCGCAAGCCAGCGCGCGTCGTCGAGCGTGGTCTTCGAGCCTGGGAGCACCACCAGGTCGGGTCTGCCCAGATCGGTCGTCGAGGAAACATAGCGCACGCCCACGCCGGGCACGCGCGAAAGCGGGTCGAAGTCGGTGAAGTTCGACAGATGCGGAAGGCGCACGACGGCGACGTCGATGACGCCGCGCGCCTCGCGGGCAGATAGGCGCGGCGCGAGCGAGTCCTCGTCGTCCAGGTCGAGCGTAAGATACGGCACGACCCCCACGACGGGAACCCCGCACATCTTCTCGAGCGGGGCCAAACCCGGGCGCAGGATATCCACATCGCCGCGGAACTTGTTCACCACAAGCCCCCGCAAAAGCGCGCGATCCTCGGGCGCAAAAAGCGCGACCGTGCCGTAGAGCTGGGCAAACACCCCGCCTGGGTCGATGTCGCCCACGAGCAGCACGGGGGAGGACACGGCGCGCGCGAGCCCCATGTTGACGATGTCGTTTTCGGCAAGGTTGATTTCGGCGGGGCTGCCGGCACCCTCGATGACGATGACGTCGTTTTCCTCCGCGAGCGAATCGAACGCCTCCAAAATCTGCGGCATGAGCGCCTTCTTTCGCGCGAAGTAGTCCCTCGCAGCGAAGGCTCCCTGCGCCTTGCCGGCCACGATGAGCTGGCTTCGGTGGTCGCTTTCGGGCTTGAGCAGGATGGGGTTCATGCGCACGTCGGGCGCGATGCCGCACGCCTCGGCCTGCATGATCTGGGCGCGGCCCATCTCGAGCCCATCGGCCGTGACACCGCTGTTGAGCGCCATGTTCTGGCTCTTGAAGGGAGCCACGCGCAGGCCGTCCTGCGAAAGCACACGGCACAGCCCCGCCGCAAGCAGGCTCTTCCCCGCGTTCGACATGGTGCCCTGGATCATGATGGGCTTCGCCCTACCCACGGGTATCGACCTCCTTCGCCGAGCCTCGGCCATCCGCGCCCGCCATAGCGTAGCTGCAAGAAGCGTCGCCCCGTTCGTCGGGTTCGCCTTCGCCCGATGCGCCTTCCGCCCGAAGCGCGCGACTGAACGCCATCACAAGCCGGGCGTTCTCCTTGCGCGTGCGCACCGCGACGCGGCACCAGAAACGGGACAGTACCGAAAACGAGTCGCACGTGCGGACCAAAACCCCCTGTTTGTACAGGCGCTCGGGGATGTCTTTCGCCGGCGTGCGGACTAAAAGGAAGTTCGCATCCGACGGCACGACGGAAAGCCCGAGCGAGGAGAGCTCGTGGGAAAGCCACGCTCGCTCGCCTGCCAACACATCGCGCGTGCGCGAGACGTATTCAACGTCCTCCAGGGCGGCGATGCCCGCGGCCTCGGCGACCGAGGAGACGGGCCACGCCTGCCCCGCCCGGCGAATCCCCTCGATGAGTTGGGCGTTTCCGCTGATCAGATATCCCAACCGCAACCCCGCCATTCCGTAGAGCTTGGTGAACGCGGAGAGCACGGCCACATGGCGCGAACACGCGGCGCGTGCAGCCACGCTCCTTTCGCGGGCGTCGGGCGCAAATCCGAGGAAGCACTCGTCCACGACGAGCAGCGCGCCCACCTGCTCGCAGCGGCAAGCCGCAGCATCGAT
>CABRHR010000043.1 GCA_902470835.1 uncultured Collinsella sp.
TCACGAGCGGGGGCTCCTGCCTTTTCAGTGCCCTCGGATTGGGTCATAGTGTCTGGCGTGAACTAGTTATGCAAATAATTTTAGAAACGTCTTGTACAGAGCTGCAACAGGGTGCTATAGTATTAGAGTTTTGTCTATCTTAGGGGTATTATCCCCTTTTTGAATTGCACCTTCTGGAGGCCCTGTTCATGGAAGAGATGGAAGTCAATCACGTCGACGACATCCACGAGAAGCTGACCGATATGGTGGGCGATCGCGTCAAGGTTAAGGCCAACATGGGCCGCACCCGCGTTGTCGAGCGCATGGGCACCATCAAGAGCGTCCACCCCGCCGTCTTCATTGTCGAGGTCGACGAGCGCCGTGGCCGTAAGTCGCGTCAGTCCTACCAGTATATCGATGTCCTCACCGGTCAGGTCGAGCTGTTCGACCCCGAGAGCGGCGAGCATATCTTTACCCCGCTCGGCAATCAGCTCGAGGAGCACTAACGGTGACCGATCGGTCCCTGACTCTTTCCGCGCCGGCGAAGATTAACCTCTACCTGGGGGTTCATACCGAGCGCGATGACCGCGGCTACCACAGGGTCGATTCCCTGATGGCAGCCGTCGGTCTTTCCGATACCGTGACGGTCACGCCGGCGCAGGCGCTGACCGTTCAGACGGTTCCGGCATCAGATTTTCCCATGCAAAAGAATACGGCGTATCGGGCTGCGGTTGCTATGGCCGATCATTATGGTCGCGAGGCAAACATCTGCGTGACGATTGAGAAGCGCATTCCATTGTGCGCCGGCTTGGGCGGCCCCTCGACGGACGCCGCGGCGGTTATCGTTGCTCTGGCCGAACTCTGGGACATCGACCACGTTGATCCCGCGCTGGACAACATCGCGCGCGGCATCGGTGCCGACGTTCCCTTCTTTTTGCATGCGAGCCCCGCATTTTACGTGGGCGGGGGAGACGTTCTGGCAACCGAGTACCCCGCATTGCCCGCAACGCCTGTCGTGCTGGTTAAGCCGCGCGAGGCGAGCGTTTCGACAATTGAAGCCTATCGACGCTTTGACGAGACCCCAGTGCCTGCGGAGAAGCCCGGCGCGATCGCATCGGCGCTTCGTTCGGGAGACGCCGAGACGGCCTACGCGCTCGTCCACAACAACCTGGGCGTTATCTCCGCGCAAATGGAACCGCAGATCCAAACCGTGCTCGACTGGCTACGCGCGCAGGACGGTACCGTTGCCGTAGACGTGTGTGGATCGGGTGCCTGCTCGTTTGCCATTTGCGATACGGCCGCCACGGCCGAAAGGCTTGCCGATGCTGCCCAGCAAAACGGCTGGTGGTCCTGCGCGACGGAGCTCATTCCCAGCACGGTTCGCATCGAAGTGCCAAAGAAGTAAAAATTTCTCTAGCACACGACGGAAATCTTTGTTACTATAGTCGAGATAACGGGTTGTGGCTCAGTTTGGTAGAGCACTGCGTTCGGGACGCAGGGGTCGCTGGTTCAAATCCAGTCAACCCGACCAGAGCATGAGGAGGGACCGCTTCTTGCGGTCCCTTTTTTTAGCTATTGTTGTGATACCGCGATACCCGCGGTATACTCATTCGAGCTTGTCTCGCTGTATTGTGGAGGTCTACATGTTTGGACTGAGGGCTCCTGAGCTCATCATTATTCTCGTCGTTGTCCTGATTATCTTCGGGCCTAAGAACCTGCCGAAGCTCGGCAAGTCCCTCGGCTCTACCGTCAAGAATATCCGCGAGGGTATGGAGGGCGACGATAAGGCCGAGACCAAGCAGGCCGAGGAGGTCGTGGTCGAGCAGTCCGAGGAGGACAAGGAGATCGCAGAGCTCGAGGCCAAGCTCGCTGCTGCCAAGAAGAAGCAGGCAGAGGACAGCGACGCGGACGCAGAGTAGTCCCATCCCTTTGGGGTGAGCACCTGACCGGCTTGCCCGCAGGCTAGCCGGTCTTTTTCGTTTTGTTGACAGTTGATTGTTTGATCAGAGTTGGGGAGATATCCGTATGGACGCAAGCCAGATCGTACTGACCGCTGAGGGCCGCCAGAAGCTCGTCGAGGAGCTCGCTTGGCGTGAGGGCGATTACGCCAAGGAGATCGTCGAGGACATCAAGGAAGCCCGCGCGTTCGGCGACCTTTCGGAGAACTCCGAGTACGATGCCGCTAAGGACAAGCAGGCCCAGAACGCCGCTCGTATTGCCGAGATCCAGGCCATCCTCGCCAACGCTCAGATCGCTGCCAGCACGGGTGACCTGACCGTCTCCATTGGCTCGACCGTCACCCTGGTCGACCCCAACGGCGAGCTCATGGACGTCACGCTCGTCGGTACCACCGAGACCAACTCGCTCGAGCACAAGATCTCCAACGAGTCTCCGGTCGGTCACGCCATCATCGGTCACGGCGAGGGCGATTCCGTCGAGGTCGTTACGCCTTCCGGCAAGACCCGCATCTACACCATCGCCAAGATCGCACGCTAGACCACGGTCCCGCGTAAAGGTATGTTTTCGCTCCCTGGGACCGAATCCTGGGGAGCGTTTTAGTTTGAGGAGCTAACTTATGGCAGAGAACCAGAACGCCGCCGATCAGGCATCGACGCTCAACGACGAGCGCGCCACCCGCCTGGCCAAGCGCGCCGCCCTGTTCGAGGCGGGCCAGAACCCCTATCCCGAACACTCTGAGCTCGAGGACTACGTCGCCGACATCGAGGCTAAGTACGCCGAGCTTGCCGATGGCGAGGACACCGAGGACGTCGTGAAGATCGCCGGCCGTGTTGTCGCCAAGCGCGGTCAGGGCAAGATTATGTTCATCGTCGTGCGCGATGCGACTGCCGAGATTCAGCTGTTCTGCCGCATCAACGACATGGACGAGGCTGCCTGGAATACGCTCAAGGCCCTCGACCTGGGCGACATCCTGGGCGTGACCGGCGTGGTCGTGCGCACCAAGCGCGGCCAGCTCTCCGTTGCCCCCAAGAGCGCAACGCTGCTTTCCAAGGCCGTTCGTCCGCTGCCCGAGAAGTTCCACGGCCTTTCCGACAAGGAGACCCGTTATCGTCAGCGCTATGTCGATCTGATCGCCAATGACGACGTTCGCGAGACCTTCCGTAAGCGTTCGCAGATTCTCTCCACCTTCCGTCGCTTTATGGAGTCCGACGGCTACATGGAGGTCGAGACCCCCATCCTGCAGACCATCCAGGGCGGCGCCACGGCTAAGCCGTTCATTACGCACTTCAACGCGCTCGATCAGGAGTGCTACCTGCGTATTGCCACCGAGCTGCACCTCAAGCGCTGCATCGTCGGTGGTTTTGAGCGCGTGTTCGAGATCGGCCGCATCTTCCGTAACGAGGGCATGGACCTTACCCACAACCCCGAGTTCACCACGATGGAGGCCTACCGTGCCTTCTCCGACCTCGAGGGCATGAAGGCACTCGCCCAGGGTGTCATTAAGGCGGCTAACAAGGCCATCGGCAACCCCGAGGTCATCGAGTACCAGGGCCAGACCATCGACCTTTCTGGCGAGTGGGCCAGCCGTCCCATGACCGACATCGTCTCCGACGTGCTCGGCAAGCAGGTCACCATCGACACGCCGGTCGAGGAGCTTGCTGCCGCCGCGCGCGAGAAGGGCCTGGAGATTAAGCCCGAGTGGACCGCCGGCAAGATTATCGCCGAGATTTACGATGAGCTGGGCGAGGACACCATCGTCAACCCGACCTTCGTGTGCGATTACCCCATCGAGGTCAGCCCGCTCGCCAAGCGTTTTGAGGACGACCCGCGTTTGACTCACCGCTTTGAGCTGGTCATCGCCGGCCACGAGTACGCCAACGCATTCTCCGAGCTCAACGACCCGGTCGACCAGGCTGAGCGCTTTGCTGCCCAGATGGCCGAGAAGGCCGGCGGCGACGATGAGGCTATGGAGTATGACGAGGACTACGTGCGCGCCCTCGAGTACGGTATGCCTCCCGCGGGCGGCATTGGTATCGGTATCGACCGCGTGGTCATGCTGCTCACTAACCAGGCTTCTATCCGCGACGTCCTGTTGTTCCCGCACATGAAGCCCGAGAAGGGTTTCCAGTCCGGTGCCGCTGCCGCCAAGGCTGCCGAGGCAGGCAACGCCGCAAGCCCGTTCGTTACGTCGCTTAAGCCCACGCTCGATTACTCCAAGATCGCCGTTGAGCCGCTGTTCGAGGAGTTCGTCGACTTCGATACCTTCTCCAAGAGCGATTTCCGCGCTGTGAAGGTCAAGGCATGCGAGGCCGTCAAGAAGTCCAAGAAGCTGCTGAACTTTACGCTCGACGACGGTACCGGTACCGATCGCACCATCCTCTCCGGTATTCACGCTTATTACGAGCCCGAGGACCTGGTCGGCAAGACCTTGCTCGCCATCACCAACCTGCCTCCGCGCAAGATGATGGGTATTCCCAGCTGCGGCATGCTGATCAGCGCTGTCCACGAGGAGGAGGGCGAGGAGCGCCTCAACCTGATCCAGCTCGATGCCTCCATCCCCGCCGGCGCAAAGATGTACTAGGGGGTTACGGCGTTTTACCAAACGCCGTAACCGCTCGACGCTGCACGCCGCCCAGAGCGACAATTTGTCATTCAAAAGGCAAGGCATGACCAGAAGGTCTATGCCTTGCCTTTTTCATGCCAACTTGTTCGCTCTGGACGTCGCTCGCTGGCGTTGCCAAAACATCGGCGTTGCCGGAGTAGTCATTGGGGACGTTCTTGTTTGACTGGTCATTTAAGAACGTCCCCAATGACTACCCAACGGCTATTGAGCACATGGCTCGCATGACAGTCGTCTCTTTTATGTTTCCTTTAGCCGTTGCTGCCTAGGATGAGAGTTAGTCGGCAGGAAGGGAGCGTCTATATGGACGACGCGAGCGAGCGCGCAATCGAAGAGGACATGCTCGATCAGTTCAATTACTTTGATGATGAGGACGAGGAGCTGATCGACCGTCGCGAGCCAGCGCCGCTTGATTCCTTTGATCTGGTCGATGAAGAGACTGATGAGGTTGAGGACGAATCAACGGAGCCCCCACAGTCTTCGCGCCTTGACTCGCTGCTTTCGAGAGCCCCCATGCACCACGGCGTTCGTGCCGGCGCGCTCCATATGAAAACTGATTGGCACCAGATCGTGACGGCAGGCGATGAGCTTGCCGTCGATGCGCCGCTCACCGATAAGTCATCCATCATCTGCCGCACCGGCATGCTTATGCTTGCAAGCGGAACAGGTGCCTGGCGCGTGCGCGATACCATGAATCGTGTTGCTGCCGTACTCGGCGTCACGATTCACGTCGACCTGAGTCTCCTGTCGTTTGAGTGCACCTGCATCGAAGGCGGCCACTGCTTTAACGAGGTCGTCAGCCTGCCCACAACGGGAGTCAATACCCATCGCATTTGGATGATGGAGAGTTTCTTAAGGGAAATCGAGACGTATGGGCGCCGGTTTACCGTGCACGAATACCACGAGATGCTCAGGACCGTTGAGAGCTCAAAGCCCGATTACTCTCCCTGGCAACAGGGCCTTGCGGCAGCCTGTGCTTGCGGCGCCTTCGTCTTTTTGCTCGGCGGCGGCCCTATCGAGATGGCCTGCGCATTCGTAGGCGCTGGTGTTGGCAACTTTGCTCGCTCCCATATTCTCAAGCAGGGTCTTGGCCAGTTTAGCGCGCTGACGACTGGCGTTGCGCTCGCTTGCGTTTCGTATCTGCTGGCATTGCTCGGCCTTAGCCAGGTCATTCCAGGGGCAATGTCGCACCAAGAAGGCTATATCGGCGCCATGCTCTTTGTGATTCCCGGCTTTCCCCTCATTACGGCGGGCCTCGACATCGCTAAGCTCGACATGCGAAGCGGTATCGAGCGTCTTTCGTATGCTGTATCGATTATTGTGATGGCGACCCTCGTAGGTTGGATGGTTGCCGAGTGTGTGGGACTGGCGCCGGATGACTTCGCCCCGCTTGGTCTCTCACCGCTGGCTCTTACGCTCTTGCGCGTGCTGATGAGCTTTATCGGCGTATTTGGCTTCTCGGTTATGTTCAACAGTCCGGTAAAGATGGCAGCGGCGGCAGGGCTCATCGGCGCCGTGTCAAATACCTTGCGCCTTACGCTCGTCGATGCGCCGACGCTGCTTCCCTTCTTGGGCCTGAGTGCGGGCATGCCTCCCGAGGCGGCTGCGTTTACCGGCGCGCTGGTATCGGGGCTGCTCGCGAGCTTAGCCGAAATCAAGCTCACCTACCCACGCATTGCTCTCACGGTGCCATCAATTGTCATTATGGTGCCTGGCTTGTATCTGTATCGCTCGATGTATTACATGTGCACCTTCGATACAGTCAATATGCTCGGCTGGTTTGTGCGTGCAGTACTCATCGTGGCGTTTCTGCCCGTTGGCTTGGGCGTGGCGAGAACTCTCACCGACCCTCGCTGGCGCCACACCAGCTAATTGGTGCAAGGGGGGCAGATTACTTTGCACCAAATGAGTTGCGGTGAAATAGAGACTGAATTGCCGCTTAAAGGGTCAAAACAGTCCGTATTCCACCGCAACTTATGGGGTCGGGGGATTATTGGTGCCCTGCATCTTCATAAACTCAACGCTTACGAAGCACGTGCTTTTCGTGCTAGGCTGGTTTCACCACATAAGTAGTCGCAGACGCACGTACCGCGGGCGGGCGAGATGAAGTCCCAACAGCTCCATCTCGCCCGCCCGTTTTTGTTGCGTGGCGTAGCGGCGTAACACAGAAAGGACCATGCCCTTTATGCCTATCAACAAACGAGAGAGCCTGCTGTTCACCTTTATCATGTGCTTTTGCATGGTGCTCTGGATGAGCATCTACAACGTTGCCCTGCAGCATGGGGCCATCAACGGCGAGGTTGTTGCCGCCGCGTGGCTCGGCTTCCCCGTTGCCTACGTTTTTGCCATGTGCTGCGACTGGTTTGTTGCCAGCCCCCTTGCTAAGGGCTTCGCCTTTAAATTCCTGGTCACGCCGGACAAGAGCTCGCCGCTTGCCATGACGCTCGCCGTCAGCTCCTGCATGGTTGTTCCCATGGTTATCATCATGTCGCTCTACGGCGCGTGCGAAGGCCTGTTCCATATGCCCGGCGGCCCGCTTGCCAATTTGCAGGCGCTGCCGATGATGTGGCTCGTCAACATTCCGCGCAACTTTATCATGGCCCTGCCTTGGAACCTGCTAGTGGCTGGTCCGGTTGCTCGCTTTGTCTTCCGCCGCGCCTTCCCCATGGGAACCGTCTTTGAAGAGCGGCATATGGAGCTCGTGCGCATGCCTGGCGCTTCCGTTGCCGATGCCGTCAATGACGTTGCCGAGAGCATGGACGCCGAGCCTGCCTGCTAGGCAACAGCCTCTAACCTAGAGCGCCCGCCGCACCCGGCGATTCCTTTTTTGTAGACGTTGTCGTATGGCTGCATGCGGAAAAGGCCCCAGCGGTTAACATATACTCCATATGGGTAAAGAGACCAAAGCGCCGCCACGAGTGGCGCTTTGCGTTTGAAAAAAACTAGCTCGTCTAAGAGGAACTAGCATGTTAGACCGTTTTACCGATCGCGCGCGTAAGGTCATGTCCATGGCCAAGCAAGAAGCGCTCGATCTTCACTCAAATAAGGTGGGTACCGAGCACCTGCTGCTCGCACTTGCCAAGGAGGACGAGGGCATCGCTGCCGAGGCGCTGCGTTCGCTCGATATCTCCTACGATGACATCATGGATACCCTCAAAGAGGTCCAGACCACGGTTCCCGAGCCCAGCGAGGAGACCGAGGCTGCCAGGCTCGCCTTTACGCCGCTCGTCATCAGCGTGATGGAGCGCTCCTTCCGCGTGGCACGCGAGAACAACCAGACCTACGTTTCGACCGAGCACTTGCTGATCGGCATCGTCGAAGAGGGCAACGGCATGGCCATGGACATCCTCATGCGCCTGGGCGTGTCGTCTGCTTCCATTAAAAAGGCCATCGAAAAGCTCACTGCCAAGGATCAAGACAAGAAGCGCCCGCTCGCCGGAGCCGGCGCCGGTCGTCCCGGTGCGGGCCTGCCGTTCTTTAGCGGCTCGGATGCCTCCCAGCAAAAGGGGAACGGCACCGACACACTCAAGCAGTTCGCCACCAACCTTACGCAGAAGGCGCGCGACGGTAAGCTCGACCCCGTGATCGGTCGCGAAAAGGAAGTCCAGCGCATGATGGAGATCCTTTCGCGCCGCACCAAGAACAATCCGCTTATCCTGGGCGACCCCGGCGTGGGCAAGACGGCTATCGTCGAGGGCCTGGCGCAGCAGATCGCAGCTGGCAACGTGCCCGAGAACCTCATGAACCAGAATATTTGGACGCTCGACCTGCCGGGCCTCGTTGCGGGCGCCAAGTATCGCGGTGAGTTTGAGGAGCGCCTCAAGAACGTGATCCAGGAGGCAACCGAAGCCGACGACGTCATCCTGTTTATCGACGAGATGCACACCATCATCGGTGCCGGTTCTGCCGAGGGATCCATCGATGCGAGCTCCATGCTCAAGCCCGTGCTTGCACGCGGTGCCTTCCAGATCATCGGTGCCACCACGGCCGAGGAGTTCCGCAAGTATCTCACCAAGGACCCGGCCTTCGAGCGTCGCTTCCAGACCATTGATGTCGAGGAGCCGAGCGTCGAGGACACGGTCAAGATCCTGACCGCGCTCAAGCCGCGCTACGAGGAGCACCACCATGTGCGCTATACGCAGGGTGCTATCGAGGCCGCCGCGAACCTTTCCAACCGCTACATCCAGGATCGCTTCCTGCCCGATAAGGCCATCGACCTCATCGACGAGGCCGGTGCCCGCGCTCGCATCGCCGCGAATCGCGCGCCCGAGCCGGTGCGTGAGGCTGAGCATCGCATAGAGGAGCTCAAGGCCGCCGCGCAGGAGGCCACCGAGAGCGATGACATGAACAAGGCCGCCGAGATCACCGAGCAGCAGAAGGCCGCCGAGATTGAACTCGCCGAAGCCAAGGCCGCCTGGACCGCCGAGCTCGACGCCAGCCCGCTCACCATCGACGTGAGTCAGATTGCCGACATCGTGTCCGTGACTTCGGGCGTGCCGGTGTCCTCGCTGACCGAGAGTGAGAGCCGTCGCCTGCTGCAGACCGAAAGCGTGCTCAAGACCCGCATCATCGGCCAGGACGAGGCTGTCGAGGCCGTGGCCAAGGCAGTGCGCCGCAGCCGTTCGCCACTCAAGGACCCGCGTCGCCCCGGCGGTAGCTTTATCTTCCTGGGCCCCACCGGCACGGGCAAGACTGAGCTCGCCAAGACGCTCGCCGAGTACCTCTTTGGCAGCAAGGACGCGCTCATCAGCTTTGACATGTCGGAGTTCGGCAGCGAGTTCGAGGTCTCCAAGCTCATCGGTAGCCCTCCGGGTTACGTGGGCCATGACGAGGGTGGCCAGCTCACCAAGGCTGTGCGCCGTCACCCGTACTCGGTTGTGCTGTTCGACGAGATCGAGAAGGCACACCCCGACATCTTCAACATTCTGTTGCAGGTGCTGGAGGAGGGTCGTCTGACCGATAGCCAAGGCAAGACGGTCGACTTCCGCAACACCGTGATCATCATGACGTCCAACGTGGGCGCCCGCGAGATCGCACAGGATGCGAGCGTTGGCTTTGGCACTACCGGCGAGCAGGGTCTCACGTCGAGTGAGATCCGCGGCCGCGCGATGGGCGAGCTCAAGCGCCTGTTCCGCCCCGAGCTGCTCAACCGTATCGATGACATCGTGGTGTTCCAGAAGCTTTCGGGCGAGAACCTCACCAAGATCGCGCACCTGCTGGTGGACGACCTGCGTCAGCGCCTGATTGCCAACGGCATGAACATCAAGCTCACCGATGCGGCCTACGACAAGATTGTGGCGGAGGGTACCGACCTCACCAACGGTGCGCGTCCGCTGCGTCGTGCCATCCAAAAGCTCATCGAGGATCCGCTGTCCGAGGAACTGCTGGCTGGCGAGTGGGGCGAGGGCGATACCGTCCTGTGCGACGTGGTCGACGGCAAGTTTGTCTTTAGCCACGGCACGGGTGAGATTCCGGCGTCGCGTCCGGCGGGTGCACTCGGGGGCGATACCGCTCCGGCGGCGCCGCACACCGGAAACGCCGCGCCTGTGAGCAGTGGCGTGAGCTCGGGCCCCGGCGGCATGATGCAAGCCGGTTCCGGCGCGCTGTAGGGCGTGGCGACAATTTGATACGCGCAATCGAGGCGCTCCGGAAAGGGCGCCTCGATTTGTAGAGCTGCGGAAGTTGTGACCGTTACGCTATACGGTCCACCGTTAGCCGATGATGCGAGGGCGCTCGGCGTTTTCGACTGGTTTATGCACGCAAAGTCTGGGAATATACAAGTCACATGTCTTACTGTCTAACCAGTTGCGCCAAGGAGGCACCATGGACTACAAGATTACCGGCTACGAGCCCGCCCAGCTGTTCCATTTCTTTGAGGAGGTCAGCGCGATCCCCCGTGGGTCTGGCAACGAGAAGGGCATCAGCGATTTCCTGGTTGCGTTTGCCAAGGAGCGCGGCCTCGATGTGTACCAGGACGAGGTCTACAACGTCATCATTCGCAAGCCCGCATCTGCCGGTGCCGAGAATGCCCCGACCGTGATGCTGCAGGGCCATATCGACATGGTGTGCGACAAGTTGGGTTCCGTTGAGCACGACTTTACGACCGACGGTATCGACCTGGTCGTCAAGGACGGCGTCCTCACCGCTAACGGCACCACTCTGGGCGCCGACAACGGTATCGCCGTCGCTCTGATGCTTACCGTGCTCAACGATGATTCGATTGCCCATCCGGCTCTCGAGTGTGTGTTCACCACCGACGAGGAGACTGGCCTGGTCGGCGCCGAGACGCTCGACAAGTCCCAGATTAGCGCCCGCACTATGATTAACCTTGACTCCGAGGAAGAGGGCGTTGCCACCGTCAGCTGCGCCGGCGGTGTCGTCGTTACCTACACCTGCCCGATCGCGCGCGAGCACAAGACCGGTAGCACCCTCACGCTCGACATCTCCGGCCTGCTGGGCGGTCACTCCGGCAGCGATATCCACCTGGAGCGCGGCAACGGCAACCTCATCATGGCCCGCATCATCGACCGCCTGATGGTTGCCGGCGAGCCCGCCATCGTCAGCTTCAACGGCGGCACCAAGGACAACGCCATCAACCGTGAGTGCAAGGCTGTTCTGGTCTACGCCGACCACGCTGCCGCCGAGGCCGCGGCCCAGATCGCAAAGGGCATCATCGCCGACGTCACTGCCGAGCTCGAGGTCTTCGACCCCGGCTTTACCTGCACCGTCGAGATTGCCGACGACGCCGAGGTCGAGGCCATGGACCAGAAGTCCGCGCTTGCCCTCATCCGCGCCCTGCGTCTTGCCCCTAACGGCGTGATTCGCCGCAACGTCGCCACCGACGGCTCCGTCGAGGTTTCCTCCAACATCGGTGTGGTTGCCACCTCTGACGACGAGGTCAAGATCATGCTGTCCCCGCGCTCCTCGATCACCTCGCTGCAGAACGAGTTTAAGGACCGCCTGCAGACGCTGGCCGATGTCCTGGGCTTCGACGCCAAGTTCGAGTTCGAGTATCCCGGCTGGAGCTATGCCGAGCATTCGCCGGTCCGCGACGTCTTCGTCGAGAGCTATCGCGAGCTCTTTGGCTCCGAGCTGCGCATCGAGTCCATTCACGCCGGCCTTGAGTGCGGCCTGTTTGCCGAGGCCCTGCACGGCCTGGACGCCATCGCCGTGGGCCCGACGCTCTCCGATGTCCACACCCCGGACGAGAGCATGGAGCTCGCTTCTGCCGAGCGCTTCTACGAGCTGCTCATCGATGTCCTCAAGCGCCTCGCTGCGTAAAGGTCGCCTGTGAAGCCGCTCTAAAACGGCTGGCTATGAAAACGGCCGCCTGGCGTAATGCCGGGCGGCCGTTATTCGTTACAGCGCGAGGATCCCCAGATGCTCGAGCAAGATCTTAAGCCCGATGAGGATGAGCACGACGCCACCCACGATGGTGGCGGGTTTTTCGTAGCGCGCGCCAAAGGTGTGGCCGATCGCTACGCCGACGACGGAGAAGATAAACGTTGTGATGCCAATGAGCGATACGGCGGGAACGATGTCGACCGAAAGCGCGGCGAACGAGATGCCCACGGCCAGGGCGTCGATTGAGGTGGCGATGGCGAGGATCAGGTACTCGCCCAGTTCAATCTTCTCGGCATCCTTGCCGTCGCCTTCATCCTCGTCTTCGATAAAGGCTTCCCACAGCATTTTGCCGCCGATAAAGGCCAATAGGATAAAGGCGATCCAATGGTCGATGGGTCCGATGAAGCCCATGAATTGACTGCCGAGCGCCCATCCGATTACGGGCATGCCGGCCTGAAAGCCGCCAAAGAACAGGCCGAGCACCACGGCGACTTTAAGGTTGATCTTTTTCATGCCGAGACCCTTGCAGATGGAAACGGCAAAGGCGTCCATCGAAAGGCCAACGGCGAGCAACACGAGCTCTGCGAGTCCCATAGTCTGGCTCCCTCTCTGCGGGCGGGCCCGCGTGTACCTCTTGGGGGAGAAACAAAAAAGGCCCGTGGCGTACGCGTTGCGCGCACAGCCACGAGTCTCGTTCATTAAGGCAAGCCAGACCGCATCGGCCAGTGTGTTGACTTGCCGCGCCACCGGAGGCGAACCCGATCACGCGACTACTCCCTCATTTATGCGAATCCCGATGCTACCACATAAGCAGCTCATTTGGATTGGGGCTCTCAGCTGTGTTCGCTCATTCTGTAAGCATCGGATTTTGCGGGCGTCACAGGGGCAAACCGTGAGAAACTTATTGACGTTTATGGAGCGTATACGATGGGAGCGATGCCTTGGATAAGAACGAGCTGCAAAAGCGTATGGAACAGGCTATTCGCCTGACTGCCCCCGGCCAGCCGATCCGCACCGCCCTCGACATGATCATTGCCGGTCACCTGGGCGCCCTTATCTGCGTTGGCGACACCGAAAACGTGCTCGCTGCCGGTAACGACGGCTTCCCGCTCAACATTTCGTTTACCTCGAACCGTCTGTTCGAGCTCTCCAAGATGGACGGTGCCATCGTCATCGATGGCGACCTCACCCAGATCCTGCGCGCCAACTTCCACCTCAATCCCGATCCCTCGCTTGCCACGAGCGAGACGGGCATGCGTCACCGCACCGCCGCTCGCATGTCGGTGCTCACCGACGCCATCGTGATCTCGGTTTCGGCTCGTCGCGCCGTCGTCAACGTGTACGTCCACGGCAAGAGTTACGAGATCCAGCCCGTCACCACCATCATGAGCTCGGTCAACCAGCTCGTCGCCACGCTTCAGACCACCCGTCAGTCGCTCGACCGCTCCTTGCTGCGCCTGACGGCCCTTGAGCTCGACGACTACGTCACGCTCGCCGACATCACCGGCATCTTCTCGAGCTTCGAGATCATGCAGCAGGCAAAGACCGAGCTTAAGGATTGCATTGTCAAGCTGGGTAACCAGGGCAAGCTCGTGCAGATGCAGCTCGAGCAGCTCGCGGGCTCCAGCATGGATACCGAATACGACCTGATGATCCGCGACTACGCAAGCGATTCCTCTGAGGCCAACGCCGAGAAGATCCGCGCCGAGCTGAGCCGCATGACGCCTAAGGACCTGTCCGACCCGCAGCACGTGGCGGCAGTTCTGGGCTATGACGACCTGGACGAGGACTCCGTCATGACGCCGCTGGGCCTGCGCACGCTTTCGCGCGTGTCCGTCGTGCGCGACGGCGTGGCCGAGAAGATCGTCGACGAGTACGGCTCGCTGCAGGAGCTCATGGACGACATCAGCGAGGATCCGGAGCGCCTGGGCGACTTTGGCGTTAACAACCCTGCCATTCTTGCGGACTCCCTGTACCGCATGAAGGGCACCAAACAGGGGAACGCATAATGGCGCCCGTATGCGCCGTGGTCGTTGCCGGTGGCAGCGGCCAGCGCTTTGGTAACCCCGGCGGCAAGCAGCTCGTCAATGTAGCGGGCCGTCCGCTTATGAGCTGGTCCATCCGCGCGTTTGACCGTAGCGATAAGGTCGGCCACATTGTGGTGGTGTGTCCTGCCGAGCGCCGTGCCGAGATGCGCCGCCTGGCCATCGACCCGTTTGACTATGACACGCCCATCAGCTTTGCCGATGCCGGCGATACCCGCCAGGATTCCACCCGCGCCGGCGTGCACGCGGTTCCGGCGGGCTTTAAATACGTCGCCATTCACGATGGCGCTCGTCCGCTCATTACGACCGAGGCTATCGACCGTGCGATTGACGTACTTGTGGGCGACCGCGCCCTCGACGGTGTCGTGTGCGGTCAGCCCGCGATCGACACGCTCAAGATCGTCGATGGCGACAACATCGTCGAGACGCCGCCGCGCGAGCTGTACTGGGCCGCGCAGACGCCGCAGATCTTTAGTGTCGACGCCATGAAGCGCGCCCATACCGCGGCGATTGCCGAGGGCTTTATCGGCACCGATGATTCGTCTCTGGTCGAGCGCATGGGTGGGCGCGTCCGCTGCGTCCAGAGCCCGCGCGATAACCTTAAGGTGACGGTGCCCGAGGACCTGCGTCCCGTAACCGCGATTCTGCTCGGTCGCATGGCCGAGGGAGAGGACCTTCCCCATGTTCAGTAACCTGCGCATTGGCCATGGCTACGACGTTCACCGTCTGGTGGAGGGGCGTCGATGTATCATCGGCGGTGTCGACATTCCCTACGAGCGCGGCCTGCTGGGCCACTCGGATGCCGATGTGCTCGCGCACGCCTTGGCCGACGCCATTCTGGGCGCCTGCCGCGGGGGAGACATTGGCAAGCTATTCCCCGATACCGACCCCGCCTATGAGGGTGCCGACTCGATGGTGCTGCTCGCTCGCGTGATGGACTACGCGCGCGAGCTGGGCTTCGAGTTTGTCGATGCCGATTGCACCATTGCCTGCCAGCAGCCTAAGATCACCCCGCACCGCGATGCCATGCGCGCCAACCTTGCCCATGCCCTGGGCGTTGACGTCGAAAACGTGGGCGTCGCCGCCACTACGACCGAAAAGCTCGGTTGGGAAGGCCAGGGCGAGGGAATCGGCGCCTGGGCCGTCTGCCTGCTACAGAAAACCGTTAAGGAGTAACGAATGCGTATCTACAACAGCGCTACCCATAAAAAGGAAGAGTTCCAGCCCATCGAGTCCGGCAAGGTCCGCATGTACGTGTGCGGCCCCACGGTCTACGACAACATCCACATCGGCAATGCCCGCACGTTCATCAGCTTTGACGTGATTCGTCGCTGGCTCATCGCGAGCGGCTACGAGGTCACGTTCGCCCAGAACCTCACCGATGTCGATGACAAGATCATCAAGCGCGCCAACGAGCAGGGCCGCACTGCCGCCGAGGTCGCGACGGAGTTCTCGGACAAGTTCATTGGCGTCATGCGCGCCGCCAACGTGCTCGATCCCGATGTGCGCCCCCGCGCCACCAAGGAGATCGGCCCCATGATCGCCATGATCAAGACGCTTATCGAGCAGGGCCACGCTTACGCAGCCGATAACGGCGATGTGTACTTTGCCGTGCGCAGCGATCCCAACTATGGTCAGGTCTCGGGTCGCAACATCGACGACCTTATGGTTGGCGCGCGCATCGAGGAGAACGAGGACAAGAACGACCCGCTCGACTTTGCCCTGTGGAAGGCCGCCAAGCCCGGCGAGCCCAGCTGGCCGAGCCCCTGGGGCGAGGGCCGTCCCGGTTGGCACACCGAGTGCGCCGCCATGGTGCATCGCTACCTGGGCACTCCGATCGACATTCACGGCGGCGGCTCCGACCTTGCCTTCCCGCATCACGAGAACGAGTGCGCCCAGGCCACCTGCGCCTGGCACCAGGGCTTCTCCAACACCTGGATGCACACGGGCATGCTGCTGGTAGACGGCGAGAAGATGTCTAAGTCGCTCGGCAACTTCTTTACGCTGGCCGAGGTTCTCGAGCAGCACTCCGCTGCCGCCCTGCGCCTGCTGATGCTGCAGACGAGCTATCGCTCGCCGCTCGACTTTTCTTGGGAGCGCCTGGAGGGTGCCGAGAACTCGCTCACGCGTATCGCCGGTACGGTCGAGAACCTGCGTTGGTCCGCGAACCATACGACGGCCGATGCAGATGAGGCGGCATCCGAGGCGTTTGCCGCCAAGGCCGCCGAGACCCGTGCCACCTTTAAGGAGTGCATGGACGACGACTTTAACACCGCCGGCGCCATGGGTGCCGTCTTTGGCTTTGTGACCGAGTGCAACCAGTACCTGGAGCAGGCCGGTGACGCTGCCGACAAGGCCGCTGCCCTGGCCGCCGCCGATACGCTGGTCGAGCTGCTCGATACGTTTGGTGTTGAGCTTCCCGAGCCCAAGGTCGAGCTGCCGCTGGGCTGTCTCTTATACACATCTGACGCTGCCGACGAAGAGGATAGTGTAG
>CABRHR010000044.1 GCA_902470835.1 uncultured Collinsella sp.
TACACTATCCTCTTCGTCGGCAGCGTCAGATGTGTATAAGAGACAGATCTTATATATAGAGACTTAGATTTATGTATAAGATCGTACAAAGCTGGCAACAATACTTCTCGAACAACGTGAAGCCGCCCCGTAGGGCGGCCACCCCAAGAGAGGTGATTCCATGAGAATCGATAAGCTAGCAATGACGTCGCGCGAGGCGTTGCAGACCGCCATGAGCACGGCTGCCGACGCGCAGGCCGGCGCGGTGGAGCCGATTCACCTGCTGTCTGCCCTGCTCGGTGCCGGTGAACGCAATATCTCCGTGATCATCGAGCGCATTGGTGCCGATCCGGCTCAACTCGCGCGCTCCACGCAGGATGCCATCGACCATGCGCCCAAGGTTTCGGGCGAGGGTCAGCAGATGGGCCTGTCCAACGAGCTTGTCCGCGTCATCGAGAAGGCCGAGAAGAAGGCTACCAAGATGGGCGACAGCTTTGTGGTGACCGAGCATCTGCTGATGGCGCTTGCCGAGGACAAGGGCGAGGCGGGCCGCGTACTGCGCGACGCCGGCGTCACCAAGGAGCGCATCGAGCAGGTCTACGAGGAGCTGCGCGGCGATGACCGCGTGACGTCTGCCGAAGACAAAGCCCAGTTTGAGGCACTGGAGCAGTACGGTCGCAACATCTGCGACCTCGCCCGTGCCGGCAAGCTCGACCCGGTCATCGGCCGTACCGACGAGATCCGTCGCACCATCCAGGTCCTGTCCCGCCGCACCAAGAACAACCCCGTGCTCATCGGCGAGCCGGGCGTCGGCAAGACGGCCATCGTCGAGGGCATCGCCCAGCGTATCGTGGCCGGCGACGTGCCGAGCACCCTGCGCGACCGCGACCTCATCGAACTCGACATGAGCGCGCTGGTCGCCGGCGCCAAGTATCGTGGCGAGTTCGAGGACCGCCTGAAGGCCGTGCTCAAGGAAGTCCAAAAGTCCGAAGGCAAGGTCATCCTGTTCATCGATGAGCTCCACACCATCGTGGGCGCGGGTGCCACCGAGGGCTCCATGGACGCCGGTAACATCCTCAAGCCTGCGCTCGCCCGTGGCGACCTGCATGCGATCGGCGCGACCACGCTCGACGAGTACCGCAAGTACATCGAGAAGGACGCGGCGCTCGCCCGTCGTTTCCAGACCGTTATGGTGAGCGAGCCTACCGTCGAGGACACCATCTCGATCCTGCGTGGCCTCAAGGAGAAGTACGAGATCTTCCACGGCGTACACATCACCGATAGCGCGCTCGTGGCTGCCGCCGACCTTTCCGACCGTTACATCGCCGACCGCTTCCTGCCCGACAAGGCCATTGACCTGGTCGACGAGGCGGCAAGCCGCCTGCGCATGGAGCTCGACAGCATGCCGGTCGAGATCGACGCCACCACGCGTCAGCTCACCCAGCTGCAGATCGAGGAGCAGGCGCTCATGAAGGAGACCGACGACGCCTCCAAGGAACGTCTGGAGGCCTTGCGCCAAGAGATCGCCGAGGTCCAAGAAAAACTCAACGTGCAAAAGGCCGGCTGGCTCAACCAGAAGAACGCCATCGATCACGTGCAAGAGCTCAAGGGGCAGCTCGACGAGGCCAAGAGCGAAGAGGAGCGTGCGACGCGCAACGGCGACCTGGGCCGTGCGTCCGAGCTGCGCTACTCCGTGATTCCGGGCCTGCAGCAGCAGATTCAGGATTCCGAGGCCGCACTTGAGGCGCAAAAGCAGCAGGACGGCGAGGGCCTCAACGAACAGGTGACCTCCGATGAGATTGCCGAGGTTGTGAGCGCCTGGACCGGCGTGCCCGTGTCCAAGATGATGCAGGGCGAGCTCGACAAGTTGAAGGGCTTGGAGAGTGAGCTGCATAAGCGCGTCATCGGCCAGGACGAGGCCGTCTCCGCTGTCGCCGCGGCCGTGCGCCGCAGCCGTGCGGGCCTCTCCGATCCGGACAAGCCCATCGGCAGCTTCTTCTTCCTGGGCCCCACCGGTGTAGGCAAGACCGAGCTCGCCAAGGCGCTGGCCGAGTGCCTGTTCGATGACGAGCGCGCGCTCGTGCGTATCGACATGTCCGAGTACATGGAGAAGTTCAGCGTCCAGCGTCTGATCGGTGCGCCTCCGGGATACGTGGGCTACGACGAGGGCGGCCAGCTCACCGAGGCCGTGCGCCGTCGTCCGTACTCCGTGATCCTGCTCGACGAGATGGAGAAGGCTCATCCGGACGTCTTCAACGTGCTACTGCAGGTGCTTGACGACGGTCGTCTGACCGACGGCCAGGGTCGTCAGGTGTCCTTCAAGAACACGATCATCATCATGACGTCCAACGTGGGCTCCAAGGCCATCGCCGATCTGTCCGGTAAGGACGAGGAGGAGATGCGCCATCAGGTCGATGCGGCCATGGCTCAGACCTTCCGCCCCGAGTTCCTCAACCGTATCGACGACATCGTGGTGTTCCATCCGCTCGGCATGGCGCAGATCGAGAAGATCGTCGACATCCAGCTCGCCGACGTCCGCGCGCGCCTGGCCAAGGAGCGCATGACGCTTGCCATCACCCCGGCGGCCAAGCAGATGCTCGCCGTGGGCGGCCTGGACCCGGTCTTTGGCGCTCGTCCGCTCAAGCGCCTGGTCCAGCGCGAGGTCGTGGATGCCATCGCGGCCGCCATTATCGACGGCACGGTGCGCGAGGGCGATCAGGTGACGGTCGATGTCGACAAGGACGGCGGCTTTACCGTCGTGTGCGACAACACGCCGGCGGCCACCTACGAGGTCCCCGACGCCGAGTAGATTTTTGGGGCCGGCTTTAAATTGCCCCTCATCGCAAAACGCCAAGGGCGGCGGATCCAATTGGGTCTGCCGCCCTTTTTCGTGCGACAATCGATGATGCTGAACGTGAGCACATGGCAAGGAGATATGCAGATGAAAGACGAGAACAAGACGAACACGCCGGCGACCGAGGCAGCGCCCGCCGCACCCAAGCCTGCGCCTAAGCCGGCACCCAAGCCGCGCGACCCTTTCATTCGTGCCGAGAACGAGGACGACGACGGCTACGATCCCTACAGCGATCGCCGCCCCGAGCGCGAGCCGATGTTCGAAGCCGACCCGTGGAACTAGGAAACGTCCTCTAGCTGACGGAGCCGCGCGTTTCTGTCGGCTAGAGGCGTTCGTGTTTGCCTCCTCAACCGCTCGACATCCTTCGGGACAGAAAGAGAAAACTTGCTTAATCATTAATCAAGTTACACGCAATCTTGATTTCCAGCTAATCAAGAAACAGTATAATCTTGATTAGTTAGAGAGCAAGATTGGGGAATCATGGCATTCAACGACTTGGTAGCCCAGAAAATAAAGGACTTTGAGCAACAGGGAGTTCCGCAAGTTTTTGAGCGAGACCTTGATCTGGGAAACCCCCAGGAGCCAAAGCGCGACAACATCGTGAACGTGATTGTGGGAGCTCGCCGTTGCGGAAAGACGTATCGCCTGTATCAGGAGATGCGGCGGCTTCAGGGCCAAGGTGTCGAGCTCGATCGGATGCTATATTTCAATTTTGAGGATGAGCGTTTGCGTCCGTATGAGCCATCGCTGCTGGCGGACGTGCTCGATACGTTTTATGCGCTCTATCCTGCTGCCCGAACCGAGGGTGCCTACATTTTCTTTGACGAGATCCAGGAAATTCCCGAATGGGGTGCGTTTCTGCGGCGTGTGGTCGATACGGAGAAAGCGACCGTCTACGTGTCGGGATCTTCTTCTAAGATGCTGTCCTCAGAACTTAAGAGCGAGTTCAGGGGCCGTTCCCTTGTACGAGAGCTTTTTCCGTTGAGTTTTTCGGAATACGTCCGATATAAGACCGGGAGCGCTCCTGGTCCGGATGCACCCTTTTCCTCGAGCGACACGGCGTTGCTTCGACATCATCTGATCGGATATCTTGAGCGAGGGGGATTTATCGCGACACTTGAGCAGACGCCTGCGGACGCGATTCAGCTGCTACAGGAATATGCGTCGCGAACGGTCGCCATGGACGTTGTTGAGCGTTACGACGTTAAGAATCCTCGTTTGGCCTCGCTGTTTCTGACGCGGTGTATGGCATCTTCGGGACGAGAGCTGTCGGTGAACAAGGTGTACAACGAGTTCAAGAGCAGGCAGATACCCGTCAGTCGCAATTCGCTCAGCGATTTACTTGAGTATTACGAGGACGCCTATCTGTTGTTTTCTGTGCCGGAGTTCACGCGTTCACTTGCAAATAATATGCGGTCTGCGTCTAAGGTCTACGCCGTCGATCCTGCGATGTTTGGAGCATTCTCTCCCGCATCGGCATTGGATCAGGGCCAGAGACTCGAGACTGCGGTGTTCAATGCGCTAAGAAGAAGGACTCCCGCGGTGCGGGCCGGTTCGGTCTGCCGCCTGCTGATTAAGGAGAAGAATAAAAGCCATGAGGTTGACTTTGTGGCCGGAGATGCGCTTCTTATGCAGGCTTATAACCTGATTCAGGTGAGTGCGGATATGGCAAGCGAGAAAACGCGCGAGCGCGAAATCGCCGCCCTCGATGTCTCGATGGCCCAGTTCGATCTTGGCGAGTCGGTAATCGTTACCATGGATGAGCAGGCCGATATTCCATGCGAACACGGTGTGGTACACGCTGTGCCCGCATGGAAGTGGCTCCTTGCCTAATCATCCTCAAAGTAGCTAAAAGCCCCCCGTCCCAAAAAGACTGCCCTCGCTGCGGCCGGCTAGTCCTGGCCTTGATGCTTGGCAGCAGAATCTGGGCGAGGTAGTCGCACTCGAGCTTGGTCGCGGCGTCGGCCTTGCCGTCCTTGCCGACCAGCACGTTTTTAATCTGGCTGTTAGCCTACCAAGAGTGCTGACGGCTGCGCATAAAGTACGGCAGAGTGCCACCTCGCAAACGGAGTTAGCTTTATTCGCTTACGCGCACTTCAAAGTCAAAGGAGTTGCTTTCGCCTCGATACGTCGCCAGGGAATACTCGACGGGAGAGTCAAGCGCGTCTCGTGCAACGGTTTGGAAAATGATGAGGGGGTCGCCCTCCTCAATGTCGAGCAGGGCGGCGGTTGTCACATCGGCTTTTGAGACCTCGAGGTGACGGCGCGCTCGCTCGACTGGGTTGCCAGATTCGCTCATGGCAAAATACAGGCTGGTCTCTTCAAAGTTGACGGCATCGAAGTCTTGGTACGGTTTGCAGGGAATATAGCTTTCCACAAATACGTTGGGCGTGCCGTCGGCATATCTCAGGCGGACGAGTTTGTAGACGTCTTCGCCGGGCTCTAACTCAAGCTTACCGGCGATTTCGGTTGTTGCTTTGACGCGCTTGAAGGTGAGGACCTTGGTGCGTGGCACGCGCCCGGCTCGTTTCATCTCATCTTCGAAGCTCATAATGCGCATGGCAAAGGCCTGGTCGACCTTGGGGAGCGTTACAACGGTGCCGCGGCGCCGCCGTTTTTCCAAGTAGCCCTCGCTTACAAGCGCTTGCATGGCCTGGCGAATAGTTGACCGGCTGACGCCGTACATATCGCATAGCTGCATTTCAGAGGGAATGGCTTCGCCTACGGCGTACGTGCCGTTTTTAATTTTGGCGAGTAGATCATCTTTGATTTGGTCGTAGAGCGTCATTTTGTCATACCTTTTTAAGACCGAAGTTGGAACGAATATAACATATGGGGCGGAGCCATAAGGCTCCGCCCCGATGGCCGGGGTAAATTGTTGGCTTGCCGATGCTGCCACTCGCCACTGTAACTCCTTTCGTTGCGCTTAATCATATATGTATGACCAAAATGTTGATAGTTTGAGTCTATTCCACTCCATAAACGGTATTAAATCAGACATAAATGGTAAAACGGATTATGTAGCAGTAATATGTATGACAATATGTTAGGATACAGGCACGCACCAACCCCAATGAAGGGAGCCGTCATGGCACGTTACACGCTCGATGATCTCGCCCGCTTGGTTGATCACACCAACCTCCACCCCGACGCCACGCGCGAGGATATGGAGAAGCTCTGCCAGGAGGCAAAGGACTATCACTTCAAGATGGTCGCCATCAATTCCGTCCAGTCCAAGCTCTGCTCCGAGCTCCTCGCCGGCACCGACATCCACACCGGCGCCGCCATCAGTTTCCCCCTCGGCCAGACCACCATCGCTACCAAGGTCTTCGAGACCAAGGAAGCATTGGCCAACGGCGCGAACGAGATCGATTACGTGGTCAACCTCACCGAGGTCAAGGCCGGCAACTGGGCCTACATCAAGGATGAGATGCAGCAGATCGTCGACATCTGCCGTAAGGCCGACGTCCCCTCCAAGGTTATCTTCGAGAATTGCCTGCTCACCGAGGATGAGAAACTCGAGCTGTGCAAGGTCGCAAGCGTGGTCCTGCCCACTTTCGTGAAGACCTCCACCGGATTCTCCACTGGCGGCGCAACCGTCGAGGACGTCCGACTCATGCGCGAGCACACCGACCCCCGTGTTAAGGTCAAGGCCGCTGGGGGTATCCGCACCGCCGACGCTTTCCTCGATATGGTTCGTGCCGGTGCCGAGCGCATCGGCTGCAGCGCCGGCATACCCATCATCGACGAGTTGCGTGCGCGCATGGAGCGCGACGGTATCGACGCCTTCGAGCTGTAAGGAGTGAATATGGGACCTATCCTGCTCAAACCCAACTATATTTCCCCCGTCTGGTCGGGTCCGCGCGTCAACGAGGCGCGCGGCCTTTCCGGGGACACCCTATACGGCGAGTCGTTTGACGTGTCTGTACACGATGGGTTGGTCAACGATGTCGACGGTGGCCCGTTTGACGGCATGCCGCTCGATCGCGTGATAGCCGAGAACAAGGCCGCCATCATGGGCGAGCTCGATCACGACGGCATCGTGCAGATCATCACGATGGATGCCGGCGAGAACCTGTCCGTCCAGGTGCATCCCGACGAGGCATACGCCCGCGAACACGAGTCCGACCACGAGAAGGCGGAGTCCTGGTACATCCTGGACGCCGAGCCCGGCGCCTCGATCATTTGCGGCACGACGACCGACGACCTTGATGCGCTGCGCGGCGCGACGGCGGATGACAGTGTGGGCGACCGCTACGGAAGGCGCGTTCCCGTGAGCGAAGGCGACTTCGTGTTAATCCCTGCTGGGACCATGCATGCGATGGGCGAGGGCGTATTCGCCCTCGAGGTCGGTAGCCTGGGCTTCAAAACGTATCGGTTGTGCGATTGGGGTCGCGGTCGCGAGCTTCATGTCGAGCAGGCGTTCGACGTACTCGACACCTCAATCCGTCCCGAGCCCGCGCATTTCGGCGCCTTCGATCCGAAGGCCCCCGCGAGTGTGCGTCGTGGCGTCACGCACCGCCTGTTCACATCAGACGTCGTTGACGTCCGGGGCGAATGGGAGTGCCCCCTGGGCGATCGGTATGCCGTGCTGTCCTGCGTGGGCGGCCATGCCCGGGTGGTCACGGGCGACGGCGCCGTCGAGCTCCCCCGTACCGTCTCTGCGCTGATTCCTGCGAGTGCGGGTTCGTTCACGGTCGAGGGGGCGTGTCGCGTGTTGGTGAGCCGCGTCGTCGATGGGCGTGACGGCCAGCGCGACGGGGAGTAATTGGAGGTCGATATGTCCGGATCAAAGCCTCGTGTTGTGGTGACGGGTGCAAATGGGTATCTTGCGAGCCTCATTCGTCTGTACAACGCCGATAAGTTCGATTTTGTCAACGTTACAAGGACCGACGTTGACCTTGTCAATGTTGAGGAAGTTGCCGAGTTTTTTGCCGGCCTCGATTTCGATGTCTGCCTTCATATGGCAGCTGACGCTTCGACTGCCCATTGCGAGAATGACCCCGAGGGAACGCATCGAATCAATACGGAGTCGGCGATTGCCATTGCGCGGGCCTGTCGTGCCTGCGGTGCCCGTATGGTTTTCTTTTCAACCGAGCAGTGTTTCAATGCCTCGACAGGCGAGCCTCCGTTTCGCGAGGACGACGAGATGGCTACCACCACGCGATACGGTGCGCAGAAGATGGAGGCGGATGATTGGATCAGGGAAAACCTCGACAATTATCTGATCCTGCGCCTTTCGTGGATGTTCGGCCTTCCCATGCCTGGGGCAAAGCCCGCCCCCAATATCCTGACGAATGTTTTGCACGCAGTTCGGACGGGAGAGCCAGCGGCGTTTCGCGTGCATGAGCGACGGAACATGACGTACGGTCTGGAATTGGCAAACGCCCTGCCGCAAATCCTTATGCTGCCCAGCGGGGCATATCATTTTGCGAGCCAAAACGGCTTGAGCACGTATGAGACCGCGCGCCTTGTTGCGCGGCGACTTGGTTGTGCCGAGCAGAGTATCGATGAGCTCGTGCTTCCGGACACTACGACCTATGCTGACCGACCCAGGGACTTTCGTCTTTCATCTGAAAAGCTTGCACGAGCGGGGGTGCGCCTCGGAACGTTTGAAGATAGCCTCGAAAGCTGCTTGAAGGATTTTGGATTAATTTAGCATGTGCAGCGCTGATGGCATATCGGCCGCTCGATTCGAAGACCCAGCCGCAAGTTTGGCTGGGTCTTTTCGTGGGTATGGCTTGTGTCGGCGTTCGGCAGAAGCACGCTGTTGGAGCGCGGACGTTCTTCTTCTGGGACGAGGCTCAAAAAATCATCGGGCAGGTGGCTAAAAGAGCCCCCGTCCCAAAAAGACTGCCCTCACTGCGGCCGGCTAGTCCTGAGCCTTGATGCTGGGCAGCAGAATCTGGGCGAGATAGTCGCACTCGAGCTTGGTCGCGGCGTCAGCCTTGCCGTCCTTGCCGACCAGCACGTTTTTGATCTGGCTGTAGGTATAGCGGTTGCCGGTCGTAAGTTCGACGAGCTCAATCGCCTGGTCCATGGGGTAGGTGGATACGGGGTCCTGCGTACGCCCGTTGATGGTCTGTGCCACCACATACGGATAGACGGGGCCGCTCGCGTAGACGGTGTAGCCGTTGCCCAGGTTGGCCGTTCCCAAGACCGTATCGCCGTCGTCGGGCGTAAAGCTCTCGCCGTCGCGCACGGCGACAAGCGTCACGAGCGGCGTATTGGTATCGGCCGCCAGATAAATGCACAGCGTGTTGCCGTTTTGCCACGTCGCGACCTTGCCATACCACTCAACGGGAATATCGAGCTGATACAGGTCGGTTGCCTTATGCCGAGCGTCGGCGTCGCGGGCGGTCTGCGCCTCACGTGCGTTCACGGCGCTGGCAGCGGCGTCGCGGCGCGTGGTCGCCGCCTGCTGCAGCACCTTGGCGACCGCGGCGGAGCTCACCCCGCCCTCCTCGGCATACTTGGCGGCGGCGTCAATCTGGTCATCGGTCACTGTATCGGAGGCGGGCACCTTGAACGTAAAGCTGGCCTGGTCGCGCAGGTCCTGCCCGTCACTCTCTACCGTAACCTGGGCCTTGGTTGTTGGGACGGTGTAGATGGTGCCGTCGGCCGCGATGGGGGAGGCGGCGATGGAGAGCGTGTAGTCGCCAGGCAGCAGCTTGATGCCGCGGCCATGCTCGTCCACGTAGAGCGTTTCGCTCACAGAAGAACCATCGGAATCCTGACCGCTCACCTGCACGGGGATCTTAGAGCCGGTCGAGCAGTCGAGCCCCGCGGCACGTACGCCGATTCGCACCGACATCATGGTATGCGCGTTCGCGGCAACAGTGGCGGCCTGCTCTTGCCGGTATCCGTTCCACACGGCATATCCCGCGCCGCCGGCGACGAGCGCGACGGCCACGACACTGGCGACCATCAGATTGCGGCGCTTGGGCGACATCTTGCGATGGCGAACCTCGGCCTCGCGTGCTGAGGGAACGGACGGTAGGGGGATATCGCCCATGGCGATGGTCTCGTCCACGGCAGGCGCAGAGCCCAAGCCAGGAAGTTCGCGGGTCAGCGAATCCTCGGCCGGCAAGCTGTCGAGCAAGACGGTTTCCTCGCCCGTGTCGGATTCGGGCTGATTGCCGGCCTCGCTTTCGGTGTCTTCGTGATCTGCCTCATCTTCGGCAGGCTCAACGTCGCCTGCATCCTGATCATCGGACTGCGCCTCGGCTTCTGGCTCATCCTGCACATCAATGCCCGAATCGTCAAACGCAATCTCATCGAGTGAAATCCGGTCTAAGCTCTCCAAGGCCTCAGCGCAAGCTTCTGCATCTTGGGCCGCATCCTCTTGGCCCATCGTCTCATCATTCATACATCCCCCAAGCTCAATATCGGGACAACAATGTACCCAAAATTGGGGTCACATAGAGCTGTCAGGCGGTTGGAAATCTGATTTTATCTGTGAGAGAGGTTTTGCATATGTGCGTGAATGCGCGCAACAACAAAAAGCCCCGGAAAGCGGGCGAATCGCTTTCCGGGGCTGCGCATGACGCGCGATTGCGGCATCGGCTAAGTTTGCCTACATCCAAATGTGGACGGAATAAACATGTTACTCGGCGTGTGCGTAATCAACCTTGGCGCGGCGAGCAGTAGCCTTCTCCCAATCGCTGGTGCCCTCAAAGACATCCTGCTTGTAGGGATTGCGGCCGAGCTTCTTGGCGCGGTAGGCGATGTAGATGATCGCGGCGATGTTGGCGACCAGCGCGGCGATCGAGACCGCGGTAGCGGCGCCGGGATCGAGCGTGGAGTGGGTCACAAAGATGGACTCCTCCTGGAAGTACGGGAACACCTGGGCAAACATGCACCAAATGGCCAGCGTAAAGGCGCGGTTCTGGATCCAGCCGCCCTTGTTCCAGATAAAGGCGGCGACGGTGGGCGCCAGCAGCAGCGCAAAGCCGCAGAACCAGGAGTGGGTGGGCAGGCAGTTGTAGGTGTAGCAGAAGTTCCAGATATCGTAGGCGATGATGTAGACCCAGGTCATATCGGGCCACAGCATGTCGGTCTGATCCTCGGAGGCGTAGACGCTCCACCAACCGGTCATGCAGAAGATGTTGATGATACCGGCGATGCCGTTGAACACGTTGTTCCAGCCGGCCAGCTGAGTAGCACCTTCGGAGGTGACCCAGGTGGACTCGCCCAGGACAAAGAAGTGATAGGCGCTCTCAAAGTCGGACACGACGGCGATCATGATGTTGATGGCGACGATCACAAACGGCCATGCGCGGAACCAATGCGCCTTGCCGATCTTGCCCCACTGGTACTTAATGGCAATGAAGCCCCAGCAACCGGCGAGCGCCGCGTATACCTTGGCGTAGTGGAACCAGCTGTTCTGGTACACATGGGTGGGGTTGGTGAGTGCCCACTCGGCACCCTGCGAGACGCCAATGGCGATGGCGACGCAGTAGATGGTCATGGCCAGCGGAGCCACGCCAAAGATGATTGCCGCGCCCAGCTTGGTGCGGCGGCCGACCTCGTTGAGCACGATCAGGCCGATAAAGACCATGGCCCAGCCGGCCCAGTGGATAAGGGTATCGCTACCCCAAACATCGAACAGCATGCTGCTCTCCTTTCACACGCCCGCGGCCCCTCTTCTGATCGCGGGCAGTTTGGCCAAATGTCGTCAGTTCTGGGGCTTACGCTCCGGATACTTGGCGGTATAGCCCTCGATGTGGAGTGTCGAGGCGATGATTTCCTTGACCGTCTCGTCGGGCACATCGGGGTGCGTGCGGATATACATCAACAACCCCATGATGAGGGTGTAGAACGTCTCGTAGACATGGTCGATGCGTAGCTCATGATGGGCGACAAAATCCACCACGGTGGTGTCGCAGATATACTGCGCCACGCGCTGGACCACGTTGTGCAAAAAGCCGCCGTAGAGCGCGCCGCTGCTCGAGGTGAGCGTGCTCGGCAGCTCGTGGCCGCTGGCGACCAGGCGCTTAAAGAGCGGGGCGACGGTGTCGAGCGCGCCCTCGATATCTCCGACGGTGCGGCCGGCATTCCACTGCTCGAGCTCGGAGATAAAGCCGTCGATCGCCTCGTCCATAACAGCGGTGACGGCGGCGTCCATATCGGCAAAGTAGTGGTAGAACAATGAACGCGTGCAGCCGGCTCGCTTGGTCACGGCCGATACCGATAGGTGGGATACGCCCAGCTCGGAGCTTACGGTACGTACGGCATCGAGGATCTCGCGACGGCGTTCGTCGCCCGTCAGGCGCTTTGCCGCGCTATCGGATGCGGGAACGGCATCGACCACGGAGGTATCTGCTGTGTTGTTGCCCATGTTTTTGCCGCCTTTCATCCTCTTTTGCCTGACCGTTCGCCTAACAGTCTTGAATATTGTTGACGGTTCGTCAATACTATTTTTGACACAATGTCAACTAATGGCGGGTGAACGGCATGGGGCATGCCCGGCCTGCAAAAAAAGAGGGGCGCCGCGGTCTCGCCGGGCTGCGGCAAGAGAAGGGACAACCATGATTCTCAACGGACCGGGGATTAGCTATACCGAGCCCGATATCGGCGCGGAGTTCGTGCCGCCGCTGCCGGAGCATCCGCGCGAGGCAATCGTCAAGTTGTGCGAGCACTGCACCAACCGTCTACTGCATCGCGATGAGCTGCTGGGCTACGAGTACTGGTCGTTTGCCGAGGCCGCAACTGACGAGCAGGCCGAAGTGCTCTGCAAGATGAAGATGCGCCGTCCCTATACGCTGCCCGAGATGGTCAAGCTCACCGGCATGCCCGAAGCCGATATCGAGAAGATGCTCGACGACATGAGCTACACGGGTCTGCTCGAGTACAACTGGGAAAACCCCGAGCGCGCCAAGCAGTGGGTGCTGCCCATGCTGGTGCCGGGTTCCGCCGAGTTCCTCAACATGCGCGTGAGCCAGCTCGAGGAGCACCCGGTCTATGCCAAGTTCTTTGAGCAGGCGTCCAAGGGCCCGCTGTCCAAGGCGACGCCGATGGTGCCGCCCGGAGGCGCCGGCATCGGCATGCACGTCATTCCCGTCGAGAAGGCCATCGATGCCTCGAGCACCTCGGTGCCGATTGAGCACATCGAGCATTGGCTCGACAAATACGACGGTAAGTACGCCGCCAGCACCTGCAGCTGCCGCGCGAGCCGTCGCGTGATGGGCGAGGGCTGCGCCGACGACCCGGCTGACTGGTGCATCGCCGTGGGCGACATGGCCGACTACGTGGTCGAGACCGACCGCGGCCATTACGTAACCCGCGAGGAGGTCTACGACATTCTGCGCCAGGCCGAGGACAACGGCTTTGTGCATCAGATCACCAATATCGATGGCGAGAACAAGATCTTCGCCATCTGCAACTGCAACGTTAACGTGTGCTACGCCCTGCGCACCAGCCAGCTGTTCAACACGCCCAACCTGTCGCGCTCTGCCTATGTCGCCAAGGTCGAGAAGGACAAGTGCGTGGCCTGCGGTCGCTGCGTAGAGGTGTGCCCGGCCGGCGCCGCCAAGCTGGGCCAGAAGCTCTGCAGCAAAAAGGCCGGCGGGCAGGTGCCCGAGTATCCGCGCCAGGAGCTGCCCGACGCCACCAAGTGGGACCACACCAAGTGGTCGCCCAATTACCGCAACGACAACCGCATCGAGACGCATGAGTCCGGCACCGCACCCTGCAAGACGGCCTGTCCCGCGCACGTTGCCGTTCAGGGTTACCTTAAGCTTGCGGCGCAGGGTCGCTACGACGAGGCGCTGGCGCTCATCAAGCGCGAGAACCCGCTGCCCGCCATCTGCGGCCGCGTGTGCAATCGCCGCTGCGAAGATGCCTGCACCCGTGGTCGCGTGGACGCCGCCGTGGCCATCGACGAGGTCAAGAAGTTCATTGCCCAGCGCGATCTGGACGCTGCGACCCGCTATGTCCCGCCCGTGGTGACGCCGACGCGTGCCGGCGGCTTCGATCAGAAGATCGCCATCATCGGTGCCGGTCCTGCCGGCCTGTCCTGTGCGTTCTACCTGGCCGAGAAGGGCTACAAGCCCGTCGTGTTCGAGAAAAACGAGCGCCCGGGTGGCATGCTCACCTACGGCATCCCTAGCTTTAAGCTGCAAAAGGACGTCATCGAGGCCGAGGTCGAGGTCATTCGTCTGATGGGTGCCGAGTTCCGCTACGGCGTGGAGGTCGGTCGCGATGTGACGCTCGATGAGCTGCGCGAGCAGGGCTTTAAGGCCTTCTATGTAGCCATCGGCTGCCAGGGCGGCCGCCTTGCCGGTATTCCGGGCGAGGTTGCCGAGGACGTGACCGTGGCCGTCGACTTTTTGCGCGAGGTCAACAGCGGCAAGATCGATGCGCTGCCCGGCCGCACCATTGTGGTGGGCGGCGGCAACGTGGCCATCGACGTTGCCCGCAACGCCTGCCGTCTGGGCTCTGAGCACGTTGAGATGTTCTGCCTGGAGAGCGAGGCCCAGATGCCCGCCAGCGAGGAGGAGCGTCGCGAGGCCGTTGAGGACGGCGCTCACATCAGCTGCGGCTGGGGCCCCAAGGAGATTCACCTGGACGAGGCCGGTCGCGTATGTGGCATTACCTTTAAGCGCTGCACGCGTGTCTTTGACGACGAGGGCCGTTTTGCGCCCGAGTACGACGAGAACGATCTGCGCCGTGTCGATGCCGACCGCGTGGTCATGTCAATTGGCCAGTCCATCATGTGGGGCGACCTGCTAGCTGGCTCCAAGGTGGAGCTTGGCCGCGGCCAGGGTGCCCTTGCCGATCCCCAGACCTACCAGACCGCCGAACCCGACATCTTTGTGGGCGGTGACGTCTACACCGGTCCGAGCTTTGCCATCGACGCTATCGCCGCCGGCCACGAGGCCGCGGTGTCCATCCATCGCTTTGTGCAGCCGGGCTCCACGCTCACCATCGGCCGCAACCAGCGCCGCTACACCGCGCTCGATCGCGACGACGTTGTGCTCGAGGGCTACGACAACGCGAGCCGTGAGGTTGCGCATGTGGACCGCGAACGCGAGAAGGCTGCGCCGTTTAGCGAGTATGTTGAGACCTTTACCGAGGAGCAGGTGCGCGCCGAGACCGCCCGCTGCCTGGGCTGCGGCGCCTCGATCGTCGACCCCAACAAGTGCATTGGCTGCGGCCTGTGCACCACCAAGTGCGCGTTTGACGCCATCCATCTGGATCGCGATCGCCCCGAGTGCTCCACGATGGTCAAGTACGAGCAAAAGCTGCCGAGCCTGGGCAAGTATGCTCTAAAGCGCGCCATCAAGATTAAGTTCGGTCGCAAGTAATGAGGTTCCGCCGTTCTAACGAACGGCGGCACTGCCGACGCTGCGCGGCGCCCAAGCACCCCATCTTGCCCCTCAACTTCGGCGCCGCGGGCAAAAGCCCAGCGGACGCCTTGTTTCGGGGCAACCTGGGGCACCTGGATCGCCGCTCGCTGACGTTTGGCTGACATCGCATCAACCGTTGTTGAAAGGTTTCTACCTTGCATGAATTGGGAATCGTTTACCACATCATTCGCGATGTCGAGAATGTGGCGCGCACTCATGGCGTGCGTCGCGTTTCGAGCGTGACGTTGCTACTGGGCGAGGTCTCGGGCGTCGTTCCCGACTTGCTGCTCGACGCTTGGCGCTGGGCAGCAGATAAAAAGCCTATCGCGCAGGGCGCGGAGCTTATCGTGGAGCCCGTCGAGGCCGTGACACATTGCGAGGCG
This sequence comes from uncultured Collinsella sp., assembly GCA_902470835.1. Taxonomy (GTDB): domain Bacteria; phylum Actinomycetota; class Coriobacteriia; order Coriobacteriales; family Coriobacteriaceae; genus Collinsella. Next base: position 15,567 of record CABRHR010000044.1, read on the forward strand.
TGCGGCCGCGACTACGCGACGGTCGAGCACGGCAAGACCTGTCCCCATTGCGGTAGCGGCGAGACCTATTTGCTGCAGGGCCAAGAGGTAATGATCAAACAGATCGAGACTCCCGACGAGGACCCGGCAGACGCTGCTCCTGACGGCCTCTCCGACGCACCCGATGCCGTCGACGCCGCCAACCCACTCCACATCGCCTAACATCCAATGACTGCATGGGCTAGAGTTCTAAACATATTTGCTTCGGTTAGTCAAGTCATGTCTGTTTAAACAAAATGGCGGCACGCAGGCGCATTGGGATCCACCTAAAAGCGGTTTTAACGAACAGTGCGCCTGTATATGTCTTTGGAAACAATCGGCAAATCACGTTTTATCAGGCAATGAGCTGTAAACCAGCAATGTAATCAATTTGTAACAAACTTAGACGTTTAAACAAATAAGGTTGATTTTCAATCTCAACGCAACAGCTTGAACGGACCCCGCGTTTCCGCAGCT
>CABRHR010000045.1 GCA_902470835.1 uncultured Collinsella sp.
AGCGGTCGGCGGGGCCATTGTGGCTCTTGACAGCGGATTGGGTCATATGAGCGAACGGCCACCATTCGAGCCAAGGTGTCGCGAAAGAGGAGCGACGCGTACTTTGGTACGCGAGCGACGGTTTGAGCGACAGATTGGCCGAATGGTGGCCGTGCAGCGTCGAGCAGTTACGCGGTTTGGTAAAACCGCGTAACCTACAGGTTATCGGTGTCCAAGACGATGGTGAACGGACCGTCGTTGACAAGATCGACTTTCATATCGGCGCCGAAGATGCCATGTGCTACGTGCTCGACGTCCTCGCGCACAAGCGTCAAGAAGTACTCGTAGAGCTCGTTGGCAACATCAGGGGCGCCGGCATCCGTAAACGATGGGCGGCGGCCGTGACGGCAATCGGCGAACAGCGTGAACTGCGACACCACGAGCACCTCGCCGTCGACATCGGCCAGTGCCAAGTTGGTCTTGCCGTTCTCGTCCTCGTTAATGCGCAAGCCCCGGAGCTTGCCCCACAGCTTGTCGGCCTCGGCACGCGTATCGCCATGGCCCACACCCAGCAGCACCAGGTAGCCTCGTCCAATGCGGCCCACGCACTCGCCATCGACCGTCACGCCGGCGTTGAGTACGCGCTGCACCACCGCACGCACGGCCTACTCCTCGCCCGTCAGTTTGGCAGATAGGTGCTCGAGCGCATGGAATCGATGGCTGATGGCGTTCTTCTCGTCCGCCGTGAGCTCGGCCATGGTCTTGCCCGGCGTGTCGACCGGCAGGAACAGCGGGTCATAGCCAAAGCCGTGATCGCCGCGACCCTCGTGCGCGATAGCGCCCTCGCAGGCGCCCTCGCCATAGGTAACCAGACCGTCCGTGTCGATGAGCGCGACGACGCTCATAAAGCGCGCGGTGCGGTCCTCATCTGCCACGCCTTCCAGGTTAACGAGGAGTTTGGCGTTGTTGGCGGCATCGTCGCCGTGCACGCCCGCGTAGCGCGCGCTATACACGCCCGGCTCGCCGCCCAGGGCATCAACGACCAAGCCCGAATCGTCGGCAATGGTCATAAGCCCCGTCTCCTCTACCGCGGCCTGCGCCTTGATGATGGCGTTCTCCAAAAACGTCGTGCCGTTTTCCTCGGGATCCTCAAAATCGCCCAGCTGGCCGAGCGCCACAAAGCGCACCTCGGGCATGACCTTGCCCAAAATGGCCTCGATCTCGGTGAGCTTATGGGCGTTACCCGTAGCCACGACGATGGTCGCCGCCGGATCGAGCGTGTCGATATCAATCTTTTCAAGTGCCATGGCTGGCCTCCTTGTCCGTATAGCAAAGCCGCCCAGGGGTAATTGGCCTTGGCCCCTCTCCCCTCTTTGGCGGCAGAAACCTTACAGTTCGGCGTTTCCGCAGATAAAACCTGCCAAAATAAACCTGTCCCTTTTTGGCAGGTTAGGCGAGGGCTTGGCGTTGGAGCTCGATGAGCTCCGCGATGCCCTTGTCGCCCAAGTCGAGCAGGGCGTTGAGACGCTTGCGGTCGAAGGGTGCCTGCTCGCCGGTGCCCTGGAGCTCGATCATCTCACCGGTTTCGGTGGCGACGAGGTTCATGTCGACCTCGGCATGGCTGTCCTCGGAATAATCGAGGTCAAGCAGCGTATTGCCGTCGACAACGCCCATGGAGATGGCAGCCACCTGGCCGATAAGCGGGATGCGCTCGATCTTGCCCGCCTCGACCCACATGGCGAGGGCGTCGTGCAGCGCCACCCAGGCGCCGGTGATGCTCGCTGTACGCGTGCCGCCATCGGCCTGAATCACATCGCAGTCGACGGTGACGGTGTACTCGCCGAGCGCCTTCATGTTGACGACGGTACGCAGGCTGCGGCCAATGAGGCGCTCGATCTCCATGGAGCGACCCTTGCGGTTGGCGTGCTCGCGCTTGCAGCGCTTGCCGGTCGACGCCGGCAGCATGGCATACTCCGCAGTCACCCAGCCGGCCTTGGCGCCCTTGCGCCAGCCCGGCACGCCCTCCTCGATGGTGGCAGCGCACAGCACGCGCGTATCGCCAAACTCGGCCAGGCACGAACCGTGGGCGTGTTTCATGACGCCACGGGTGAGCTTAACGGGGCGTAACTCGTTGGCGGCGCGGCCGTTGGCGCGGTTGACCTGCATGTACTCCATAGAAATATCCTTTCGGCAAATGATGTGGCGAAGGCTTTGGCGGCTGCCTTACATCTATTTCAGCTCATCAATATCGATATGCTCAATGCTCTTGAGCGGCTGACCAAAGATAAAGCTGCCCGCCACCGCAAACTCGGCAATGTTATCGGCCGTCGTGGCAAAACGATGCTGCGGCTCGGCGGCGTCGCCCGCCAGCTGCTCGCGGCGCGTGAGGATATCGGTCAGCTCGCGCGTGGTCTCCTCGGCGGAACTCACGACGCGCACCCCAGGCCCCAGCGCATGGCGGATAGGTCCCACCAACAGCGGAAAATGCGTACAGCCGAGTACCACGGTATCGATACCGTGGTCGCGCAGCGGCTCAACCGTGGCACCCACCAGCGCACGCACGGCAGGCGTATCGAAGATGTCCTCGTTCTCAAGCCACTGTTCCTGCAGATGTGCACCCGAGGCGAGCTCGTGTTCGACAACCTCAACAAAGCTCGAGGCAGGACAGCCGTATACATCGACGCCGGCATCTAGATCCTGAATGGCGCGCGTGTAGGCGCCCGAGCGAATGGTGAGGTTGGTGGCGAGCACGCCCACGCGACGCGTACGCGTGCTGTTGATTGCCGCACGGGCACCCGGCGCGATCACACCGATTACGGGAACGTCGAGCACCTGCTGGGCCAGACGCAAGGCCGCAGCGGTCGCCGTGTTGCAGGCGATGACCATAATCTTGACGTCGTGCTTCGAAAGCCAACGACCCGCCTGCAACGCAAACGAGCGCACCTCATCCTCGGTGCGCGTGCCGTAGGGGCAGCGCTTGGTGTCGCCAAAGTAGTAGACGGACTCGTGTGGCAGCGCCGTCGCGATGGCGCGCGCAACCGTCAGACCGCCCAAACCAGAATCGAACACGCCAATCGGGCGCGTGTCGCCTGCCAGATTCTCGATATCGGACATTACCTCACCAGATTCTCTCTCGAAAAGATATGGCTCAGAACGATAGGACCGCGCTACGAACGAGCCGCGACGAGCAGCTCTGCCGTTGCCACCCAGCCGTCGACAATCTTGCCGCGCGTGACGTAAGCGTTATCGCAAGCGTCCAAGAACTCGGGCGCGCCGGCGCTGGTCAGGCCGTTCTCGACCAAACAGAACGTGCCCACGTGGTCGGCCATGTAGAAATCGGACTCGGAGTCGCCGAGCGCCAGCGTCTCCTCACGCTCGATCCCCAGGTGCTCGCAGAAGCGCGCAATGGCAACGCCCTTGTTGAGACCCGCCGGATTGATGTTGAAGGCGCGGCCATCCTCGACACGATTAAGCTCGAGCGTCGTCGGCTTGGACAGGTGGGTCAAATGGCCGTTGCAAGCCCAGATCAGACCGCAGCCGGCCTCGTCCAGGATGGCCTGGACCTCATCGTCGGGCACATCGCCGCGCATGCCGACGGTGACCTCACGGTATTTGTAGCCGGTCGACATGTCGTTGTGGTACTCGATCTTGTGCGACCAGCGGGCAAGGATCTTCTCGCACACGCCGGTCTGCTCGATCACCTGGTGCGGTGTGAGACCGCAGGCGGGATCGTAGGGCATGTCGCCGGTCAGGTACTCCCAATCGTTGGCTTTGAGGTCGTACATGACCAGGCCGCCCATCTCGCCGATATAGGAGTTGAGGCCGAGCACGCGCGCGTCCTCGTGGATCATGGTGCGGTTGCGACCCGAGGTGGGAACCACCTGGATGCCGGCACGAGCGAGCGCGACAACCGCCTCGACGAGCTTGGTCGAGGGATTGCCGTCGTTATCGCGCAGCACGCACGAGCCGGGGGCGAGCATCGTGGCGTCCAGATCGGTAAAGACGTACTTAACCTTGGCCAGACGCTCGCGCATCTCGCCCGAAAGCTCGGCAACGGTCGGCAGGGTGTTGTGGGACATGGTTACTCCGTTTACGTAGAGGGGTTTGGACTTGGACGGCATGTTTTGATTGAGGGAACACGCTTATGGCGACAGCGCACTCAGGGCGCCGCCGCCATCATGGTTCATTAGTCAAACTGGGTAACATCGATCAGGCGATTGGCCAACGAAAGGTCGCTCTCGATGGGCACGAACTCGTCGCCCACGTGCATGAGCTCCTCGTCACCCTTTGCCAGCAGTAAGACAATGGTAGGAGCATCGGGGTTGATGTACTCCTCGCGCGCCGCCTTGAACGCCGCATGCACAGCGGCTTCGCGATCGAGGATGATCTTGTTCGGCGTATCGTCGGGAACATGTTCGGCAAGCTCGCGACAGACCTTCATCGGGTCCTCGTGAGCCGGGTCCTCATTGGCAAAGATCATCAGGTCGGAATATGGTGCGGCCTCGCGCGGAAGCTGCTCGCGGCGCTCCTGTGCCTTGCCGCCGGCAGCGCCAAACACTGCGATGACCGGGCTGGCGGGAAACGCGCGCTTCACCGACGAGAAAAGTGAGCGGAACGAAAGTTGGTTGTGAGCGTAGTCAACAACACAAATCACGCGGCCGTCCTTCGACTCCACGACCTCCATGCGGCCCGGCACACGCAGCTTGGAGAGGCCCTTCTTGATGGCATCGATACCGATGCCAATCTCGCGCGCGGCGGCGATAGCGACCAGCGCGTTTTCCACGTTAAAGTCGCCCGCGATGCCCAGCAGGACCTTCTCCCCCGCCTCGGGCTCGTCGGCGCTCATGCCGTGCAGGTTAAACTCGATGTTAAAGCCGAGCATGCGGACATCGCTCGCCCACAGGCTTGCCTCGGGATGCTCGACGCCAACGGTCACCAAGCGCTCGGCCGTCGACGCTGCCTCTAGCACACGGTCAACCTCATCGGTGCCCAGATTCACCACGGCGGTCTTTGCCTGGTCAAAGATCCTGAGTTTGCTCTCAAAATAATCCTCGAAGGTCGGGTGCTCGATCGGCGAAATGTGGTCGCGGCCGATGTTGAGGAAGCACGCCACGTCAAACGGCAGATTCTCGACACGCTGGTACTTGAGCGCCTGGCTCGAGACCTCCATGACCATGGACTGGCGACCAGACGCGCGACAGTTGGCGATATGGCGCCAGACCTCGGGGGCCTCGGGCGTGGTGTTGGTGCTCTCGTAGCACTCGATACCATCGTCGGTATTCACCGAGCCGATCATGCCGCAGGACTCGCCTGCCGCTTTGATAATCGACTGGAGCATAAAAGCGGCCGTGGTCTTTCCCTTGGTGCCGGTGATGCCCACGATCTTGACGTCGTGGTCGGGACGGTCGTAGACCTCCGGCGGCAACAGGGCCATGGCCGTGCGAACACTATCAACAACCAGCATCGCAGCACCGCTCTCCTTCGCCAGCGGCTCCAGAGACTCGACCAGCGACTCCTCGCACACAAATGCGACAGCGCCCGCATCGAGCGCCATGCTCAAAAACGCGGGCTTAAAGGCAGCACCTTTGCAAAAGAACACGTCACCTGCCGAGACCGCGCGCGAATCAAACGAGCAGCCGGTCACGGCACGCTCGTCAACCTGCTCTGATGCGCGCAGCTCGCCGCACACATCGAGAAGCTTGGCAAGCGTATCGACCGTGGTCATGGTCGCGGAATCCGAATGGTGCATCTTTCACCTTTCTCAGCCATTTGGCAGGGACGCTTTTTATAGTAACTGAAACGCGCCCACGCAAAAACGGCTCCCGGAGGAGCCGTTACGCGCAGGCGTTCGTAAGCCGAGGCTAGGCAGCCTGAACAGCGGGCTGGTCCTCGTCGATAAAGAAGCGCTTGTACCACACCAAGAACACGAGCGGCGTATAGATCTTGCGCTGGAAATCGCCCTTGCCCGCAAAGTGCAGATCGAGCAGGTGCATGAGCTCGTCGGTATCGAAGAACTCACTTGCCCACGGCGCGGTGAAGTACTCCTTGACATAGTCGTACCACTTTTGCTCGCGCAGCCAGTAGACAATCGGCACCGGGAAGCCCACCTTGGGACGGGTGGCCCACTCATCGGGCAGCGACTTGTTGGCAGCGTGGCGGAGCACCTGTTTGTTGCCGTTCTCGTTGATGCGGTAGCGATCGGGAATGTGCTCGGCGAACTCCATGACTTTGCGGTCCAGGAAGGGCACGCGCAGCTCCAGCGAGTGCGCCATGCACATCTTGTCGGCCTTGAGCAGAATGTCGCCCGGGAGCCACATGTTCATGTCCAGGTACTGCTTCTTGACCAGCTCGGGCTGGCCCTTCACGCGTGCGTAGATGGGTGCAGCGAGCTCAAAGGCGCCGTCGCCGGTGTTGTACTCGGGCTTGAGCACGCCGTCGACCTCGCGCTCCGGCCATACCAGAGCCTGTCCCAGGAACGACTTCTCGGGGATCTCGGCACCCTTGACCAGGAAGTTATGTCCCTTGAAGTACGGCATATGCAGCGCCAGGTTACCGAGCGCGCGACGGATGGGCAGCGGCACCATCTTTTTGTACTTGCGCACCGGGACCGTATCCTCGTAGTAGGCGTAGCCGCCAAAGAGTTCGTCGGCGCCTTCGCCCGAAAGCACGACGGTAACGTCCTTGCGGGCCATCTCGGCCAAGAACCACAGCGGCACGGAAGACAGGTTGGACTGTGGCTCGTCCATGTGATACTGGATGTCCTCGAGCGCACCGAAGAACTCGTCGGCGGTAATCATCTTGCGAACGTTCTCGACGCCGAGCTTATCGGAAAGCTCCTTGGCGTAGTTGGTCTCGTTGAAGTTCTTGTAGTCAAAGCCCACTGAGAAGGTCTTGTCGGGCATGAGGCAAGCGGCGATGTAGCTGGAGTCGACGCCACCGGAGAGGAACGACGCGACCTTGACGTCGGCGATGCGATGGGCCTCGACGCTCTCGTGCACGACCTCGTCCAGCTCGTCGACGTACTCCTCGAACGGCTTCTCGACGGCAGAGTAATCGCAATCCCAGTAGCGCTCGATGTTCATCTTGCCGGTCGGAATATCGACGGTAAAGTAGTGCGCCGGCGGCAGCTTGTAGACACCCTCGAAGAAGGTCTCCTCGGTTGCCGAATACTGCAGCGTCATGTACGGACGCAGGGCCTTTTTGTTGACCGCCTTGTGGAAGTGCGGGTAGTCCAGGAAGCTCTTGATCTCGGAGCCAAAGAGCACGCCCGGAGCGCCGTCGCCCGCATCGGCCATAGGATAGTAGTAGAGCGGCTTGATGCCAAAGATGTCGCGGGCGCCAAAAAGCTTGTTCTTCTTTTTGTCCCAGATGACGAAGGCGTACATACCGCGCAGGCGATCGAGGACGGCCTCGCCCCACTCCTCGTAGCCGTGCAGGAGGCTCTCGGTGTCGGCGCCGCAGTGGAACTTGTAGCCCTTGGCCTCGAGCTCGGAACGGAGTTCTTGGAAGTTGTAGATCTCGCCGTTGAAGACAATGACGACGCTACCGTCCTCATTGGCCATGGGTTGGGCGCCAGCCTCGGTCAGGTCGAGGATCGACAGGCGGCGGAAGCCGAGGGCAACGCGGCCGTCGATAAACTGACCGCCCATGTCGGGACCGCGATGGACGATGCGGTCCATCATCTTGGTGAGCACCTCGGATTGGTTATCCGTCCCACCGACAAAACCGACAAAACCGCACATATACTATCCCCTCTGCTGTTGCTGGGCATCAAATCGAATCAGTAGCTTTTGAGTATACCCGAGGGCGTAAAGAGGGGCGGAATGTTCAGGCAATCTCAACTGAATCAGCTCCGCTGTGACACGCGCGAGTTACCTTTAATGGATATGAGGTGAATGAGGCGATTGTTTTGCTATACTCTCTCCGCACGGGCGATTGGCGCAACGGTTAGCGCAGGTGCTTTACACGCACAAGGCTGGGGGTTCGAATCCCTCATCGCCCACCACTGATTTGATAGGCTCCCAACAATGGGAGCCTTTCTTTTTTGGGCCCAGTGCATGGGATTCGAACCCGACAGGGTGCGGAGCTGAGGAAACGCGCAAGCGTTTTCCAGCGCAGCACGCGAGGAGCGGAGCGACGAAGCGGGACGCGGGCGGCGCCAGCCGCACGCGGACATCCCTCATCGCCCACCACAGAATTGGAAACGGTCCTCGCAAGGGGACCGTTTTTGCTTGCGCCCGGTGCATGGGATTCGAACCCGCAGGGTGCGTCCCGTTTCAAGGGCAGTGGTCAAAAAATGTCAAATATGAGTACTGCTACCTTTTTGGTAACAGCATTTTCGAGGTTTCAGAGGGCATATTTGACATCAAAGCAGCGGATAACGGTCCGGATGGGCATTTTTCTGGCAACGAAACTGGACATATGTGGCCCAACTCGTCAAATTGCGTCTAATTTATATGCTACACAATTGGTGCCCGTACTCATATTTGGCATTTTTTGACCAGAGGGGCTTTTGGCCCTCGCAAATCGGCAACAAAACGGGCTCCGGATCGCCCAATCGTGCCGTATATGGCACGTCAACAACCCGGAACCCGTTCCAAGCGGCTAAATTTGCTCGCACTAGGCCAAAACGCCCGACAGAACCTCGATCAGGCTGTCCACGTCGGCCTCCTCGCACACAAGCGGCGGCAAGAAGCGCAGCGTGTGAGCGCCCGTGGCGTTGATCACAGCGCCGGCATCCAGCGCACGAGCCACCACGTCATGCGCATCCCCTGCGGCCTCATCCAGATCGCAGCCGAGCATCAGGCCACGGCCACGCACCTCTACCATATGCGGAAGCTTAGCCAGCGCCTGCTCCATATAGGCGCCCACCTTGGCAGCATGCTCGGCATAATCGCCGCGTACAAGCGCGGAGAGCGTCGCGGCACACGCCGCGATGGCCAAGCAGCTACCGCCAAAGGTCGAGCCGTGGTCGCCCGGCTTAAACACGTCGGCAATCTCCTTCTTTGCCACGACGGCACCCATGGGCACGCCATCAGCAATGCCCTTGGCAAGGCTCATGATGTCAGGCTCCACGCCATAGGTTTGGAATGCAAATGGCTTGCCGGAGCGGAAGATGCCGCACTGGACCTCGTCGGCGATAAGCACGGCGCCCACTTCGTGTGCCAGGTCGCGCGCTGCCGCCATAAACTCCTCGGTCATGGGGTGCACGCCACTCTCACCTTGGATCGGCTCGAGCATCACGGCGCAAATTTCACTGCCCAGCTGCTTAAAGATCGCACGCAGTTCATCGACATCGTTGGGCGTGCAGGCCACAAAGCCACCCGGCAGCGGGCGGAAGCTGTCCTGCAGCCAATCCTGCATGGTGGCGGCAATGGTCTCGAGCGTACGGCCGTGGAAGCCGCCGCGCATGCACACGATGGTGTTGCCGCCGTTACCGACACGCTTGGCGTACAGGCGCGCGAGCTTCATCGAGCCCTCGTTGGCCTCGGCGCCGGAGTTGGCAAAGAAGGTCTCCCAAACCTGCTCATCCGCAGCCGGGGCACCGAGCGCGGCGGCTGTGGTCTCATCGCCAGCGGCAATAGCGTCGGCAAGCACGCGCGCACCATCCACGTCGTCGTTAGCGAGCTTGGACAGCAGCGCCGCGACCTGTCCGCGCTGCTCGATGTAGAAATAGTTGGAGACGTGCATGAGCTTTTTGGTCTGTGCCTCGAGCGCCGAGAGCACAGCCGGGTCGCCATGACCTAGGCTGCACACGCCGATGCCGGCAAGAAAGTCGAGGTACTCACGGCCATCGTCGCCGGTGAGCTTCATGCCGTGACCCTCGACAAACTCGACCGGAGAGCGGCCAAAGGTATGCATAACGTAATGGGATTCAAGCGATTGCTGAGCTGCAAGTGACATGGGATGCCTTTCGTTGGGCGCCAGACGGCGCGGGGCTATGGGTGCAGGAATGGGGCGGCTGCGGGTCAGCTAGACCGTCTGAAGCTTCTCGACCTCGTCAAGGTTCTCGGCCAGACGCGCAGCAAACGTCGAAAGCGGATGCGGATGCGTATCGAACTCGTAAGCCGTCTCGGTGGAATGGATCACGGTGCCGACGCCGGCATCGGTCAGCAGCTCCAGGAGCAGCGAATGCGGCGTAGTACCGTTAATGATGTGGGCACGAAATACGCCGCCGGTAAGCGCATCGACGGCCGCACGCAGCTTGGGAATCATGCCCTTATCGACCTCGCCGCCGTAGAGCATTTCGTTAACCTCGTCGAGCGTTAGGTTGGAGATAAGCGAGTCCTTGTCGCTAAAGTCCTTGTACAGGCCATCGACATCGGTCAAAAAGATCGCCTTATGCGCGTGGAGCGCCGCGGCAACGGCACCGGCGGCGGTGTCGGCGTTGATGTTGAAGAAACCGCCGTCCTCCCCCGCCGCGACGGTAGCGATGACGGGGATGTACTCGCTATCGAGTAAGCGCTCGATATAGTCGGTGTTGACGTGCGTCACTTTGCCCACGCGACCGAGCTCGGGGTCGAGCGGCTCGGCGATGAGCGTGCCGGCATCGCTGCCCGACACGCCCACGGCCAGGTTGCCGTGGTGGTTGATGGCAGCAACCAGCTCCTGGTTGACCTTGCCGCCCAGCACCTCGCGCACGATATCCATAGTCGCCGGCGTGGTCACGCGCTGGCCGTTCTTAAACTCGACGGGGATGTCATAGTGGCTGAGCGCCTCGTTGATGGCCTTGCCGCCGCCGTGCACGATAACGGGGCGCATGCCGATGATCTTGAGCAGGACGATGTCGCTCATCACGTCGCGACGCAGTTGCTCGTCGACCATGGCGGCACCGCCGTACTTGATAACGACCGTCTTGCCGGTCAGGTTTTTAATCCACGGCAGCGCTTCGAACAGCAGCTGCGCGGTTGCTTCGTTGGATTCGCTCGAGCGACAATCGCGTGCGAATTTCATAATCTGCCTCGTCTTTCGTATCGTTATCGCGCCGCGCTTCGCCGTCCGCAATCGCGGCAAGATGCGCAGCGTGCCTGGAATCTAGGAACGGTAGTCGCCGTTGATGGAGATGTACTCATGCGTGAGGTCGCAGGTCCACACGGTCGTTGCCGCGTCGCCTGCGCCCAGGTCGGCCGAGATCACGATCTCGGGCGCCTCGAAACGCCGTAGAGCCTCGTCCTCGTCAAAGGGAACAGTCAGACCGTCGCGACAGACGGGCATGCCCATCATGTCGATGGAAACGTCTTCCTGATTAAACTTCACGCCGCACTTGCCAAGCGCCATAGCAACGCGACCCCAGTTGCAGTCGTGGCCGGCGATGCAGGTCTTAACGAGCGGCGAGTTGGCAACGGCACGGGCGGCGATATCGGCTTCCTCGTCGTTGGCGGCGCCGGTAACGTTGACCGTAACAAGCTTGGATGCGCCCTCACCATCGGCGGCGATATTGCGCGCCAGGCTCTCGCACACCTCGTGCACAGCAAATGCCAACTCGTCAAAAGCATCGGAGCCCTCGACGATAGGCTCGACATCTGCGGCAGCGGCGCCGGAGGCAAGCATGATGCAGGTGTCGTTGGTCGAGGTGTCGGAATCGACCGTTACCTTGTTGAAGGTCTGTTTGACGGTCGAGAGCAGCAGGGCATGAAGTGCCGCAGGCTCGACGGGGGCATCGGTGGTGATAACTGCGATCATGGTGGCCATGTTGGGCATGATCATGCCCGAGCCCTTGCACATTCCGCCTACCGTATAGACATTGCCCGCATGACCCGCAGCCTCACTGACGTAGGACACGGCGTATTCCTTGGAGTGCGTGTCGGTCGTCATGATGGCGCGAGCGGCATCGGCGCCACCGTGAGCGGAGAGCGCCTCGTAGGCAGCAGGAATGGCAGTCTCAAATGTGTCGATGGACAGAATCTGTCCAATCACGCCTGTGGATGCAACTAGGATCTGCTGGGATTCACAGCCGATGACCTGCGACGCGATGTTGCAGGTCTCGCGCGCGCATGCAAGGCCGGTCTCACCCGTGGCGGCGTTGGCATTGCCAGAGTTGATCGAAACGCCGGCGATGATACCGTAGCCCTTGTCGGCACCGCCCAGGTTGGCACGGCTCACTTGCACGGGCGCCGCGCAAAAGCGATTGGTGGTAAACACGCCGGCACCGGGACAGGGTTTATCGGGCACGACGAGCGCGTAATCCAGACGCTCGGGGTTCTTGCGGAACCCAGCGTGGATGCCTGCAGCCTTAAAACCAGCCGCAGCCGTAACGCCGCCCTCGACGGCGCGAATCTTGATATCAAACAGCTCGGTATTCATCGTCCCTACGACTCCTTATATCAAATAAAAAAGCGGGTATCGGCTGGCACGCCATACCGGTCGCAATTAGTAGACCAGCTTAAAAGTGGCGCCCAACTCGATACCCGACTACCAAATCGTTAACAATCGAATGTGCTACACCGGGCACGCCACCGTGGGCAAGCCTCGTCGCTCGTCAAAACCAAAGACGATGTTGGCGCACTGGACCGCCTGGCCTGCTGCACCCTTGCACAGATTGTCGATGGCGCCCGTCGCCACCAGAACGCCCGCGCGCTTGTTGAGCGCGAGGCCGATCTGGGCGGCGTTGGTGCCGACAACCGAAGCCGTCTTGGGCTGCTGACCGGCATCGAGTACGCGCACGAAGGTGCGACCGGCGTAGAACTGCTTGTAATGGTCGACAACGTCCTCAAGGGTCAAGGTACCGATAGCCTGCGGCGTAAGCGGCATCGTCACCGTGGAGAGCAGGCCGCGCTTGAGCGGTGCCAGATGCGGGGTAAAGACGATGCGATCGGTCAGGCCAAGGATTTGCTCAATCTCGGGCGTGTGGCGATGTTTACCCACGCCGTAGGCCTCCAAGTTCTCGTCGGCGCTGCAAAAATGCGTACGGGCGTTGCAGGACTTACCGGCACCCGTTACACCGCTGATAGCGTCAACGATCACGGGGCCGCTCTGGGCAACCCAGCCGGCGCGCACGGCGGGCGCGGCGGCAAGGCTCGTTGCGGTGGGATAGCAACCGGCGCAGGCGACCAGCACGGACTTGCCGTCAGCATAGTCGGATGCAGCGGTCTCCAAGTCCTGGCAGAACAGCTCGGGCAGGCCGAAAGCGCGGGTCTTGAGCAGCTCGGGGCTCGTGTGCTCGGCGGCATACCATGCCTCAAAGACGGACGGGTCGCTCAGACGGTAATCGGCCGAAAGATCAAAGCAGGAAACGCCCGCGGCAAGGAGCGCGGGCACCTGTGCCATGGCAGCCGTGTGCGGCACGGCAAGAAAAACCGCATCGCAGCTCTTAAGCTCGGGGGCGTCATGCGTGGTGAAAACCAGATTGCTCACGCCAGCAAAGCTCGGATACACCGCAGACAGCGGCTGGCCGGCATCGGCGTTGGACGTAATGGCAACAAGTTCAAACTCGGGATGGCCGAGCACGAGGCGAATGAGCTCGGCTCCGGCATATCCAGCCGCGCCGACGATTCCAACCTTCAAAGACATATCAGACTCCTTGTCTGCGATTTATGCACCGATGCGCATTTCGCAGCGGTCGTTATGAAGTGGGTTGAAACTTTAGCACCAAAAGATGCATGAACACGTAAATGGCTTGCATATTCATGCATTGAAACATTCCCGACACATTCGCTTGAAGGAATTGACAAATGGAGCGGGCCCCGTATTGACCGGCGCTCCTAACGGCGCCGGGCAATACGGGGCCCGCCCATGCGAAAACCAAGTTGTTAGGATGAGCCAGCTGGCTAGAGCTCGACCGGCACCCATTCGTCGTGATTGCAGATAAAAGCCTTGGGATCCTCGACACTAAAGAAGACGAGCGTGGGATCGTTAGGTCCCTCATAGTGCTCGCTCAAGCGCTCAAGATGCTTCCAACCGGCCTCGCGCATTTCACTCGAAGCCCGGTCTTCCAGCCCCGCACGCCCGCGCAGGATCAACCAACCATGGCCCGGCCACCAACTCGTGGCCTCAAAGCGCTGGTTTTGCAGCAGCTCCTGCCACACATCTTTGGTGCGCGCCGTCACAAACCACAGCCTGCCGTCTTGAATCTGCGCAAACGAAAACGGACGCACATGCGGCTGCCCGTCCACACTCGTCGCCAGATACCACGCCGGCACCGACGTCAGATACTCCAGCACCGTATTCAATCCGCCCACGTTTCCTCCTGTACTAGCCAGTTTGGGAGCCTGGCTTATGTGAGCTAGAGCTCCAGGCGCTCCTCGCTGCCGTCGATATCACAGAACCGCGCGGCAATGTTGCGGACCGAAAAGAAAGCAAGGCGGCCGTCGTTGGCACTCTCGTGCTCCTCGCCGATGCCCATCATGTGCTTAAAACCCGCTTGACGCACCTTGTCGCTCGCAACTGCGTCGTCCTCAAGTGCGGCTTCGCCGGTCAATACGATCCAACATTCCCCCGGCTTCCAGCCCGAGAGCTCAAACTTGGGATTCGCACTCAGCTCCGCCCACACATCTTTGTCGCGCGACGTACAAAACCACAGCTTACCGTCATCGACCATGGCAAACGAAAACGGCCTCACGCGAGGCTGATGCCCGTCGGCCACATCGGTCGTGGCCAGATACCACGCCGGAATGCGCCTGAGATACGAACAGGCGCGCTCAAGCTGAGCTGTGCGGTCGTTGTCGGTCATAGGGACCCCTTTTCTGCGCTCGAATCGCGCCTAAACAAGTTGAAGATTGATGACGATGACGCAGATGAGCAGCAACGCCGTCACCACCGCCGCCAACGCATCGCCGCGGCCAAATGCAAGCGCATGCAGACGTGTGCGGCCCTGCTCGCCATGATAGCAACGGGCATCCATGGCGGCAGACAACGTCTCGGCATGACGGAACACGCCCGTGAACAGCGGAATCGCCACACTGCCGAGCATACGCACACCGCCGAGCGGGCCTCCCGTCACGCGCGCACCGCGGCTCGCCTGCGCATCGGCCGTCTGTTTCATCTCGGTGGCAAATTGCGGCATAAAGCGCAACGCGATACCCATGATCATGCCGAGCTCGTGCGCAGGAATTCCCACACGCGCAAACGGCGCGAGCAGGCGCTCAAAGCCCGCGGTGAGGTCGAGTGTGGGCGTGGTTAGCGTAATGGCGCTCATGCCGGCCATCATCAACGTCAGGCGGCACGCCATAAAGGCCGCAGAACGCAGCGAGCCCTCGCTCACCTGCAAAAAGCCAAGCTGCCACAGGGTGCGGCCACTCTGGTCGGAAAACAGGTTGAGTACCGCGACCACTACGACAATCGCCAGCAGTGGTGCCATCGATGATAGGACCCGGCGCAACGGCACTCGGGCTGCGACATAGACCAGCACGACAAACATTGCGACCGGAACCAACCCGCGGAAGATTCCGACAGTGAGCACGGTGATCAGAAATGCGAAACCTAGGAGCAGCTTAGTGCGCGGATCCAGGCGATGCACCGCGCTATCCCCGGGATAGTAGCTGCCAAATGAGAACGCCTCCATTAGCAGCCCTCCTCTCGCGTGGGCGCCTTGGAACCGGCCTGGCACGGAACCCTCAAAGGCCCGTCCGCGCAGCCCGGTAGCAAGCCGGCCAACTCGTCGGCCAGTGCCTCAACCGTATAAAGCTTGTCGCAGCGGAGCGGCACACCGGCTTGCGCGAGCGCCAGCGCCATGCGCTGGGCGGCAGGAACGCCCAGGCCGATCGACTTGAGCTCGTCCGCGTGCGCAAAAACCTGCGAGGGCGTTCCCTCGGCAAACACCGCGCCCTCGTTCATCACGACGATACGGTCACAACAATTTGCCAGGTCATCCATGCTGTGCGAAACCATAACAACGGTCAGGCCCTGTCTCTTATACACATCTGACGCTGCCGACGAAGAGGATAGTG